>JBFZBL010000349.1:0-4539 GCA_041308485.1 Phycisphaerae bacterium | reverse complement strand
TTCGTACTGTTCACAATCGAATCGCTGGTAATCTTTGCGTTGGGAATGATAATCCGCTTGTTGTCCGCGGACATAAGAATCGTGCTGAATACCTGCAGCTCCTGCACGGTTCCCTCGAATCCCCCCACCTTGATGGAGTCGCCGACCTTGTAGGGGCGGAACAGAATCAGTAGTACGCCCGAGGCGAGATTGGCAAGGGTTCCCTGCAGAGCAAGGCCGATGGCCAGACCTGCCGCGCCAAGCACGGCAATGAACGACGCGGTCTGTATGCCTACCTGCGATAATGCGGCAAGAACCGTAAAAACCATGAACGCCGCATAAATAACGTTGCGGGTGAACACCGCCAGGGTTGCATCGACCTTTGCTTTTATCATTGTCTTTTCAATCAACCGCGACACATGACGCGCAAGCCACAAGCCGACAAGAAGGATAACCAGCGCGGCCGCTATCTTGGTGCCGTACACTATGCCGAGAGTCTGCAGTTTTTGAAGAATTATTTCCGTAGACATGGCTATGCTCCTTTGTTATTCGTTCGAGATCAGATAGGTCAAACCGATGGACAGGGTGTTTTTAAGCCGCGGGTCCGGGTCGAGCTTTTTCTCGTAGAGCACCTGTCCGTACCAGGTTATCATGATGTATTTGGTGACGTTGAGGGTAAGTGTGTTCTCCCAGTTGACTACGGGATACCGCCAGTCGTCGCCAACAATGGGGTTATCCGCATCGGTGCTGACAAGGGCTTCATACACCTTGAGCAGGCTGGTGAAGTTGAGCCATTTGGCCTTGTTGACCGCTTTGAGACCGGTAACGAGCTCGATACCGCCGCTGGTTGTCGTACTGGTTTCATATACGTCGGGCATATCAGTCTGCATATGCCTGTCTATATATTCACGTACCGCGGCTCCCAGCCGTGTGTTCCAATCAACAAGCTCGGTTTTCGTGATCTGCCGGGCAATACCGACAGACTCGGTAATATCCAAAGGATTGAAATACCTGCGGTTGTTGCTGATGTCGTTTACCTCCCGCTCATCTAAGAACTGGCTTAACAGTTTCGCTGATATATATGGATCAACCCAGGATTTCAGCGTAAAAAGAAGCATGGTTTCGTAGTCGATCAGGTCGGTGGATTTATTTAAAGTCCAATCGTCGGCAGTATCCTGCAGCAAGGTCTGTCCGAATGCGAGTTTGAGCGAGTGCTTGTTTAAGAGGATCGGCGTAAACTGCCGCGATAAGGATGAGTGTATCTGCGCGGTGTAGGACATCGCATTCGCCTCGTTCCCCGACCAGTTGTCGGAATAGAAGCTCATGGTGGCGGTCAGGTTGGAGTTGATGGAGTACTTCCATGGCTCCGACGCCAGAAGGGCGCCAAAGCAGAAAAGCAGCACGAAAGAGATACGGGTCATTGATTTCAACATAACTACCTCTAGGGAAAAATGTTAGAGTGACCCAATAAAATACTATAATGACAATCGCAACGAATAGATTGAATAAATGTTTTGTTGGAAATGGCAGAACTGAGAACAAAGAAGGCTTTTTTATTCTCAACACAGGTTTCAGGCGCTACAGGTGATTCACTGCAAAAAACGCTACGTCCCACGAACAAGTGGGGCTTTAGTCCTGCGATGAGAAGGATAGATTATTTAGCTACAGAGTCTAAAGTAATCAAAACGAATGGTCATAAGCTGATTATGAAGGGCGCGAAAATGGATACATCCTGGCAAATCATTTTCTAAAATGATATGCATTTTGATTAATCATTTGCCAGAATGTATGTATTTGAGTTGCCGGCGGTCTGATGCCGTTTGCATTGGAAGAGCCTGATGTGCTGCCTTTGTTGAGAAACATTTCGAATAAAATTATAAACAAGGATATTCCTTCCGTTATTCCGCTTAAAACAGAGGAGCCGGCAGTAATTGAAAAGGTGCTTACTTTTATCGGCAAATCATCGGTTGAAGACATCAATTATTCAACAGCGGCAAAGAATGTCGGCATAACAAAATATAAAGCGGAGCAATACATTCATTTGCTGGAAAAAGCGTTTCTTCTCACGGTTGTTTTTCCGTCCGGAACCAATGTTTTGAAAGAACCTAAAATTTTACTGTTTCCGCCGTACCGGCTCTTATTCAGGGGATTTAATGATGCAATTGGCGGGCTCAGAGAAGATTTTTTTGTTTGTTCGCTTACAATGCTGGGATTGCCGTTTTCTTATTTAAAATCGACCAGAGGCGCAAAAACCCCGGATTATTCGGTCAGAACCGGCACCGGCGACCTGATCGTGGAAATAGGCGGCAAAGGCAAAGGCAGAGAACAATTCAAAGGCATAGATATGGAAAAATCTCTTATCCTGACCCATCCTTCGTCAATGGATGGTATCAAGCGTCCTCTGTTTATGATGGGGTATGTTTGAGTTTGCCGACAAAGGTTCACACCGGTTGTTTACATAATTAATATCAGTAATCGATGTTTAAAATTTACAATACCATCAGCGTGGTCGTATTTACAGGCGGGATGTTCAGCAGGCTCAACTCCATGGCGAGTTGGGGGTGTCTGACATGGGACGACAGAACGAATGTATGTATTTGTCGCGCCATCAATTTTGTTGTCGAATGCACAAGCACAACATAGCAGTGTTGTATGATAGTGGAAACGACACTGTCCGGAGGAGGGGGAACAGTGGCATACGGTTTTATACAGAGTAATTCAAACAGGCCACCCGTCGTTTACCGCAGCGGGCATAGAAAGATCCACTTTCCATACCAAAGTACATACGATGAAAACAGGTTACCCTTTTTAAAAAGCGTCTTTAAACACCTTCTTGTTAATCGCAGGAACGCGCCACACGACACTGCTGTGCCGGTCACTTTTAATATCGTGAAAAAATCTGTTTGTTGATTCATAGAATGATTCCTTATAATGAATCGATAGGAAACGGTTGCTTAATTTTTCTTTGTTTAAGAAAATCATTGTGCGCAGCGGGAAGAATACGTTAGGCCGTATTATAATATAGCATCCAATTATAAGTGGACAATTATTGTGGCGTTTTCTATTGATTAATCGATCATGAGAATTGTGCTGCAACAGCACTGGAGTTGGCGGCTTGATAATAAAAAGAGGTGCCGCCAAGCAGCGCAAACTCGCCGAAATCCGCTATGATTTCGAGCCCCCTTCCCGCCTGTTCAGAGCAGCGTATTTATAGTATTGGATAGCTTCGCTGATTTTTTTTGCGAATAGAATTGGTTGGTTTGTTAGAGGAAAATGGCCTCGGCTTCGGCCAGAGGCAGGGCAACGGAGGGGCCCGCCGCGGCGTGCATACTATTTCTTGTCAGTCCAATTTAATTTTACCGGGGTCGAATTTCGGTTTCGGGTAGTGCATGTGTAACGATTCGAGGGACGAAATTACTATCTGCGATATCAGTATGTTGCGCACCCATTTTTTATTCGCCGGGATAATATGCCACGGCGCCCAGGGCGTGCTACACTTTGTCAACACATCCTCGTACGCTGCCGTATATTCGTTCCACAGTTTCCGTTCCTTGATATCATCGAGGTTCATTTTCCAGACTTTGGAAGGATCCTTGATCCGTTCTTCAAGCCGGGCCTTCTGTTCGTCCTTGTCGATATGCAGGAAAAACTTCAGGATTTTAAGGCCGTTTTCAGAAAGGTTCTGTTCAAAACGGTTGATCTGGTCGTACCGTTTCCGCCAGATGTCCGGCGGCACCAGGTTATGCACCCGCACAATCAGCACATCCTCGTAGTGCGAACGGTTGAATATGCCGATCTCGCCCCTGGCCGGCGCCGCCTTATGAATGCGCCACAGGTAATCGTGATCCAGCTCTTCGTCGCTGGGGGATTTAAACGAGACGACTGTGCACCCCTGCGGATTGATGCCGCTCATGACCTGGCGGATGGCGCCGTCCTTGCCCGAAGCGTCCATACCCTGCAGAATGATCATCAGCGCACGGATATTCTCCGCATAGAGCAGGCGTTGCAGTTCCGCCAGTTTTTCCGTATTGCGGGAAAGGGTCTTTGACGCCAGCTTTTTGTTGCTGCATCCGGCAGTATCATCCGGATCGTAATCTTTCAGACAAACACGGCTGCCCGGTTTTACCATGCATTGCTTGAGTGCTTTTTGAAAATCCATTCGCGCTCCGGTATAGTGATTATTTTTGGTAACGAGTGAAGAGGGATGGGCTTCCCCTGCTTTCAAAATATGAAGCGACAGGCAAAACCACAAGGAAAAAATCCGCGGCCGCCCTTAAACAAACGATGTAATCGGGTGGATGTGCCGTCGGGTAAATTGGTGGTGAAGGGAGAGCGTATTTCAAGGCATGCATCATGTCAAAGTCTTAAGCTAATCGAAAAAAATCGCGCCCGGTGGCGCCTTCTCCGTTTTCGACAGGTATACTGTCCTGTGAAAGGGCGATTTCGAACGCGGTATCTTTGGTAACGACTGCAGCGTTGCTTATGACAATCCTGGATCGTGTAATGGCATTTTTAATTTCGAAAAGCGAGTCGCCGATAAGCTGGAAAAGCCGCTTATCC
>JBFZBL010000348.1:0-10026 GCA_041308485.1 Phycisphaerae bacterium | reverse complement strand
GCCTCGGCCGCGGCTCCAAGATGATAATCACAGGCGACATAACGCAGATAGACCTGCCCCACGGCAAGCAAAGCGGACTCGTCGAGGCAATCCAGCGTCTGCGAAGAATAAAAGGCATCGGCGTTGTCGAACTGACACGGATTGATATTGTCCGGCATCGGCTTGTCCAGAACATTGTTCAGGCCTATCAAAATGACGATTCTGCCGGATAGATATACCAGGTGCGGGATTAGCTGTCCCGTCATGATTGAACGGGAGTACAGGTGAGTTTTTTTAACAGGACAACTCAGCGGCGTAGTCGGGTGCGAAAGGAAGCGGCAAATCCGTTTGCCGGCCTGAGCTGGCTGGCAAATACCGATGTCATTTACTCGGCCGCTGTCTGGTTGCTCTTTGTTTTGCTGTCCGTGGCGGTTATCGGATACGAACCGGCCGGACAGACAAGCTATGGTCGTTTCGCGGCGATTGTTACTGTCGTTGTCCTGATTGCTCTTGCCGTCGCCCTTCATATCACGCAAAATCAAAAACGCCTTGTAAAAAACCGTGTCAGGGCGATTGGGCTGGTCATTCTGCTTATTTCGATGCTCATTTGCGCCAAAACAGCCGTCCTCCTCACAGGCCAGATGTTCTGGGCGACAGGGACCGCCGTTGCCGTGTCTCTTATACTGACTATAGCGTATAATCAACGCTTCGCTATGGCAATGAATCTCGTTTATTGCGTGCTTGCCGCTTTCGCGGTGGGCCGCATCACCGATTTAAACGTTTTGCTTACCATGCTCGCCGGTGCCCTGCCCTATTGTTTCTTCCTCAAGGAAATCCGCACAAGGATGCGGCTTCTGGAGGTAAGCATGGTGGCGGCCGTAACGGTCTTTATAATGTCGGCTGCTATGACATTTTTGTCTTCCCCGGAGTCGACCAGTGCATTATTCGCCGCCGCTGGTCCCACTGCCGCCGTTACTCTTCTTGTTGGGGTCTTGATACAGGGCCTGCTGCCCGTTCTTGAAAAAGTGTTCAGGATAGCGACCAGTATGACGCTCCTTGACTACAGCGACGCCAACCAGCCCCTGCTTAAACGGCTCGCTATGGAGGCGCCGGGCACCTACAGCCACAGTTTGCTTATCGGTTCCATTGCTGAGACTGCCGCAGAATCAATCGGACGAAACGGCCTTTTGTGCAGGGTCGGCTCGTACTACCACGACATTGGAAAAATTAATAAGCCGGGTTACTTTATCGAAAACCAGCTCGGCTCAATAAGCTGGCACAAGGAGCTTTCACCCGCCATGAGCCAGTTGATTATCGCAGGCCACATTAAAGACGGCATGGAACTGGCCAGGGAATACCGATTGCCCGCAGTCCTGTGGCAGTTTATTGAAACGCATCACGGCACAACGCTTATCGAGTATTTTTACAATGAAGCGGTAAAACAGCATGAGGAAAACGGTTCCTCCGATTTGCCTGCCCCTTCCGAAGGTGAGTTTAGATATCCTGGTCCTAAGCCCAGGACAAAAGAGGCCGCAATTGTTATGCTTGCCGATGCCGTCGAAGGTGCCGTCAGGACATTGCCCGAAGCGACCCCAAACAAGATAGAAGCCGTCGTGCATAATATGGCTATGAAACGCCTGCAGGACGGCCAGTTCGATGAGTGTGACCTGTCCTTGCGCGAGCTTAGCAGGGTTGAAGTTAGTATGTCGAAATCGCTCGCTGCGCACCATCACGGGCGAATTGCGTATCCCAAACCGCCCGATATGCCGACCGAACAGGAACAGTAAAGCTATATACCCTTATGCAAGGCGTAATTGTCCACATCACTCGCGAGTTCAAAAAAATAATTTGCCCGAAGCGCAGGCTCATAAAGCTTGTCCTCGCTATCTGCAAACGCTTCCGCCTCAAATACGCCGATATCGATATTGCCATAGTCGGCAATCGCGCTATTCGCAAACTTAATATCGAATTCCTCGGCCATAAAAATTTCACCGATTGCCTTTCCTTCGATTTGTCGCAGAGTAAAAATAGCCGCAGACTGTTCGAGCTCGTCGTAAACGGCGAAAAAGCGAAATCCGAAGCCGCCAAAAGGGGACATCCCGCCCAGGCGGAGCTTGCCCTTTATATCACACACGGCCTGCTGCACAATCTCGGCTTCGATGACCTCCGGCCGAAAAAAGCAAAACAAATGCACGCCCTCGAAGATGAAATCCTACAGCAGCATGGTTTCGGGCTTGTGTACGATAAGAAAAGAAAAATTTTACAGGGTAGAAAACGCGGGAAATGTTGACCAGCGACCAGGCCATTTGTATCAGGACGGTTGATTACTCCGAAACCTCACAGGTCGTGACCTTTTTTACAAGGCGGACCGGCAAAGTCCCCGTAATCGCCAAAGGCGCAAAAAGACTAAAATCATCTTTCGGAGGCCCCATCGAGATATTTTCTTATGGCGATATTGTCTTCACCGATTCGGGCCGCGACAAGCTGGCGACTCTCGCCGAATTCGAGCCGATTGCCGGCGCGACAAATTACTCCGTGCTCTCCGCCGATATCTTTGCGATGAACTGCTGCCTTCTCGCCGCTGAGCTTACCAGCGCCCTGATTAAGGATTACGACCCCCATCCGGGCTTGTTTGATAGTTTGCTTCGGTTCCTCACAAACACCAGCCGGGAAGAAAACGCGAATGACGGACGCCGCGGAATCCTGGCCAATCTGGTATTGTTTCAATTGAATCTGCTTACAGAGATTGGCCTGTGTCCTGTCCTCGATTATTGCGCCAACTGCAGGAATCGCTTCGACCTGCGCTGGCCCGAAGTGTATTTCAGTAGTCACGCAAAGGGCTTGATCTGCAAGGATTGCCAGGGGCCGTTCCCGGACAAAATAAGACTGACTATAGAGGCGGCCAAATGTCTTGCGGACCCGAAATTGCTCCCTTTAACCTCGGAACCTGCCCTCAAAAATGTGGAGGATATCTTGATTCGCTATATTACCGATGTGTTGGGTCGGCCACCCAGAATGGCAAAATATATTCTCAATCCCTGACTGGGCTCATAAGGTAGAATGCCTTGAAATCTTCCCTAAGCTCTTTTATCCAGATTAACAATGGCTAAAAGACAATCATTGACTATTTTCCAAAAGAGGCATTAAAAAAGCCAGATTCCATTCGTCAGAATCTGGCTTCGGAGGAGGGTGATGAAAAGCCAAGAAAAATAACTTTATTTTTTAGTCCTCAAAAATCCCTATATCGTCTTATCCTGAATAATCGCCCCAATACCCCAAAATTCTTTAGTGAAATTTGTGATAACTACACATATATAGGCGTAGTTATTCAAGTTTCGTTACAATAAAAATCACAAACTTTTTACTTTTCGCCTAAAAACCCCGAAATCTATTAAAAAACGCTTGGATTTTACGCTTGCTAACTTGCGAGTGTTCACTATATTTTAACCGATTGGTTGTTATTTTGTGGGATGTTAAAATGGCAGGTAAGATTACCATAACCAATTTGCTCGAGGCCAAACAGCAGGGCCGTAAAGTCGTGGCGGTAAGCTGCTATGACTACACTACCGCCCGGCTTGTCGCCCAGACAGACGTCGAAATAATTCTTGTGGGTGATTCCGCCGCTCAGGTTATCCTCGGCCATGATTCCACCCTGCCCGCCACGATGGATTTTATGGTCGCCATTACCGCCGCCGTCCGCAGGGCTGCGCCGAATGTCTGCCTTGTCGCCGATATGCCTTTCCTGTCTTATCAGCTTGGTATTGCCGATGCTGTCAAAAACGCCGGACGCTTCGCCTCTGAATGCGGTGCCCAGATGATAAAAATCGAGGCCTCCAGCGCCTATCTGGATGTCATAAAAGCGGTCAGCGACGCCGGCATGGCTGTTATGGCGCATATCGGTATCCGCCCGCAGAGTATCTGCAGAATCGGCAGGTTCAAAGCCGAGGCCTCACACGCCGAAATGGCCGCCGAGCTTATCGCCCTGGCTAAGCAAATGGTTAGCGCCGGCGCAGTCGCCCTGCTTCTCGAAGGCGTGTGTGCCGAGGTCGCCGGAATTATCACTGAGCAAAGCGATGTACCCGTAATAAGCTGCGGCTCCGGCCCCCATTGCGATGGCCAGATACTCATAGCGCCCGATATCCTCGGCCTGACACAGGGACATCAGCCGAAGTTCGCCAAAAACTTTGCCGGCCTCGGCGACGCCGCAATCGCCGCATTTGCCGAATACGCGAATCAGGTCCGTGCTGGAAAATATCCTGATACAGGGCACTGCTATCTTATGAAAGATGGCGAGCTTGACCGCCTGCGTAAAATGCTCGAAAATAACGCCTGAAAACCAGGATAATTTTTTAATATAGTGTTTGTACGAAGGGATTGATTCGAAATGGACGAAATAGCTCCGATTCTGCTTTCCTCAATTGTCTGCGACCGTGTAATTTTCGACCGCATATCGGGAATGCCCAGCATCATAAACATCGTTCAGACCATCAACGCCCCCCGGTATCCCGTTCGCCACGACCAGCTCATATTCTTTTGCGAGATGACCAACGGCCACGGCGTCACCCACCTTAAAATCCGTCTCGTCGATATCGAAAACCAGGACAAGGTCATCTTCGAGCAGGGCCAGCCCGTCGATTTCAAAGATGTCCGCCAAATCGTAACCGTCGCGATAAACCTGATGGGCGTCGTCTTCCAGCATACAGGCGAATATCGTTTCCAGTTGTTCGCCAATGACACCATCCTCGGCGAGCGCTCCGTCGTCTGCCGCCAGGTCGCCATGCCCCCAAAACCGCATCAACAACCGCCGGCCCAACCACCCGAGCCCGATTCGCCGTTGGACTCAAACGAACCTTAAAAAGTTTTTCTTCCATATTCCAAATCGCCAATCGTCAATCGAAAATCGGCAATTTGGTCTGTCCGCTGTCTGGTGTCTGGAGTCCGGTGTCTGGTGCCTTATCTTCTATATAGGCATTCTCGAACCCCAAAATAGGCAAACTGCCCATGTCCCGATTGTTGTCGTCGGACGATATATATCGTGTAGTCAGTCAGGCCATACGCTAGGTCGTATAATTTCTGGGGGCCTTTGAAAAGGTATTTAAGTTAAGCAAAGGAGCTTAAAATGTCGGTTTTAACCTTACATAAAGACGACGCAGCCGCAACCTGCAAAACTATAAAAGACGTATTAGCTGACATCTTTGGTGATAAAAATCGGCCTCAAACAACTATTTCAAGCATTGTTGAGTTGTCTAAGGAACGCAGAAACAAGGTTATGATGCTTCGCCGCCAGCTCGCCCACGGCACATATGATATCGATGAGCGCCTCGACGCCAGTATCGAACGTGTCCTTATGGACCTCAAACAACACCAGGCCTGATCTGGAACCTAGTATTTGTTCTTTTTTCACCTTTCACACCTTCACACTTTTCTCACTTCTCCCGTTAGGGATGGTGAGCTTTTGTCGAACCATAACTTCTGCCTTCTAGTTGCGAACCTCAATCGGCAATCGTAAATTGGCAATCCTTACTATCCGCTATATGCTGCCCGCTATCCGCTTCGAGCATCCAGCATCGAGTATCGAGCATCATATTTAGTATCTGGAGTCTGGAGTCAGGTGTCTGGAGTCTATTGTATTCCTTCTCTTTTTATGGTAATAGGACTGGCCTGATTTTGAAAGGAATACGGATAGATGCCTCCGCAATTTGTATTTGAAATGCATGATGTCTGCAAGAGCTACGGGGACAAAGTTGTTCTTCGCAATATCTCGCTATCGTTTTACTACGGCGCCAAGATCGGCGTCGTCGGTGAAAACGGCTCAGGCAAAAGCACCCTCCTGAAAATCATGGCCGGCCTCGACAGCGATTTCCAGGGCGAAACCAAACTCTCCGCCAAAATGAAGGTCCGCTACGTCGCGCAGGAGCCGCAGATAGATTTGAATAAGACCGTCCGTGAAAACCTTCTTACCGCCATCCAGCCCACGCTCGATATGGTTGAGCGTTTCAATAAAATCTCCGAGCAGCTCGCCAGCCCCGCCTCCGATGATGAAATGAATAAGCTTATAGATGAGATGAGCGTCTTGCAGGATAAAATCGATGCCTGCCAGGGCTGGGAAACCAATCGCCTTATCGATATCTGCGCCGATGCGATGGTTCTGCCGCCGGATGATGTCCCTGTGAACCGTCTTTCAGGAGGCGAACGCAGGCGCGTCGCGTTGTGCATGGCGCTTCTTGAAAAGCCGGACCTTCTTCTTTTGGATGAGCCGACCAACCATCTTGACGCCGAAACCGTGCAGTGGCTCGAAGCCGCCCTGCGTGACTATCCCGGCACCGTGATTATCGTCACGCACGATCGCTACTTTCTCGATAACATCACCAAATGGATTCTCGAGCTGGATAAAGGCCGCGGCTTGCCCTTCGAGGGTAACTATTCATCCTGGCTCAGGCAAAAAGCCGAACTCCTGCGCATCACTGAGAAAAAAGAATCCTCCCGTCAAAAGACCCTTGCTCGTGAGCTTGAGTGGATTAATACCTCCGCCTCTGCCAGAAACGTTAAGAATCAGGCCCGCATCAGCGCATATCACAAGCTCGCCGCCGAATCGGATGAAGACAGGCAGGGCGATGTTGTGATACAGATTCCTTCGGGGCAGCACCTCGGCGATAAAGTGCTCATCTTTAAAAATGTCTCGAAGCGCTACGGCGAAAACACGCTGCTTGACGGCTGCTCGTTTGACCTGCCGCGTAACGCCGTCGTCGGTGTCATCGGGCCAAACGGTATCGGCAAAACAACGCTCTTTCGTATGATAACAAAACAGGAACCCCCGGATTCCGGCTCAATCGAGCTTGGCGAGAGCGTCTCCATCGGCTACGTTGACCAGGAGCGTGACTCCCTCGACCTCAATAAAACGATATTCGAGGAAATCTCCGATGGTTTGGATAAAATCGATGTCGGCGGATTTTCCATCTTCTCTCGCGCCTATATCGCGCGTTTTAATTTCAGGGGCACACTGCAGCAAAAGAAAGTCTCGCAGTGTTCAGGCGGCGAGCTTAACAGGATTCACTTGGCAAAGATGCTTCGCAATGGCGGCAATCTCCTGCTTCTCGATGAGCCTACCAACGACCTTGATGTCGATACAATGCGCGTTCTCGAGCAGGCCATCATTGATTTCGAGGGTTGTGCAATGGTTGTCAGCCACGACCGCTTCTTCCTCGACCGCATCTGCACGCACCTTTTGCTCTTCGAGGGCGACGGCAAAACACAGTGGTTCCAGGGCAACTTCGCCGCCTACGAAGAAAAAGTCCAGGCCGAAAACCCCGACCGTTTGGCGCATCGCCGAAGTAAATATAAACAGCTTAAACTGAAATGATGAAAATATTCAAAGCAGACATCCTTATCCGCTTGCTCGCCCTCGACTCAAGCTTCGTAGGAATCGCAGTCGGGGGTCCAAGTTTTTAACCTCAAAACCCCTTGCTTTCCTTTCCAATATAACAATATACTGTCGCCTTAAGGCAGGAAGGTTGTGCCCGGCAACGATAATAAGTAAGGAAGAACAAAATAATGTTTATCTATAATCGGAATGGTCTCTGGATGCTTGCAGTCGGTTTTGTCATTACGTTTGGAATAGGATATCTGTCCGGAATCTCATCTGAAGGTTCCCTTATGGTTATCCTTGGTCCAGTCATTGCTGTCATCGATTTGATTTACCGCTTTAAGTCGGAAAAAGGCCACTGGTGGTATACCGATAATGGAGGTAGTCTCTTCTTCGTACCCGCCTGGTGCGTTGGAGTGTTATGGCTTATTCTTGGAATAATCTACATGACAAAGGGAAGCTAATACCCCCGCCCCACGCTTCGCGTTCAAATTAACTTCGGACCCGTTTTTATCAGCGAATCAATTTTTTCTCGTAGCGTAGCGCAGATCCCAGGCTGTTGCTTCTTTGCTTAGGAATTAGGGACCAAACAACGAGCCATTAGTTATAATTCCCCGCAATCGACAATCGTCAATCGAAAATCGGCAATCCTTCCTATCCGCTATTCGCGGCCTTTTCAATTCTCCTTTGCTTTTGTCTTGACGTAACCTCTCAGTTCCTTGAAAAAGCTGCAATTATCATTAACCTGCATTTTACAAACTTTTTTCTTTAATAAGCTGATATTGAATGCGACTAAAACTTCTTCCGTACCTCCCCGGTTCCATTCCAGCGCAAAATCAAATCCATGGAGAGGATAACTGTTAATAGAGCTTAAGTTATGCACATCTTTGAATCTTAGCCGATTATTCTTAAAACCTGACTCTATGAATGTTCTGACATCTGCAAGGGCATCTGTCTGTCTCTCTTTTTCGTTTCTGTCGCCTGACACCATGACGTACATTTTTTCTGGAAAGGTCATATTTAATTCTCGCTCTATTATTGGTTTTGCAGTTTTGAGCATTTCAATGATGACCATTTCCTGTGTTTCCTTATCTGCCTGCAAATGCCATATAATAATTGTGTGCCTCATACCATAAGCAAGCAATCCGACTGCAAGAACGCCCGCCATAACAGCAATTACAACTTTTTTCCACACCCTGTTTATTGCGGATTTTCCAAATGCCTTCAATTTGACTGCGTTCATCCTCATTTGCTGTCTGATGTTAACCAACTTCTGTCAAAATTCCAATCCTCTTGGTTATTTTATGCCAGATTTTCTTTCGCACCGTTGGAGAATAACGGGAACAGCCGTTTTCCGTAGCGCAGCGAAGGTCCTCGGGGTAAGCTCCATTGGTCTTCTGCCGAGGATCCAGTTTTTCGTAGCGTATCAGTCCTGAGCGACCTGTGGTGAGCTTGTCGAACCAGTCGAAGGGCACTTTTAGCTTTGAATTTCACCGGCAAAAAGGTATAATGAAATCGCTCAGGGTGGGGCAAAACACACCGGTACATTATGGTTTAACGAAGGACTTTGAATCAAAAAGCCCGGTTTCGCATGTAAAGAAAGGTTCTTTTTGTGAAAAAACTTATTTGTATTTTATTCGTCGTCCTTGTTTCAGTGGATGCTTATGCCGCGGTAACAATTACCGCAAATGACCCGAATATTCAATATACGGGAAGAATCGATTTTTCCAATCCTCTGGCTCCGGTTTTGTCGTGGTCCGGCTCATCGGTCATAGCGAATTTCCAGGGGACAAGCATCAAGGCAACACTGAATGAAATGGGCGGAAATTATTTTTATTCCATTATCGATGACGGCACGCCAAACAAGATAGCGCTTTTGGGGGGAACAAAGACTTACACAATCGCCACAGGATTGACCGATACGACGCATAAAATCGAATTGTATAAAAGGTCAGAGGCCATTAACTGGCCCACGGCGTTTATAAATTTTATTATCGATAACGGCAAAAAGCTGACGGAACCGCCGCTGCGCCCCATACGGAAGATGGAATTTTACGGTGATTCGATTACCGCGGGGCTGGCGCTGGACGCGCCGGATGATAATCAGAACGCCGTGAACACCAACAGCTACCTGACATACAGCTCAATTACCGCCAGAAATTTAAATGCCGAACACCATACCACGGCGGTAAGCGGCATAGGCCTTGTAATAAGCTGGTTTGACGGGAATATGCCTAAAGACTATTACTACAGGCTCGTTGGCTCAAACGGTTCGAGCTGCTGGGACTTCAATGAGTGGAAGCCGGACTTAATTTTGATTAACCTCGGACAAAATGATAAATGGAAGGGCGTGACACAAGCGCAGGCAGTTCCCGCGTACGTCAATTTTGTCAATACCCTGCGAACGAGATATGGTGATATGGCGGCAAAGAAAATTCCCATCATAATGGCGCTTGGCAGTATGGATGCCACACAGGCTGGCTCCCCTTGGCCGGGATATATTCAGCAGGCGATTGATTCCCTGAAAACCACGTACTCGGATAACAATGTCTATAAGGTTATTTTCCCGTTTATCGGAATTTATTCACATCCGCATGCGACTCACCACGCAGCTATGGCGCAGCAGCTTACAGATTTTATCAAGCTCAATATTCCTGGTTTTAACGGGGATATCAATGGTGACG
>JBFZBL010000347.1:0-10216 GCA_041308485.1 Phycisphaerae bacterium | reverse complement strand
AAAAAGCTGCCCTGCGAGGTGCTGTCAGAACCTTACAGAGATGGCTTTGGAATAAGAAAGAAGGGTGTTTTTGAAAAGTAACGTTACTTAAAACTATATTTAAGAAGGAGGAGTTGAGTATGAGTAGAATTTTAGTAATAGTGATGGTGTTAGCATTGGTAAGCGTAGGCAATGCAGACGTGCTGGTCAACGGTGTTAACTCCGGCGACAGCTGGTACGGGTACATGAATGTATTCGAGACACCTGCCAACGGTGGCGGCTATGTATTTGGCAGCTCATGGGGTTTGGCAGACCTGCGGGCCAGTTGGCTCACCTCGACGAAGTTGGCCCTTGCATCGAACACTAACTGCTGGAACGATGCAGACCCGTACTGGGTTGTTGGGGGCCTGGGCAACAAAAGCATGGAAGCCAACACTTATCGGGAGTGGTTTGGTGGTCTTGGCGGCCAGACTGTTACATTTAATTATGATGTCCTGTCCAACACGCTGCCGGCGGGTTATACAGCCCAGGCGTTCATCAAAGTGTTGGATCCGGATCTCGGCTGGGCAACGGTGCAGAGCACGTTTTTGGCTCTCACGCCCGGGGCTGGAAGCCTTTCCTTGACCGTTAATCCTATCGCCACGCCGGTGACCCAGGTTGGATTCATGGTCACGGGTTTGGTTATGAATCCCTATGACCCTATGGCTTCGACCAGTGTCGTCATAACTCCTGAGCCGGCGACAATGGCTTTATTGGCTTTGGGCGGTCTGCTGCTGCGTCGTCGCAAGTAAGAGAAGTTTTTGAGTTTTGAAAGTAGATGTAAAATATAAAAGGAGCGCCGGAGACATCTTCCGGCGTTCCTTTTACACTTTTAGGTGTTCGTGTTGATACAGAGAGTACTAATGCGTAAAAAACAAGGATTCACATTGGTAGAGCTTCTGGTCGTTATAGCGGTAATCGCTTTGCTGATGGGTATTCTTCTGCCGGCCCTTGGCAGGGCAAGGGAACAGGGCAAATCCATAGTTTGCCGCAACCACCTTAAAACTCTTGCTACAGCAAACGTGCTTTACGCATCCTTATCCGACGACTGGTGCGTTCCCGCGATTGATTTTACCGGTACCGCATCGAATGAGCCATTTTGGACTGCCAATCGTTTGTTCCGCAGAATGATGGATTTAAAAAAGCACGAAGAAGTGGCTGATGATGTTAAGATGCCGAAACAATACCTTTGCCCGACAGACCTGGCGTCCGGCCGTCTCAAGAACCTTCCGGCTGTGTATCAGAATGTTATTAGTTATGGCTATAATTATACAGACTGGGGTCCAGATTCAGTTAATCCGATAACCTTTTCCGGAAACGTACCTACTGGCACAAAAGCTGCAAGAATAAAAACGATGCAGGTCAAGCGCTCTGCTGAAAAACTAATGTTTATCGATTCCGGCGACCTTTGGGCACAAAAAACCGGCGCAGATTATAAAACCTTGTGGGACAGATTTGGTACAAAACTTCAAAGCTATCGTGATGCTGGACAATGGTACCCCACCTTTTACAGACATAACAGCGGCGCTAATATAGCATTTTTTGACGGACATGTTGAATACCGGAACAAAAAAGACGTGTTCTATTACCAATCTGCCACTAGTTTATTGCCCGACGAAAAAAAGAACAATGTCCTCTGGTACATAATTATTTCAAATTATCGTGGGCGATAAGATATGATGTAATCTCTTCCATTATTGAAGGAAGGGGTATTACATGCTTTCAAGCCAATATTGAACGAATGCCATAATATCGTCAATGTTGACATCGCCGTCACAAGTAAGATCTGCCTTGCCGCACCATTTATTATAGATTTGGCAATCATCATTGCGCCAATGCTCTGCTATTTTTGCAAAATCAAACAGGTTGACATGAGCATCACCATCAATATCGCCCGGCTGATCACTGATTCCCGTCACAAACATGAAGCCCTTAATAACTATTTCTGATTCCAATCCGTTACTCGGGGCAAGTCCGTTAATCAGCCATAAGTTCATTCTGGCATTTTCTCCTCCCGGAGGCGGATTATCATCGCCGGTATAATACCAGTCCTTAATAACTTTTTCCGGAGACGGAGCCAGCTCAAACTTGCCGTAATAACTCTTAAAATATATTCCGTCAGGCCGCCAGGTCATAACATGGGTTGTGGTATTGCCCTGGCCGGCATAGTTAAAATCAAACCGGTATATATTACCCGGCGTGTCCCATGGCTGGATGACATATTGACCGATGTAGTTGGACGGATTCTGCCAGCGGCTGAATTCAAAATCAATTTCGCGATAATTATACTGCGGTGCGTATGTATCCCAGGTAAATAAACCAAGAACAATATTTCTATCCAGCAAATCGACTCTGCTGTCGATGGTAAACACATACGTGCCGTATCCAAAGGATTCATCCGAAATTACCTCACTGCAATACCAGACACCGTTTCGATAAGCAATCTTAAGGTGCAGATTCCCGTTGGCATCTACCCATACATTGTTCACACTGTCAGAAAAATAGTTAGGTCCGGGCCCCCCATAACCGGTTTTTACGGCCCAGTTATGATTGGAAAACCGAATTGCCCGGGCAGTTTGGCTCCGCGGAATCTCCGCATAGACAAAGTTATACAACTCCGCCGGAAGCGCCGACTGGCCCGCCATCTGCCATGAAGATTGATACGAACCCTTCGGTATCAGAAAGGCGATTATCCTGGTTGCGGTAGTATCGCTGGGAATAGATGTAGTTATATTGCATGTCCAACTGCCGTCAGAATCAATAGGAGTTGTGGGGTTTGCCCAGGTAGGTTTGTTCCACCAGCCTCCGACGTAGATATACACCAGCACTTCGTAATCAGCATAAACTGCTCCGGTTACCTGCCCGCTTAGATTACCTACCGTTCCATAAGGCGGCACATAGGTAAAGTAAATATCAAGTGTATCACAAAATGCCGGAGAGCAAAACAGGATGCCCAAAAAAATCGCCGATACAAACGAAGACAACCTGAAGAAAGCATTTCTATGCTTGTTCGAAAACATAGCATCCGCTCAATATTATGATTGATCACGGCCCAATGCTCTGGCCCCAGCTCGCGGCTAATACGGCAAAGTCCAGAAAGTCCACCACTCCGTTCCCGCCGACCGGCTCAATATCCGCTAAAACTCCGCTCTTTAGCCACTCGTCGGCCATAATATCAACATCATCAATATCGACGGTTCCGTCAACGTTCAAGTCGCCGCGAATACCGAGAGAAATTAACAGGTCAACCGGACTGCCGGAGGGTACCGATGTTCCGGCGGCTGGATTTTGACTCATGACATTCCCGGCTGCAACCGTGTTACTAAAGGATTGGCTGATCACACCGACGGTTAAACCTGCCGCGGTAATTGCGGATTGCGCACTGACCTGGCTGATGCCTGTGACAGTAGGAACGGTCACCATCGTCGCGGTAAGCCGGAAGTAATTGAGATTAAAATCGGCGGAATTGGAAACAAATCTCATGATTTGGGTGCCCGCCGACAATGATACCGGCACAGACACGGTTGTCCAGTTTTGCCATCCCCCGGTATTGGGTACAGTGATATTGCCTGTTTTATTCACACCATTAAACTCGACATAGAAGGTTTTGCCTGCAGCCATTGCCGCAACGCGGGCTTCTATGGTGTAGGTTCCCGTACCGCTTACATTCACGGTATATTCCAGCCATTCACCTGTTCCCATCCATCCTATGTTGTACCCGCCTCCTGCGTCTGTGCAGTTTTCTATATCTACGTTTTCAAGCGTTCGATACTGATTACCACTATTACCGCTGGTTGTATCATGGTAGGCAACCCCTTCGCCGCCGGTGTCAAAGTCCTCGGCTTCAATCTTGCCTGGTATAGCAGAGGGACTGCCGTGGAAAGGCAATTGACCGCAGCCGAGTCCAGCGGTAATATTAATGGTATCTGTTCCTGAACCCCCCGCATCATCGATGGCCTTTGCCGTTATCGTATAACAACCGTTAGGCACAGATGGCCACGTAAAGCTGTAAGGGGCCGTTGTATCCTGCCCTAAGTAATTGGCGCCCTCATAAAACTCGACGGTCGTAACAGTCCCGTCACTATCCGATGCGGTTGCGTTGATCACGATATTACCCGCGGGAAGATTCGCACCGTCGTTTGGATCTGTAATGGATACGGCTGGAGCAAGATTGTTTGTATCCTGGTAAACCCTTACCCAATCCACCCGATACTGCTGAGGGAAACTGGCCGTAATACATTCGGAACTTGTACATCCCGTGTAATTGCCGCCAACGGCCGCATTTATTATGATATGAAAATACTGGTCAAAGGGTGCGCGGGGATTGCCCGGTGCAGCGTCACTGTACCATTGAGAGCTTGTCTTTGTTGAATAAAGAACTCCGTCAACATACCAGCGCATCACATCCGGTTCCCACTGGATCGTATATACATGAAACGCATCTGAAAAATTCACGCCGCCGGGTGAATAGGTCCCGCCTGAAGAAACATTATTAGGCCAACCTCCGCCGTAGTGAATAGTCCCGCCAATGTAATTCGTACTGTTACACGTCTCCATTATATCGATCTCGCCGCTGGCTGCCCAGCCGCCATAGACCTCGTCTGTCGGCATCATCCAAAACGCCGGCCACATCCCGCCGCCGGTAGGAACTTTCATCCTCGCTTCGACCTTTCCATACAAAAAATCCTGTTTGTCTCGCGAGATAATCTTTCCCGAAGTATAATTTCTGCCTCCATAGTTTTCCGCTTTTATGGTGATAATCAAATTGCCGTCTGATACGGCTATGTTTTGAGACCTGTAATATTCCAACTCATTATTGCCCCATCCGCAAAGGCTGGGGCAGCCATCGCCTTCCTGATAGCTCCAGTTCGACATATTCAAACTGGTCCCATCAAACTCATCTGACCAAACGAGCTGATAAGCACCGTATCCATCAGCGCAACATGCCATCAGCACAATGATTTTTAAAAGTAACAGATTCCTAATGGTTAAATTGTGCATTCCGCAAACCCCTATGTTTTCTATTTTTACCGTTTGACGAAATCTGGGTCGCTTTAAGCTATAGCAAACCAAAGAACAACCTTCATTAATATACCAAAAAGTGCCGCAAGAAAGCAATAGTTTATTTAGCTGAAACACTAATATTTTATATTAGCAACCGGTTTCTATATGATGTAGGCGTTTTGTGTTTTGGGGGTGCCAACCTATGTTAGCCATCGGTGTCTAAGGGTTTGCAGACGCCTTTTTTTGTCAATACGCGGGTTAAACCAATGGAATATTGTGGGATTCGCTTCGCGGCTCCCTAAGGGGTGTCGAACCCAGCTCTGACGCTTCGCGTCAGGCGTGTTCTCATCCTGCCAGCTCAAAGTAGCAGCACTAACGGAGAGGGCGGGATTCGAACCGCCCTCTTTTGTAATATATTACAAAACAAGCACTTATGACACAAGTCCTTTTTTTATAAAGAATTAACTCTTACGATACGTTACTTTGCCTACACGATAAGTTACTATACGTTACTCGAAAAATAGGACAATTTATAGGACAATGCTTCTCAATATAACGTTTCATACCTTCACTCCTCTCCGGAACTGAGCCATTTTCAATTTGAATTAGAAATTTCATACTAACCAACAAACCATAAATCATACCAAAGGCCGTAATAAAATGCGCGCCCTGCATTAGTGGAATTTATGTATGATTTTTCCAGTAATACGGCCATCTTGTGCGTGTTTACACGGGCTGGAAGCCCGTGCTACATTACCGCCTAAGCGAAATTATTTAGGGCCGTTGGTATCAGATGCGTATTCAAAGCTATCATATTTTTATTGTCAAATACCGATTTTGTTCCCCATCCCATAGGGTTACGATTGTTCCTTGGCCACCTTAAAATTACAAGTGGATTTGAGTAGGTGAACTTATGCAATAACAAGGGATGTCTTCATTCATCCTATTTTTTTAAAATAGGCAAAGGTCTGGGAATTCGAAACAGACGAAAATCGAAAACAAAAAAAAGAGATGACTGCCTGCTGGGCAGGAAGTTATCTCTGTAAACCACTAGCGAGGTGTCATATAAGGACGATGAGATACCAAAAATTTGGCAAAATGTGCCGAAAATTGATGGCACTTTTGTCACTTTTTGGCAACCCCAAAATCGTATAACTCTTTATATTTCAAATACTTAACAAATTTAACACCTCCAGACCCTGACACGATTTAAGAAGTGCAAACAACATTCATTCAGTTTCTTTCCCATCACAAAACGCCTATTATATCGCCGCATTATAATAAAGCCGTTTACCTTGCAGTTTTACCATAATTTTGCCGGCGGTCAGTAATTCTTCAATATATTTGACAACTTCATTGCAATGAATACCGAGACCTGCGGCGATATCCTCAACAGAACAGGGGCGACGCTTCAGAAGCGTCAATACATCATAACACTTAGCCGAAAAATACTCTGTTTTGTGCACCCCTCGGTAGTCAGCAATAACTTCTGCTTTTTCATACAGTTCTTTGGTTATGGCCTCCAACTGTTTTAGGGGGACCGGCTCGGCGAAGCTTTCAGCGGGCGGCCGGCTTACAGTATTTGTCTGCACTTTATCCGGCCTTATGGAATTTATACAATCTTTTAGTTTGCCAATTTCCGATATGGTTGTGGTTACACCTGCCAACAAGAATACTTCAAGCCAGTATTGGCCTTTGTATTCTTCGCGAAACTTGATTAATCCCTCCAGCATCTTTGCGAACGAAATATCCGGATGAGGCCTGTTGACATACTGGAATACACGGTCGCTTCCCGCGTCGAGAGACGGGATGACCAAATCGGCAGCTTTAAGGGCCTTTCTGACCTGTGGCAGCCACAACAGCGACCCGTTTGTAAGCACAGCTACTGGAATATCGGTAATGCCTTTTATTCTGGCAATCAACTCCTCAATGCGTGAGAACAATGTAGGTTCACCTGAACCCGATAGAGTTATATAATCGGGGTTAGAGTCCAGTTTCCTTGAGAGTTGGTTGATAACGTCGTCGGTTGGCACCCACGCCTTTCTTTGTATTGTTTTGTTGTTTGTTCGTCCGAGCTGACAGTAGATGCAATCATACGTGCACGTTTTAAACGGCACCAAATCAATTCCAAGTGAACGACCTAATCTTCTGGATGGAACTGGGCCAAATATATAGTCGGTTCTATTGGCATCTTTCTCGGGCATTATCCTTCTCTCGCTTTATGACTATGGAACTTTACAATTCATCTGTTGACCGCCTTTGTTTTCCTTCGGTTTTGATGAAAAACCTTGTATCAAGTGGATTATATCTGCCGGGCTTTCCTCTAATACCAATTGTCCCCTGGATTTCGATTTCTGTCTGAGGGATTTTGTGCCTGTCCACATAAGTTTTTATCTTTACGTAATAATCATAATAGCTGGGTAACTCTTCCCGTACAAATCGAATAACTTCTTCAGCTGGAACCCCGGAACTATTAATTCCCGGCCATATAACCTTGAAAGTTCTTTCCGAGTGTTTCTCAACCGCACGTACGACCGAGTTAGTTCCTTCGTATTCTTCGTATTTGACTTGCGATTTCCCGCTTATCCGGTCCAGTAAGTTTCCCATTGTTATGTTTTTACGGCGTGTTTATAAAAGTTTATTGTTCTTTATCCAGGCATATCAGTCAAACAAAAACATTACGATGGCAACAGTTGTTGTCCAGAGCCCCTTTTGGCCTCTGGCTGCCTGCGTAATATTGGAGGTCCTGATAATCAGGCCGCTTGCTTTATATACCTGTTCTTTTTCAGACCACGCTTTATCAGTGTCAACTTCAAGTCCAAGAGTTGTGCCGAGCATATCAGCGGCCAAATCCTCTGACATGTCACCGGCTTCTTTTTCGTTCATTCCCTGGCCGTGGACTTCGCTGATGTATCCCCAGTTGTTGCGGTCTTTGGGAACAGCGATACCTATTGAAGAAGCAATCAAACGTCCATGTTCATTTGTGTCCGAACGCGCCATTACGCAGTAAGATACCTGCCCCGGCATAAATCTCTTTAAACCGCTGTCACGACTGATGATTTTGCACCGCGGCGGCAGTATCGACGAAACCTGAACAAGATTTTGCTGTGCAACTCCCGCCTGCCTTAATGCTTCCTCGAACGACTTCAACTGATATCTGTGCCTGCCAACTCCCTTTGTCAAAAACACCTTTGTTGGAACAAGATTTTTCATTTCAATCTCCGATTCAATTTAACGAAATGCGTTACTGCAACGAACAAAATTACCTGCAATTGGCGCAGTTTCCGGGGGAAGGTCAGTTGATATGCGTGAATTGTGATTGTCAGCGAATAATTTCCGATCCGTTGTATATTTCCTCTACATGCATTACGATGGCGGCAGCTCTCGGCAGCTTTTCGGGGACCCATTTTTGAACTTCATCAAACATAACTCCTTTTGTTAACCTTTCAGCAGTGCCTTTTATCTGAAAAGAACCTTTTTCCTCATCACGCACAACAAAAGCTATCTTGCCGTTACTCAAAATATTGTCACGGGTTTTTTTAAGGTAGTTGTCTGCGATTAGAACCGTTTGGTTATCGATAACCTTTAAATACCCAATGTATATGACATTTGGAACGCAATCCTGATTGCTTGTCGCCACGGGAAAGGTATCCTGTTTAGCTATCGCTTTTTTAACGGCATCTGGTAATTGGGCCATGCTACTGTCTCCCTTTTTGTTTTGTATTAGATTACTTCAAAATAATTATGTCTGGCTTGTCAGTGTTCTGGAAGTGCTTATCAACCCAGCCTGAAACTGCACTATCTCTGGCGTCAAAATGTTTAACATATGGTTTTATATCCAATACAGGTGTGCCATCTAAAACGTCAACTTCGCTGAAATATAATTTGTTATTCTTTATACTTTCAATTCTCACTATAGACAGGCCGATATGATTTGGCCGATGGGGACTTCTTATGGCAAATATGCCGTGTTTTTTATCTTCCAAAAATGGCCGGCAAACAACCTCTTCTTTTTGGGATTTGTGAAAGTAATAAATCACAATTGCATGGCTGAAGTCCTTCAGGTCCTTAAGGCCGGCGGCATATTTAGCTTTCAATTCGATGTGTGCCTTGATTTCCGGCTTGAAAACGCCCTGAATTGGCATGTCTCGCGTTTGTTTGTACGGTGAACGAATAATACCTATCGGCCGCATTGTAATTTCTTTCATAGCCCCTTTTATCCTCATTCAACTCGGCAAAAACTAAATCCAATAATTGCCGTTTATTCAGTCGTTTTAATGAAATTCAAAATGTCTCCCCACGGCGCATTCGGCACACTGTTCCGCAAAAATTTTGCGGAATTCGGCTACGGCTTTACTGCCGGTGCAATGTGCCGGACATAGCTGCTGCACCTCGTATCTTTCGATTTCTTTAATCGTGCGTTCTATCCTCTCTGAGGAGGCATTGAGAAGATGTGTCCCACCTATAATGGCGTAGATATGAGATTGACTTGTTAAATCCGCCACGTAATTAAGAATATTGACTACTCCTGCATGGGCACATCCAAGAACGATAATTATCCCTTTTGCCGATTCTATAAATAATGTCTGGTCGTCTAACAATTCATCAGATCTTTGGCAGTTTTCGTCAAGAAAGAACTCTCCTCCGACATCTTCAAAGTCATTAACACGCGGCACTTGCCCAGTTACTGTCATTCTCGGAAATAATTGGGCAGGCGTAACTGTCCATATGACATTATGGCCTTGAATTGCTTTTTTTGCAGAATCAGACATACCAATCGATTTCGCCCCTGATGCTTTTCTACTGAACTTTGTTTCAATTGCTGCAGGGTGTAAATAAATGTTCGCTTTGTGGGCAACATCGAGAACGGCTTTGAGGCCACCGGTGTGGTCATAATGCCCGTGACTTATTACGATTGCATCTGCCTGAGATAAATCGATACTCAGTTTTTCTGCATTTCTAATCAGGGCATTGCTCTGTCCGGTATCAAAGAGAATTCGTTTTTCTCCGTATTCGATCCATAGCGACAAGCCATGTTCTGCGTTCAAGTCAGGTCTTGGCGTCTTATTGTCGATGAGAACTGTTATGCGAACATCACAACACATTAAACCCGCTCCATCTCGTCAGCAAGTTTCGGCTGGTCGTAGAATTTACCTTTAGCAGTTGCTTTGACCTTACCTTCCTGTATAATTCT
>JBFZBL010000346.1:0-25711 GCA_041308485.1 Phycisphaerae bacterium | reverse complement strand
CAAAATTGACAGTATTGCCCAGCTTACCAAATATGCCATTCAGGAAGGTTTAACCCAGCCAGAGCCATAATACAAAGCGGCTTTTTACATCATTTCAAGCGGTTTTTGTGCCCTCTCTTAAAGTGAGCAATTACGACATACCAATTAAGCAATATGCCTATTGCCGCCCTTTAGGTCTGACAGTAAAATTTCCCCAAGTAATGTAGTTTTATCGTTTTTGTTTATTGTACTTTAATATAAAATAAACGAGGCGATGACTATGGAAACCGCGAATAATATCGGGCTGTTGTCGATAACGATTCGTGCTCAAGACCACCAGTTGTGTCCGGAATGTGGGGGCAAAATGACCGAAACAGAAAGGACATGCGAAAACGGAACAACGTTTGTGTGGTACAGGTGCAGCGATAAAAACTGCAGTGGGCAGTGGCTGCAAAAAGTGTCCAGGCAACAGCCCGTTTCTTCAAGATTACATATTGACATGGTGCATGCACATTGAAATAATTCAAGTTGCGAAAACAGGGGCAAGCAAGCGAAAGGACAGAAAGGATCGCATCGATGAAAACTTTTATGCTAGGATGGGAGTTCCCCCCGTATATAAGCGGCGGACTGGGAACAGCTTGCTACGGCCTGACAAAGGCGATGGACAAGCTGGGCATAAAAGTTACGTTCGTTCTGCCCAAGGGGACAGGTAATCCGGTCGGTTCCGTTAAAACCATAGGCGTAAATGATTCGCTGACAGCGGCGCAATTCGAAGAATTCACCAATATAAGTTTTCGCGTTGTATCTTCAAATCTGAGGCCTTATGCCAGCGTCAGTTCTCGTGTGCATGCAAATTACGACGTCGGCAAAGCCCTGCTTGAGTTAGCCGGTGCAGGCATGAAACTCGGCCCCGACAATTACACTGGTGATATACTGGCCGCTGTCAATAAATATGCTGAAAAGGCATTGATAATCGCTGGCGCCGATGATTTCGACGTAGTCCATGCACATGACTGGATGACGTATCCCGCCGGAAAAGCTGTGTCTTGCCAGAGTCAAAAACCCCTTGTTGTGCACGTCCATTCAACAGAGTTTGACCGCAGCGGCGAACACGTAAATCAGGCCGTTTACGACATAGAACGAATGGGTATGCATGCCGCCTCAAAGATAATCGCTGTAAGCAACCTGACCAAAGAAACAATAGTAAAACATTACGGTGTTCCGCCGTCTAAAGTCGAAGTCGTTTACAATGCTGTTGAACATAATGGTGATGGTGTTTGTCATATTCCGGCTGAAAAGAAAGACAAAATTGTCCTGTTCCTTGGGCGAATCACAATGCAGAAAGGTCCGGAGTATTTCCTCGCCGCCGCAAAAAAAGTTCTCCAGGTCATCGACAATGTCAAATTTGTTATGGCCGGTTCCGGCGATATGATGCACAGAATAATCGAAATGGCGGCCCAGATGGGTATCGGCAATAAGGTCCTCTTCACCGGCTTTTTGAGCGGCGAGGATGTTAACAGGGCATATAAAATGGCAGACCTCTATGTTATGCCTTCTGTTTCTGAACCCTTTGGGATTTCCTCGCTCGAAGCGATGAACAGAAACGTCCCGGTTCTCATGAGCAAACAAAGCGGTATCGCCGAAATCGTAACACACGCCCTCAAAGTCGATTTCTGGGATATAGACGAAATGGCCAATAAAATGATAGCGGTTCTCAAACGGCCCCAGCTAAAGGATAATCTCAGCAAGAACGGTTTTCATGAGTCGAACAAATTCAACTGGGGGGATTCTGCAGCGAAAGTAAAGAATATCTACGAAGAAGTAATCGAGCAGGCGAAAAGCAAGGAGAAGAACTGATGGCTTCTGTATGTTTTTATTTTCAGGTTCATCAGCCGCAGAGATTAAGGCATTATACAATTTTTGACCAAAGTGCTTTCTACCTTGACGAACATAAAAATGCTGAAATTTGCAGAAAAGTTGCCAACAAGTGCTACCTTCCCACAAATCGGCTCATGCTCGAACTTATTCGCAAATACAAAGGAAAATTCAAAATTGCCTACAGCATAACAGGCGTTCTACTTGAGCAGCTCGAAAAGTTTGCGCCTGAAGTTATGACTACATTCAAACAATTGGCCGATACCGGCTGCGTGGAGTATCTTTGCGAAACTTACTATCATAGTCTGAGCTTTCTCTACTCGAAGGATGAGTTCATTGAACAGGTAAAGGCCCACAGGCAAACCATCCAGCGGCTATTTGGTCAAACGCCTCGTATTTTCCGTAACACCGAACTTATTTATAACAACGGCTTGCCTCCTGTTATAGACCAGATAGGCGGGTTCGACGCGATACTTGCCGAGGGGGCAGACCATATACTTGGTTACAGAAACGCTAACTTTGTTTACCGTCCGCCCACATCGACAAAACTTAAACTGCTCCTTAAAAATTATCGTCTCAGCGACGACATAGCATTTCGTTTTTCAAATCGTGATTGGAGCCAGTGGCCGCTTACCGCGGATAAGTTCGCGGCCTGGATTAACTCCGTAAACGGCTGCGGTAACGTCGTCAACCTCTTTATGGATTATGAAACCTTCGGCGAACATCAGTGGGAAGACACGGGCATTTTCAACTTTTTAAGACATTTACCCAAGGCCATACTCAGGCATCCGGACAACAACTTCAAGACACCTTCAGAGGTAATACGCTTTTACCCGCCCGTCGATACTGTTGATGTGCCGTATACCATAAGCTGGGCGGATATCGAGCGAGACCTCTCCGCATGGAAGGGCAACTCGATGCAGGAAAACGCCCTGGCGGAACTATATCGCCTCGAAGGCAAAGTCAAAGAGACTGAAAACCCCGACATTATCGATATCTGGAGAAAGCTCCAGACATCCGACCATTTCTATTATATGTGCACAAAGTGGTTCGCCGACGGCGATGTGCATAAATACTTCAATCCTTATGACTCACCATACGACGCCTACATCAATTTTATGAACGTCCTGGACAATCTCGACCATAGCTGCTCCGAAGCGATTCTTAAAAAACCGACTCGCATATACGAACTCGTTGCCGAACGGCAGAGTAGAACAAGTAATGATAACGTTGCAAATACTTTGTGTTTTTCTGAAAGGACTTAAGTTATGAAAACAGCAAAACTTCCAAAAATGGCATCAACAACAATGTCTTCAACAATGATGAGTCCCGGTCATTCAGCTATAAGCGCGACTAAACCGCTTGGTCCATGCCAGGTCGGAGATAGCGTTATTTTCGTCTCCTCTTACCCAAAGGCAAACGCTGTTCAGATTGCCGGCGACTTCAACAATTGGCAACCCGAGAAAACCCCAATGACAAAGGCCGGCGACGGAACATGGCAGGCCAGAATACCCCTGACAAAAGGGACTCATCGCTACCGGCTTGTTGTGGATGGGAAATGGCAGCATGACCCCCATAACGATTCGACCGAACCGAATCCCTACGGCGAAGTCAATTCTGTTATTAATGTGATCTAAATAAACAGCAATTTGATCTCATAATATCAGAATCAGGCCTGTTGTAACTACGGTGAGCGGATTCGCCTAAAGGCGATATCGCTGGATTTCTGTTTACTTTTTCCGCCTTCATGCTAAAGGCACAGGAAGTTAATAGCGGATTAAACAGAACCGATATCGATTTGAGCAAAAGGCCTCATGGCCCTGTCGAATATACCGTGGATATAAGATATTACCATTCCATAGTTGGTGATGGGGACTTTGGCTTTTTGCGCCTTTTCAATTCGCGAAAGCATTTCCTGCCTGTTGAACATACAGGCGCCGCAGCTGATTATGAGCTTATAAGGCGTCAAATCATCCGGAAAGTCCCGCCCCGCCACTACATCTATCTTCAATTTAACGCCTGTATATTGCTGCAGCCATCTTGGTATTTTTTCTCTGCCTATATCATCCTGCAGCGGATGATGAGAGCAGGCCTCGGCGATAAGCACCCTGTCGCCATCTTTGAGCGACTTTATTTTTTTAACACCCTTCGCGAGTTCGGCCAAATCGCCCTTGAGCCGGGCAAAAAGAATCGAAAAGCTCGTAAGGGGGACATTGTCAGGGACAATTTTTGATACCTTTTCAAACGCCTGGCTGTCGGTAACGACAAGGACAGGCGGCTTTTTCAGAATAGCCAAAGCATTTGCCAACTGATGCTCTTTTACCGTTAAACAATAGGCATCATTATCAAGCGTGTCTCTTAACGCCTGCACCTGCGGCAAGAGCATCCGGCCCGACGGGGCCTCGATATCTATCGGCGTGACCAGCACCACCAGACTGTCCGGCTTAATTAAATCACCCAGTACGGGCGGAGTGGTCAGAAATTCCTTCGGTGTCGCCTGCGCGAGCGTTGCGCGAAGCTTTTCGACACCATCTTTGCTTACAATGGACGTAGTAACAACGAATTTACACCCAGCATCCATCGCAGCGGTTTCCAACCTGTTGTCTTTTCTGATATCGCTTTTATTGGCCGCCACGACAACGGGTATGTTATTTTTCCGGAAAAGTTTCAGCAGGTCAGCTTCGAATTTTTGCCATTCGTCTGTAACCAGAACTGCCAGCTCAGTTCTATCTATGACCTGTTTTGTTTTTTTGATACGCTTGTTTCCAAGCTCACCCGTATCGTCAACGCCGGCAGTATCGATGAAAACCACGGGCCCTATGGGTTTAAGTTCCATAATTTTTTCAACAGGGTCGGTGGTTGTGCCGGGTATATGGGAAACTATCGACACATCCTGCCGCACGAGGGCGTTAAGGATAGAGGACTTGCCCGCGTTCCTTCTGCCGAAAATACCTATATGCAATCTTAAGCTTTTTGGGGTCTTAAGCATTTATGGTTTCTTCTATAGTTTTCAAAAGAATGTCAGGTTTAACCGGTTTTTCAAGCACTCCTTTTACGGGCAGCCACGTTTCATCGGGCTCGAAGCCGAACGGAAGAGACATTTCTTTTCTGACTCCGGTTATCAGTATGATGGGCACGGATTTCAGCTTGGCGTCCTTGTTCAGCTCCCTTGCCACATCCAAACCTTCGGACTTCGTGGTCATCATAACATCAAGCAGAATAATGTCCGGCTTTTGCTCCCTGGCCTTGGCGATTCCCACCTTCCCGTTTGGCGCATGATCAACTTCATAGCCCTTGGCGTCCAGCACATTCGTCATAGCCTCTGCAAATTCATTGTCGTCGTCAATCACAAGCACTTTTTTAGCCATTTCAATAGCCCCTTTCTGGAATTAATTATACATCTTAATTTAACGGTACGCTTGCATATCATTTAGTCCATCGTTCTGGAGTGGTAATGTGTGTGCAAAAGCTTATGCGACTTTTCGCTTAAGGGTTTACCGAGAAATTCCTTGTATATCTGCATAATCTCCGGATTCTCATGGGATTTACGCAGCTTTTTGCCTTCGTCTTCCTTATAGATTGCCCAGATTCTTTTTTGCCTCACACTATCGTTGGTAAATCTTGGCTGGCCTGCGCCGCCGATACAGCCGCCCGGGCAGGTCATAAATTCGATAAAGTGAAATTCTTCACCTTTTTGAATGGCATCAAGAATCTTGCGGGCATTGCTCAGGCCATGCGCAACGGCGACCTTCAATTCCACGCCTTCGAGGAACAACCATTCCTTAACTGCGCCCTGAATCTTCAGCGACGCCTTTTTTACGCCTTCAAGACCCATTATCGGCTCGATATGAAGATTGCCTGTGGGCAATTCTTTTCCTGTAACGATTTCGTAAGCGGTACGTATGGCCGCTTCCATAACTCCGCCGGTATTGGCAAAGATATCGGCAGCGCCGGAAGAAAAACCCAGCGGCGAATCCATCTTGCCCTCGGGCAGAGAATTAAACTCTATGCCGGCCTGTTTTATCATTCGGCCAAGCTCGCGTGTTGTCAATATATAATCTACATCTCGCAGACCGCTGCCGTTCATTTCCGGCCGCTGATTTTCGAACTTCTTGGCCGTACACGGCATTACGGATACGACGACCATATCTTCAGTTTTTTTGCCAATCTTGTTGGCGTAGTAGGTCTTGGCGACTGCGCCGAACATCTGCTGCGGCGATTTGCAGCTCGACATATTCGGCAACAGATGCGGATAATAATGCTCCGCGAATTTTATCCACGCCGGGCAGCAGCTTGTAAACTGCGGCAAAGCGACTTTCTCTTTATCAACAATTGCTTTTTTCAATCTTACTAAAAGCTCTGTGCCTTCCTCCATAATTGTCAGGTCGGCGGTAAAATTAGTATCAAAAACACTGTCGAAACCAAGCTGACGCAAAGCGGTGACCATTTTGCCGGTAACTAATGTCCCCGGCTCATTGCCAAAACACTCGCCAAGGGCTGCTCTGATAGCGGGCGCCGTTTGAACGACAACGTATTTTTCCGGGTTATCGAGAGCCGCCCACACGTCGTCAATATGGTTTTTCTCGCTGATTGCGCCGACGGGGCATATAGCGGAGCACTGGCCGCACTGCACGCAAATAACTTCATCCAGCTCATTCGCAAAAGCAGGCCCGATGGTTGTTTTGAATCCTCGTCCCTGCGGGAAAAGCGAACCGACCGTTTGGACTTCGTTGCATACGGTGACACATCGCCGGCATTTGATGCATTTGCCGCTGTCTCTGGTGAGCGCTGAGGTGGAATCATCGATTGTTTTGGCGGTCTTCTCGCCCGGGTAACGAACATTGTCGATGCCCAGTTCCCTGGCTAACTCCTGCAATTGGCAGTCATCGTTGCGCTGGCAGGTCTTGCAGTCGCCATCATGCTCGGAAAGCAATAGCTCGACGACGCTGCGCCGGGCCTGGCGAGCGCGTCTTGTATTCGTCAGCACCTTCATATTGTTCGTAACGGGGGTACAGCAGGATGCAACAAGAGTTCTGGCGCCTTCGACTTCCACGACACAAACACGGCAGGCCCCGCGGGGGTCTTTGCCTTCAACATAACAAAGTGTTGGAATCTTAACACCCGCCTTGTTGGCGGCATGGAGAATCGTTGTGCCTTCTTCGACTTCGACTTTCGTATTGTTTATATATACAGAAACCATTGGAGTTATTTCCTTTCTTGCGTTATCGTTTTACCATAATCGCAGCGAAGACATCTTTGCGCCTGTCTTAACGCCTCAGGTTCAAGGAATGTCAATTCGACCTCATTGAAATTGTCCTTGCGCCTTTCAATAGGAATCACAGGCATATTTACACGCGGATAAGCGACCGGGTCGGCATTCACATCATAGGCGGTATCAACCATCTGCTGAGCTCGCCAGAAGGCGTGATTTTCGCCGGTGAGGTATTTATCTATGCCGACAGCGGCGATTTCTCCGCCCGCGACGGCGTGAACAACGGACATCGGGCCCTCTGCGGCGTCGCCTCCGCAAAACAGCCATGGAATCGATGTCTCACCTGTTGTCGAATCGGTCATTATCCGGTAGCCGCTGATTGGCTGCAGCTCATCACGACTAAACAGCTCTGACGAATCAAGAGTCTGTCCGCAGGCAAAAATAACATGGTCGGCCTCAACAACGAATGTTGCGCTGTCATTTTCCGGCCTTCGTCTTCCTGTTCTATCGAATTTGCCCTGCTTCATTGAGTGACATTTAACGCCGGTGATTTTGTTGTCCACGACAATTATCTCATCCGGATTAGTAAGCGGTTTGAATGTGATGCCTTCGTGTACAGCGTCTTCTATTTCCTCCATATAAGCGGGCATATCTTCCATCGTTCTTCTATAAACGACAGTGACTTTTTTGGCGCCGAGCCGTATTGTAGTTCGTGCGGCGTCAACAGCAGCGTTTCCGCCGCCGATTACGACTACCTTTTGGCCGACCGGCACAGAACCTTTCAGGTTGTAGGTTTTCAGGAAGTTTATCGCGTCAGTTACGCCTGGGGCATTGCTGCCGGGGATATCCAGCCTCACGCCTTTGGGGGAACCTACGCCGATAAAGATTGCTTCGTAGCCCTCTTCACGCAAATTAGTTAAAGTAAAGTCTCTGCCGAGCCGTTTGCCTGTCTCGATATCGACGCCCATCCGTTCTATTATTCTGATTTCTCTGGCGACGATTTCTCTGGGCAGGCGATAGGCGGGGATTGTCTGGACCATCATACCGCCGGGCCTTTCTTCCGCTTCGAAAACTTTGGGCCGATAGCCGAGGCGGGCAAGGAAATAAGCACAGGATAATCCGGCAGGCCCGGCCCCGATTATCGCGATTTTTCGTTTGGCGTTGTCGGCATTTTCGTGCACCTCAGGCAATTGAACCACAATTTCCTGATCCGCCATAAAACGTTTTATGCCGCGAACCGCGACCGGCTTATCCAGCATAGCTCGTCTGCATTTATTCTCGCAGGTATGGAAGCAGACCCTGCCGCAGATTGAGGTGAAGGGATTGCGATTTCTGTGGAGCCGCAATGCCTCGGCATATCTTCTTTCCGCGACAAGCGACACAAAGCCCGGGATATCCACACCCGCGGGGCAGGAGCTTTGACATGGGGCGCTGACCAGACCCGGGCAAACGCCGGCTTCGCAATGTTTGTTGTTGATATGCTCTTCGTATTCATCCCTGAAGTATCTGATAGTAGATAAAACAGGATTCGGAGCTGTCTGGCCAAGGCCGCACAGGGCGGTATCTTTAATCTGATTACCCAGTTCTATAAGTGTGTCTATATCCGACTCCCGGCCTTTGCCTTCGCAAATTCTGGTAAGAATTTCCAGCATACGCTTGGTACCAACACGGCACGGAACACATTTGCCGCAGGACTCCTCCTGAACAAACTCAAGGAAGAACCGGGCAACATCGACCATGCAGGAATCCTGGTCCATTACAACAAGGCCGCCTGAGCCCATAATCGCTCCAAGCTCATTAAGCGATTCGTAATCAAGTGTAACATTCAGGTGCTGCCTTGGTATGCAGCCGCCTGACGGGCCGCCGATTTGAGCTGCTTTGAATTCCTTGTCATTAGGAATACCGTCGCCGATGTCATAAATTAGCTCGCCAAGGGTTGTCCCCACAGGCACTTCGACGAGTCCGGCATTTTTAATCGCGCCGGCAAGGGCAAACACCTTTGTCCCCTTGCTCTTTTCCGTGCCCATGGAAGCGAACCAGTCGCCTCCTTTATTTATAATAGCAGGGACATTGGCGAAAGTTTCCACATTATTCAAAACTGAAGGCTTGCCCCAGAGTCCTTTGACCGCCGGGAAAGGCGGGCGTGGGCGAGGTTCGCCGCGTTTACCTTCTATCGAAGCCATAAGAGCGGTTTCCTCGCCGCATACAAATGCGCCAGAGCCCATACGGATTTCAAGGTCAAAAGAAAAATTCGTTCCTAAAATCTTTTGGCTGAGCAGGCCCCTCTTTCTGGCATCCTCGATCGCGATGCCGAGCCGCTCCACCGCCAGAGGATATTCAGCTCTCACATACACATAACCTTGTGCCGCTCCTATGGCGTATGCGCCGATGGCCATTCCCTCAATTACGCTGTGAGGGTCTCCTTCGAGCACACTTCTGTCCATAAAAGCGCCTGGGTCGCCTTCATCTCCGTTGCAGAGCATATATTTTGTGTCGCTGGGGCTTTTGCGGGCAAAAGACCATTTCATCCACGTCGGGAATCCCGCGCCGCCTCGACCTCGCAGGCCGGATTTTTTCATCTCTTCGATTACATTATCCGGCGAAAGAGAAGTAAGCGTTTTGGCAAGTGCCTGATAGCCGTCGTGGGCAATATAATCTTCAATGCTTGTGGGGTTGATAACGCCGCAATTACGCAGAACAATTTTTGTCTGCCTTTTGAAGAAATCTATATCATTTTGAACAGCAACGGCCTCTCCTGTGCCCTGTTTTTTCCATGTCAAACGCTCAACGACTTTGCCGCCGATTATGTGCGTATCAATAATGTCCTTGGCATCATCGGTATCCACGCCCTGATAGAAAATATTATCTTTGGCTATCATCACAACAGGCCCGCGAGCACAGGGACCAAGGCAACCGGTTCCGCGAACCGAGATTTTTCTTTCGAGTCCCTGCTCTTTCAATGCCTTCTCAAACGCGGCTTTCACATCCAATGAACCCGACGCGATGCAGCCTCCACCGATACAAACTCGAATTTCATCTCTGGGGTTTAAGCCGGAGTTTTGGTTCCGACGTATCTCATCACAAACAGCATTGAGTTCCTTAACGCTGCTTATTTTTTGTCCGGCAGCCATTAATTTGCCTCCTTCGAAGTTTCATCTTTCTTGTTTCTGTATGTATCCAGGAGTTCGCTGATTTTGACCGTTTTTACACGCTGGTGAACATCATCATTTATCATAATCACAGGCGCCAGACCGCAGGCCCCGAAGCACCGGCCGACATCCAGCGAAAACAGCTTATCTTCCGTGGTTTGCCCGACGTCTATCTTGAGGTGTTTTTTAAGGGAATCGAGGACATCTTTGCCTCCTCGAACGTAACAAGCGGTGCCAAGACAAACTCGCACAAGGTATTTGCCTCGCGGCACGGTGGAAAAGAACGAATAAAAACTAACCACGCCGGCAACTTCACTATACGGCTTATTCAGCACTACGCTTATTCGCTTCAGCACCGCCTCCGGCAGATAGCCGAACATCTTCTGGGCAATCTGCAGAACCGGTATCAACGCACCGCTGGTTCCCTTATAGTCATCCAGAATACCATCAATCTGCTTGAGCATATCTTCCTCAGATATCTCACCCTGACAATTACACCGCACATCAGACATATACAAAACTCCTCTAAAAGACCGTTATCTTATCGCCAATTGAAAAATAAATGAGTTGCCGTTTTCTCTCGGCTCAACCCAGATTTTGCCGCCGTGTTTCTCTATAATCTGCTTAGTTACGAAAAGCCCCAGGCCGGTCCCCTTGACGTTTCTGCTCACAGGGTTATCAAGCCTGGAAAATCTTTTGAACAATTTCTCCTTATCTTCCTGGCGGATGGGCTCCGAATCGTTATACACATCTACCTCGCCAATATTCTCAAAAGTTTTTGAGCTCAATACTATTGCGCCGTGTTCTCGACCATATTTGATAGCGTTACTAATCAGGTTTGTAGCTACTATCTGCATAAGCTCAACATCCGCTTCGACGCAAAGACCGCCGTCTATTTCATTGCGGATGGTCATGTTCTTTTTTGCCGCAGCAGACATCTGCGAACTGACTGCAAGATCGAAAACGTATTTCTTCAGGTTGACGGTTGTTTTTTTAACTTCCAGCTCGCCTTTTTCTATCTTGCCGAGATTAAGGAACTTTTTGACGGTAGAGGTTAAGTAATCCAGACTCCTGGCCGCACCATCCAGTGCCCTCTTTTGTTTTTCGTTAATCGGCCCCAGAATATTTTCCTGTACCGAGCAGACATTCATAATCACCGTCGCCAAAACACCTTTAAGCTCGTGCGAAACAAATCCTATCAGGTCTATGTAACGCTTATTAAGTTCTGCCAGCATCTCATTCGAGAATTTCAGATTGCTGTCCCTTTCCTCAAGCTGCTTTGACATTTCATTGAAAGACACGGCAAGTTTATTCAGCTCTTTGACGCTGGTTTCCGTTTCTATTGTGTGCCCAAGTTTGCCGGTGGAAAGCTTGGTCGTAGCATCGAGCAAATGAGTAAGAGGCATGGAAATATGGGAGGCAATAACAAAAGACAGCACTATTGCCAATAATGTAACCGCGATAACAATCGCCAGAAAAATTAACATCGTATTTCTGGCAATCTCATTAAAAGGCTGAGCCAGTGTGCCGACGTAAAGCATACCGATAATCTGACCGTTAATGTTTTTAATTGGCTCATATGATGTTTTGTACCAGTCGTTTACCACAAAAGCGCTGTTAACCCAGGGCCGTCCCCCTACAAACACCTGCTTATAAACTTCTTCGGACACCCTTGTTCCAATGGCACGATTGCCGTCAGCGCCCATCACATTAGTCGAGATGCGCAAATCATTCTGGAAGATTGTAACTGTCCCGATGTCTTTACCTTTGTACCTGGCCTCCTGATAGATAATCTTTTTAACCCTGTCAACAATACCATAATTTCGGTTCAGCAGGTTGCCGCCATAAAGCGCACCTATTAAATTGCTGTTCTGGTCAAAAACTGGTGCGACCGCTTTCAGCATCATTCCGGAAGTTTGCTCGGTTTCCTCCGTCGGCCTGGCCTTTGGAGTTGGTATAAATTTAATATGTGCCTGTTCGACGAGGTCCCGGCCTTCTTTAGCCAGTTCAGCCATGGGAACTATCGCGGTGGCGCTTACCGTTTTCTTTTCCGATAATGCTTTGCCCACCAATTCGTCAGCCCCCTGCTCATCACCAATGACCAGCGGATGCCTGGACCTGACGATAACCCGTCCGTCTTTGTTTACCAGCGTCAATATATCCAGCCCCTCCGCTTTTCTTACATCATTGAGCCGAATCTTAAGTATTTCTGTATTGTTATTTATAATCTCATCCCGCAGAAAATCTCTCACGGCCGTAAAACGAACCGCGCTTTCGATGTTTCTGGTTTCCTGCCTGTATACCTCCCTTGCGAAGCTAAGGTCGTCTTTGACGGTGCGCTGAGCGATGTCGATGATATCTTTTTTAATTATGTAGTACCCAAGCAGGGCCATCGACAAAGACAGCGCAGATATAATTGCAAGGAAGGAAAGCAGTATTTTATCTTTTAACGGCCGCCCCATCATCTACTTATTCCCTGCCTCTGTCGCATAGTTGGTAAAATAAATTATGTTCTCAAGTTCGGTCTCGAGATTAAGATTATGAACCACACACTCCGGCGGCTCTTTGAGACATATCGGGGCAAAATTTAGAATCCCTCTTATACCCGAACGAAGCATAACCTCCAACGCTTCCTGCGCGGCAAAATCAGGAACCGCGATAATGCCGAACCTGATTCCGTTTTCTTTGACAAAATCGCTCAGCTCTTCGAGAGGCAATATGGGTACTTTTGCATCCATGTTATGCTTGCTCGTATCGATATCAAAACCCGCAACAAGCTCTATCTCATTCTTCTTGAAACCGGGGTAATGTAATAACGCCCTTCCGATATTACCTATGCCGATAACTATGAATTTTTGCACTTTGTCTTTGCCGAGGATTGTGCTTATTTGCGATATCAGTTCGTCTACCAGGTATCCGCCGCGCCGTTTGCCTGAAATATTAAAAAGGGAAAAATCTTTGCGCACCTGCACCGCTGTCACCCTTGCGGCATCGGCAAGATTGTCAGAGAAAACTTTCACGAAATTCAACGCCTTGAGTCTCATAAGGGCGTTTCTATACATTGACAGCCTGATTATGCAACTTTTATTGGGCATTCTTAAAAACCTATTCCTCTATGTTCTTTTTATTGCATATATTTAACTTCCATGGCACATTATTACACCACAAGAAGACAATATCATAATTATATACAACCATCCTTGTTTGTGTCAAGCGTTATATTGTGATTATATTCACAATAGTTTAGATTTATTAAAATGTTTGTTAAATTTATTTATGGGACTTACTGAAGATTCAAAAAAACAAAAGGTAACTCCTTATTTTACAAAGAGTTACTCTTTGATTCTTTTCCAGTTATGGAGCAGGTTGCTTATCGTCTTTTATAGCCTCTTCCGCAGTTTTATAACCGATAAATTCGTCGGCTCTAATCAGAACCGCGCGTTTATCGCTGGTCAAATAAAAGTGACGGCCAGATTTGCTGGCGATAAATCGAAATTCCGATGAATCCACTTTGCCCTTCCAGGAGAATGCCGGGATATCGGTCAACACAGGTGAAATCGCAGGCGCAATTTCAGTCTTTTTGACGCCATAGCCTGCCGGGGCCTCCGGGAATAAACTGTTAACGGTCCGTCGGTCCTGTCTCGGCATGCCCTTAGTCGTGTACAGCCAAAAGACAATCCCGCAAAGAACAAACAGGGCCGCCGCTGCGGAAAGCACAAGCCACATCATGCTGAGCTTGACAGGCAACAGACCAAACCATTTCGGCGCAGGCGCCTTGACAGCATCTACCGTAGAGCCCGACAGTGTCGTTGCGGTTTTTTGAAAAAGTCCCTGCCACTGTGTCGCGACCGTGGAACCTCCTGCGCCGGCGGTTCCTGTGGCTTCTGGTAAGGCCGCAATAGATTCCGCATTTAGTATTGCCGCCACCTCTGCAGCCGAAGGCCGGACACTGGGTTCTTTTGCCATCATCCGCTGAATCAAAGAAGCTAGGGTGGGCGAACAGTCCGGAAGCTGCTTTTGAAGGTCCGGCGGACGCGCATCGAGGTGCTGCTTGAGGATATCCTCAACTTTCTCCGCTGTATACGGCGGACGTCCCGTCAGTACATGGTACAGAGTGGCGCCCAAACTGTAAATGTCAACTGCGGAACTGATTTTTTCACGCCGAATCATTTCGGGTGCAATGTAGAACGGAGTTCCTATAGACCGGTGCTCATAGATATCGAACGGGTCGTTTGGGTCATCGAGGCGGACAAGCCCAAAGTCGCTTACTTTTCCGTGACCATTGCGTGTCACCAGAATGTTGCTCGGTTTAATATCCCGGTGAATTATATTCAATTCATGAGCCGCATGTAAAGCAATCGCGGTATCGGCTATAATCGGACACGCCCGTGAAGCGGGCAGAACACCTGCCGCTTTAATGATTTCCTGAAGACTGTTTCCAGTAACCATTTCCATCGCAATATACCACCAGCCCGCATGTTGATTAATCTCATATACCCGAACGATATTCGGGTGTTCAATAGAAGCCGCTGCTCGTGCTTCCCGAAGGAACTGATCAACGGCATTCTTTCCCTTTTCGCCTGTGGAAAGCTGTTTTCGTAATACCTTTAAAACAACGATGCGCTTTAAATTAGTGTCTTCCGCCTGAATGACAAGCCCCATAGAACCCTGGCCGATAAGGCGTAACAGCTTGAAATGCCCCATGACCCTGCCGACCCATGACGGCTGTCCGGGCGCGGGTTTTGCCGCCGCAGATTTCGTCACGGAGCCCTCAGTTTCGGGAACGCGTCCTTTTAGTTCTGTAAGGCCCTGATCGCTAATCAGCGTCTCCGCGAAAGCCTTTTCATTTTCCAGACCAACTCTTTGTGTTTTTTGTGGGTCGTCCATATTCAATCATCTCTTTACCTGGTAATTCCGGTAAATTCCAGCACCGTCAAAATACTTTGACGCGCGGTACGACCTTCGCTGACATCTCCTTCATCACTCCCTAACACAATATACCGGCTAAGTCCCAGCCGGCACACAGATTCTATTGTCATATCCGGTATCCTGGCTACAAGAACGGGGCTGTCTGTCTTATTGCCGCTCCACCAGAACAATGCGCTGTCAAGCGTATCGGGAGGAAACGGACTATCAGGATTCAAGCGAGGCCCGTTGCTTTTTGCCGCCGTGATTAAATACCCTTGCGTCACCGGGTCCCAGGCCAGGTCACTGACGCCGCGGTCCTGGAGGTCGAGCAGAAAAAAGTCCGTAACCTTCATGGTTTCCTCCTGAGGTAACTGCGTCTGGCGGGGCATTTCTGAAACGGCAAAAAGGATGGCAGCTCCGTCAAAAAGCGGATTGCGCATGCCGCATAGCATATACTGCCCATCCGGGGTAAAAGTTATTCCCTCGACATTCCCCCAGCGGTAGGTGTTCTTATTCTCGCCGGGATAGTCAACATAATAGGTATAATAGGGCTGGGCCTTAATCTTTTGAAAACAAATTTCCAACTGGCCCCTGAGAGTTTCCGCCGACAGCACATTGCAATTGTCAGTCTCGAATGGAGATATTTGGCTGATATTGCAGCAAAGCAAATGACGCCGCTGAGGAAGCGGCTGGCCATCCGGAGCATTACTCAGTGAGCACATCATATACATTAATGATTGACCGTTTTTCTGCAGTATGGTTATCGATTCCGAATCCTTGAAAAGATATTTTTCATTGCGGACCAGTACCTGCAGCTGCGGCGTTTCTATGACCATATTATTTATATCCACCGAACAGGTAAAGATGAGATGTTCGTGCCTGTCACTGGTAATAAGCAAATATCCATTAAGCCAGGCAAGACCGCTGCATTCCAGCGGTTTGGGTTCTGTCTGCTGGTTAGACGTCGGAACTCGCACAGTAATATCTTTTTGAAGGACCACAGGCGGTTCGATAGCACCGAAGCGAATATCACAAACGATGAATTTTCCCTTTTCTTCAGCACCGAATGCCTGGCCGCAGCACATAAAAACCAAAAGCGGCACAAGATTTAACAGAGAGGTCAAATTTAAACGGTTGGAAATCATGACTTCATCCGCACTATGTTAATATTTTTACAAATATTACTCGCTACATAGAGTTGTCAGTATAAGCTGACCTTCCACCGTTTATTGTACCACTGCGAATCATATCAGCCAGCGTTAATTAATATTACCCAACCAAAAACAATAACACGCCTGAACCGAAAATTGCCCCAAATGCGCGAAAAAATGGCCAGTCATAACTGACTGGCCCACAAGAACTTATGCTCAATAATTGGCTTATATCCTGCCCATTTCACCGCAGAGGAACCGCTGGATACTATTAGAGTGGTACAATAAAGAGGGAAGGTAAATAAAGAAGGCCTCTGTGCATGGCTCACAGAGGCCCCAACTCGGAAAGAAACTTATATGGCTCCCCCCGGCCCTCGGCCCCCGGGCTTCCCCGGCAGGACGAAGGTCGCCGTATTTGCAGTCCTGGCAGGCACCTATAATATTGTGCGGGCAGGACAATCATTGGATTAGCGTCATATTTAATATATGGACGGCCATTGTGCCTCATTTAAGAGGTGGCTCTGTCCGCTTTATTCGCTATCCCTTGTTAAAAATATAAGAAACAAACCACCCCCTTCCAAATCAGGAGATAGCCAAAAACAGGTCATCCGTCACTCTGTCTTCTGTTTCTGTTATTCTCTGGCTTTTGCGAACCAGTCGGGGTCTTTGGCGAGCTTTTCGCGGGCGTCGTCCGTCATCATCATAAAGGCCGGATGCGTGCTCTCCCAGGCACGTCCGGTAAACGGGCTTTGTCGCATCTTTTCTATTTCACGGACAACGTCCTTAAAATAGCTGCCGTAAATGTGAAGTGAGTCGCTTATATCGACGTACCTGCCGACGGCGACGGGTTTGTTTATCTTCTCCGAAATCCTGCCGGCTATTGTCCTTTGCAGGTCCGTCAGCGCATAAACGTTCATAAACCACGCCTTATACAGATCCCTGCTTCGCCAGTGAGTATTCATATTCAGCACATAGCCGTTATTGCCGTCGCTTACCAGGCGGCACCATATCCGCTGCAAACAAGGCGGGTCATCGGTCGCCGGGTCCGCTGTCGGCATCCACGTTATCGCCTGTGCCCTTCGGGTGTGCGCGACCTCCGACAGCGCGTCAATAATATACTGAATCTGGTTTACTTTTTTGAACGGCTTTTTGGCTTTGGGGTTTCTTATGTTTTCAACAGGTGAATACGCGAAAATCCGCTCGTGATATGTATATGTCCATTTGCCCGCCGCGGGGTCTATCCAGTGGTCGTGAATCCCGTCAACCACCTCCTGTCTGTATGCCTCGAGTTCCTCCGGCCCGCCGGGGAAATTCTTGTGTATCCTCGGCTCGCCAAACGGCTCGGTGACTGTCACCATCACCGTCGCGTCCTTGCTCGGCGGGTCGTCGGGCTTGTCATACTGCGTCTTCATTTCAAGCCCATTGTCCCATACCGCCAGCACCGCCTTCTCCCACGCCTCTGGCAAACACCTCGCTGTTACTGAAATCACCGGAAGATTCGCGTTAAACACATGTGGTGAGCTTGTCGAACCCATCTATGGCTCCTCCATAAGCACAAAAAGGAAATCTATTTGCTGAGGTCTAACTCTTCAGGGGTAATGTGATAGAACTCGCGCTCTCTCTCGGGAATATCACCCAGTATTCGCTTGGCTTTGTAGGCATATTCGCTGCCGGGATATTTTTCAATTATCTGCCGGCAGTACTGCACCATCGCCCCATATCGCATCCCCGGCAGCCGGCCCATCTTTCGCTGGGCAATCGCCATCTCAAATAACTGGCTGGCCCCGGCTTCTTCTTCCTCGGTCAGCTCTCTGAACGTCCGCGGCTGCTCGGCGGCCACATTCTGTCCCGGGGCCGCATTCGATTCAACCGCCGGTGCAAAATTCGGCTCGGCACGTAAACGCTTATCATCCTCACGGAAGGTATCGCCAACCGTCTTGGGCGGCGGTTCGGGTGCTGATTTATGATTGGCAATCTTGTTGTACAGCACAAGTACGACCACAATAGCGACTACAGCCGCCACTATTTTCAGCCAGACAGTATTCATAACAAATATGCCTCCAAATCTTCCCGGCGATTGATTATTCCCGCCGGATTGCCTACAATTACTTATTATACCATTTATTCTGCCCTGAATCGTAAATTGAAAATACGGAATAGTCAATTACTATGTTCACAGGATTAATACAGCAGGTCTGCACGGTAAAGGCGCTTTCCAGAAGCGGCGGTTCCGCTGCGCTGACAATCGACCTCGGCCAACTGGCTAATCAGGCCAAAACCGGCGACAGCATCGCTATAAACGGCTCCTGCCTGACCGTCTCGAAACTGGCCGGCACATCAGCAACCTTTGACGTCAGCGGCGAAACACTTGCCAAAACTACCCTTGGCAAACTCGCTTCCGGCGCAAAGGTTAATATCGAACTTGCCCTGCGTGCCAATGACAGGTTCGGCGGACATTTCGTCCTCGGCCACGTCGATGGCACTACCACGATTAAAAAAATCGAAAATCAGGGCGATTTCTCAACCTTCACCTTCGCCGCCCCAAAGGACCTGCTCGACCAGCTCGTTGGCAAGGGTTCTGTCGCAGTCGATGGCATCTCTCTTACAATCGCCGAATTGAATCCAGATGGTTTTACAGTGGCGGTCATCCCGCAGACGCTTAAAGAAACAACTCTGGGACAAGCCAAAATAAATCAGGAAACCAACCTGGAAATTGATATAATAACCAAGACGGTTAGAAGATACCTCGAAAAGGACATCTCACCCAAAAGCAACCTGACTATCGAAAACCTCAGGCAGCAGGGGTATTAAAATCGTAGTAATAAACAGATGAACCATATTACAAACCACAATTCGATAAGTGACGAGCCTGTCATAGGTGTAACAATGGGCGACCCGGCCGGTATCGGGCCGGAGGTCGTCGTCAAGGCGCTTGCAGACCCGGCCGTAAGACGCTCCGCCAAGTTCATCGTCTTCGGTATGGATGAGCAGTTGCGCTACGCTGCGGACAAGGCGGAGATTGAGCCGTTCTGGGGCAGGCATCAGCACGAGAAAATCAGCAGGGACTACCCGCATAAGGTTGTGGTTGCCGACTATGATGAGTTTTCGGTCCCGTCCTGGATAAGAGAACCAACCGATGTGGCGGGCGCTGCGTCATTGAAGTTCTGCACCGATGCTATTGACGCAGCAAAAAGAGGCATCATCGACGCAATGGTAACCGCCCCGATAAACAAGACAAGCTGGAAATTAGCCGGCTCGCACTGGCCCGGCCATACCGAGATGCTCGCCAAACTCTGCAAATCGCCGCGCAAGGCGATGATGTTCGTCGCGGGGCCGCTGAAGCTTGCGCTGGCGACAATTCATGAAGCATTATTCGAGGTGCGCCACAAGTTCACAATAGGCCGGGTATTTGAACCGATTGACCTGCTCAACACCGCGCTGAAGGAATACTTCGACATCGAAAATCCCAAAATCGGCGTCGCTGCTCTCAACCCTCACGCAGGCGAAAACGGCCAGTTCGGCGATGAGGAACAACGCATCATCGCCCCCGCAATCCTGATGGCGCAGGGACAAGGCATCGATTGCTTCGGGCCAATTCCCGCTGACACGCTTTTCCTTCGGGCAGTCCAGGGTGAATTCGACGGCGTCGTCGCGATGTATCACGACCAGGGTATGATACCGGTCAAACTGCTCGCCTTCGACAAGGCGGTAAATGTCACCATAGGTCTCCCGATTATACGCACCAGCCCCGCTCACGGCACCGCATTCGACATCGCCGGCAAAAACATCGCCGACCCATCCAGTATGATGGAAGCCATAAAGGTCGCTATCCAGATGGTGCAAACAAAAAAGGCACATCCGGCCGGTGCGGTTGCAGCTAAAAAAAGCACCTGATATGCAGACTAAACAGCAAATCCGTGAACTGCTCGACTCTGCGGCAGTTCGACCCAACAAACGATTCGGCCAGAACTTTCTCATCGACCTCAACCTGATGCGCCTGCTCATCGACACCGCAAACATCCAAAAAAACGATGTCGTTCTCGAAGTAGGCCCCGGTACCGGCTCGCTCACTCAGGCCATCGCCGAAAAAGCCGGTTTCTGCGTCTCGGTCGAAATCGACGCCATCCTCGCCAATATCGCCAAACAACAACTTGCCGGCAAATCAAACGTCGAATTTATCGCAGCAGATGTTCTTAAAAATAAATTCGAAATCGAACCCGTCGTAATCGACGCCCTGAACCGTACCCGTGCAATTCACAACGGGCGATTGCTCCTCGTCGCCAATCTGCCCTATATTGCCGCGACACCGCTGATTATAAATCTTGTCACGGGCCCGATTATTGCGGATTCGATGTTCGTCACAGTCCAAAAAGAGGTCGCAGACCGGATGATTTCGCAACCTGGAATAAAAGATTACGGAATTCTCAGCATCCTAATGGCCGCGACGGGTGAGGTAAAACATATAAGGACATTGAAGCCAACAGTGTTCTGGCCGCAGCCGCAGGTAAATTCCGCTTTTGTGCAATACGTCCGTGACGCCGAAAAAGTAAAAGCGATTAAAAGCGTCGAAATGCTAAGCCGCGTCGCAGGCGCACTTTTGCAGCACCGCCGCAAGATGCTCAAAAGCTGCTGCAAACTTACAGCCGAACAACTTGGGGAAATTAAGAACTGGCCTGAGATTTTCAATCAGCTTGGCATCGACCCCGAAATCCGCCCTGACAACCTCAGCCCGGAACAATTCGTCGCAATTGCCAACCTTTGTTGCGAATCATAAAGCCACAGAGTCTTTTAGCCACCCCTCCTGCCTCTCTCAGTCCCGCCAGGGACACCCAACGGTGTATGGTAAATCTGTCGAACTAAGAGAACGGTGAAGATAGCAGGGCTAAATATTTAAGGAAGAAATAATCCGTGAAATCTGTGTCAACCCCGTTAGATGGCGACCGTGGGATAGCAAAAGACGCATCCCACGGGGTAAACCTATCTCACGGGGTGAATCCGCGGTTAGTTTTGTCTTTACCACTGTGGTGTGCAGGAGGCATATGCGGGGTCGAAGCAGTCGAGCCAGGCCTCGGCGAATGACGCAATTTCTTCAATACCAATCATCGCGAAGTCCCTGAAATTAACCCAGCAGTCACTGTTGAAATCGTAATAAAGCGAGTATCCCCTGCTTATCGCCTCATTGCAGTCAGCCGGTGTGGTATCAAGAGGCATAGGGAGGGTAAAATCGCTCGATTGGGGGGCGGTGGTTAAATATAAGCTGGTGCCGTCGCCGAACGGAGCAGGCGCCTGATAATTAAAACGCGCCCACGTCCTGGCGTAAGTGCTGCCGTCCGTTAATGACGGGTCGTTGCTGTATTTGTTGAGTATGACCGAATACGTCCGCACACGAATTGTTTTCTGGACCGTATCGAACTCCATAAGCCGAATCCAGCCGCCGCCGAGACCAAGCGAAGCAGGGTCGCTGCTGCGGGCGCCCTGATAGTCACTTAGTATCTGGTAAACACCTACGCCATTGTTGTTTAAATCCGTCCGGCGATAAGAAGCGAGTATATCCTCATAAAAAGCGTGTCCGCATAACACCATAAAAATCTGCGGATTGACCTTGATGAATTTATCCCATATCTGCTGGTCGCTGTTATACGGATGGCCAACACGGAGGACGCTTGTGTATGTACCCGCCACACCCATATACTGGCCGAGCGGATTGATAAATTCGTGAATGCTCACAATGGTAGGCCAGCCGGGATGGGCATCGATAACACTCTGTACCCAGGCAAGCACATCATCGGATGCTTCGATTTCCAGTGAGATGTGCAGAAAATCCCAGAAACCGGCGTGAAAGGTCTGCCAGCTTGTCATGCCGTTGGTATCGGTGGCGTTGATATACGCGCCGCCATACCAGCCGGGGCCGCTGAAATAGGCCGGCCCGAAATACGTGTTCCAAAGGGTCGAGCCGCTTATATAGGTATAGCCGTTGCCGGTACCCTGGTCGTAGTCGTGATTGCCCGCCACCATTCCCATCGGGATGCCGGCGGCTTTCAGTATGTCCACGGCGCTTTGCGACCGCGGCATTTCAGCGGAGGACGAGGAATTATTCCATGCATCGCCCAAATGCGAAACAAAGACTATATTCATCTCATTTATGTTGTCTACGATGAATTGTGCCTCAGTTTTGTATATATCGGTGCTTGCCGGCTGAGGGTAACTGCTCGAAACGTAGTTCTGAGGGTCGGGAATCGCGGCAATAGTAAAGGTTTCCCCGAATGCGGTCGAATATGCTGAACAAACAAGAAGAGTTATCGCAGAAAAACAAACCGCTTTTAACAACTGTTTCATCACGCCCTCATAGCTGTTTTAGAAACCTGCCGTTATACGCCCTATGAACCTGTCAATTTTTCAGGGTGTAGTCAAGTTCACATCCGTAAATTCGAACTGATTATCCGTCCCTGTTCTGGACTGGTCGAGATACGGCGAATAGGTTTTGACGGCCACTCTGGACTCCTCGGGATAAAAAGATATTATCCTGAGCCAGCCGTTGCCGCCCCTGGGCTCATTCTGATAGTTGGCCAGCATTTGATAAACGCTATTGCCGTTATCGCCGACGCTGACGAGCGTGCCGATGCCGTCGTTGCAAATGTGTCCGTTGAAGACAAAGGACATATTTGAGTGGAGCTTGACGCAATTGGTCCACATCTCGTCGCCGTCATTACACACTTCATTAGGGTCGGATACACTACACAGGCCGTAATCATGCGGATTCCAAGAATCGCCTGTGCCGACGAGGGTATCGTCGGAATACATATAACTGTGAGTCACAATAATCACCCTGCGGTGCGGATTGGCGGCTATAACGTCGTTGACCCAGTTCAATATTTTAACCCGCGGGCCGAACTCGAGAGCAAATATTATCCAGTCTATACCGCCTGCCGAAAGGTAATGGTAGCTGTTTTCCGCATGGCCCGACTCATAAACGCCGCCGAGAGCACTGAAGCGGGCCGGGGGGAAATAGTTATTGAACAGCGTTTCGCGGGTGGTTGCGCCGCCGTATGGGCCTAAATCGTGGTTGCCGACAGAAGCGGCATACGGGACGTTGCCGTCGAGTATGGCCATTGCGGAACTGGCCCTGCTCCATTGGATAGCGCTGTTATCGTTTGTAAGGTCGCCTTCCTGCAGAACGAACACGATATTGATATCGTTTTTATGATCCACAATCCACTGGGTCTGACTGCTGAAAACCTCAGGATAGCTTTCCGAAGCATACTGCGGATCCGGAAGAACAACTATCGCGAATTCCGTATCGGCATGGACGGTGATTGTCACCGTCGCCGTGTCTGCACCCTGATCGGCAGCGGCTTCATACGTGAAACTATCCTCGCCGGAATAATTCGCATCAGGCACATAAACAAATGTTCCATCAGAATTAAAATCGGTAATCTGTCCGTGCTGCGGAGAAGAAACCAGATTCGCAGCAAGAGAGCCGCCCATCGTCGAGATATCATTGGCAAGCACGCCGTTCGATGAGACATTCAGGGTCTTGTTTTCAAAAACCTGATAACTGTCGTCGTTGGCTATAACGGCTTTCACACGAGTCACATCGACCTTAAAATTGTCGAAGTAAGTTGAGGCGTTGCCCCAGTCATACAAAGCCGGGGCGCCGCATTCAATATTGGAATCGGTAATCGCAGAGCCGAAGACGTTAACGCCGTCGAGCAAAATATTGATTTGATTTCCCGTGACATCAACGCTCAACTGCATTTGCGTGTTTTGCGGATAGCCCGGCGTTACTGTTACGTTTGCAATAGTGGTTTCAGCGCCGTTGTACATTTTAAATAATTTTCGGAAGTTTCTCTGGCTGTCCATATCGAATTTATAATAATTACTCGGATCCTGGTATCTGAATATGACTCCTATGCCGTCGTTGTCTGATGACCGGATAGAGACATCAAATTTGTAATCCGCCCAGAAGAACGACTGGGGGTCCTTCCAGCGGGCATAAGTGCCCCGCCGGTTGTCAACGGCCGAACTGTCCGGCCCGTATATATTGGAGGGCTCGACCATTTCTCCCGATATAATCTGCCAGCTTGAAGGGGCTTCAGTTCCCCCCTCGTCAACAATTGTCCAGTTGATCATACTGCCGCTATCAGCGAATAAATCTTCCACTATAATATGACGCCATTGGGCTGCTATTGTGGCATAATCCAAGAAATCGACTCTAAGGCTCTTGTCTATATCCGCGGCCCAGCCGGCACCATCTTCAAGCCATTGCTCGGCATGCAGGGCTACATCGAGAAGAGTTACCTGCCCGTCTCTGTCTATATCGCCGGCCATATATACCTTAGTTTTAAATTTCCATATACCTCCCTGATTTGCATCATTCCCGTCCAAGGCATCGACCCTCCAGTAATATACAGTGCTGTCGTTCAAATCGGCGGGCGGAACAGAATTAGTGTCCGGCTGATTCAAATCCTTATGGAACAGACCGCTCGAAACCGGCGTGGCGTTTTGCACTAATGACTGGTTGGGATCCAAATAAATATTATAGCCTGTCGGAGTATTGCCCTCCGGAGCCTGCCAGCTCAATATTATGTTCGCGTCAACGGAAATCTCACCATCACAAGGGTCCGGATTAATAGCAGCCGGCTTCGGCACCGGCTTGGCAGACAAACGCACATTGTCAATGTAATAAGCCCCCATTGTAGTCCAACCCCAGGCCTGCGTGCCTAATATTATCTGCACATAAGTAGGAGTGCCGCCCTGGAGCGCTTTGTAAGCGCTGTAGTCCACGGTAGCCGTCATAAAATTATTGTCTGCGCCTGACCAGGAAACTACACCGGCACTGGGAGTAATAGTGGTCCAGTTAACAAGATTAGTGCTCATAGCTACGTGCATTTTGGAGGTCGGCCCGCTTGTGAATGTCCACTCGGAAGTCAGGCGGGTGATATCGAATGTCAGCGTGTCGTTGGCCATCCAGTCCGCAACAGTGAGCAGCGTGCCGGAAGCATAGGTCGCGTTAAAAAGGACCCAGGTGTAAGCGCCGCTGGGGGGGGTTATCGATGCGGCATAATCGCCGAGCGTGTGACCAGTCGTAACATGCGGGATAAATACCGTGCCGTTGAGTGATGCCCATCCTTCATTGGTATCAGCGGTTTCCCAGTTGCCAATAATCACATCACCGAAACTGACGGAGGCCATACTTAAAATAACAGCAAGTAGAAATGCTTTTCTACACATATTCTTACTCCCCCTTCTTTATATCCTTGCTTACGCTGTTCACTCTGCTTATCCCGACAACAAAAAATGACGCTGTATCTTTCAATAAGGGCTGTGTTCAAAGAACACAGCCCTTATTGATTACAACATATGTTGTCTTTCCGAGTTTTTATGCTCTGCGTCTTCTTAACAGCGCCAATCCGCCTAATCCAAACAACGCCATCGTC
>JBFZBL010000345.1:0-10585 GCA_041308485.1 Phycisphaerae bacterium | reverse complement strand
TAAATCCGATAAAACCGTTTGTTGACGGCGAGCCGGCTTATGAGGATATCCCGGTCCGGTTCTGGGAATTCTGCAACTGGGAAAATCCGTTGAGAGTCCCGGCAGAAGTTCTTGATAATGAAAGGTTAATTAAAGACAGGTCACATTTTAAACTTGGCTATTTTACAGATTATGACGTGAGAGTTCACGCATACTGGGACTTATTAGCGGGCGCTTGCGGTTATACTTACGGCAATAACGCTATCTGGCAAATGTTCAAAAAAGGAGGCCCTGTTGCTATTCCATGTTTGTATGACTGGCATGAATCCCTTGACCGTCCCGGGGCTGATGATATGAGGTATGTGAAAGCTTTATTTGAGTCAAGGTCTTTCTCAAAGCTGATTCCCGACCAGTCCGTTATATATGGTAATAATCCAAAAGACAGTACGCATATCAGGGCCTCGGTTGCTTCAGATGGGTCATTTTTACTGGTGTATCTGGCAATTGGGCAGCCTGCAACTGTTGTTACGAAAAAAATCGCAGGGCAAAAAATAAACGCCTGGTGGTATAATCCGCGAAACGGCGAGTCAGTAAAGATTGGTGAGTTCGATAACTCCGGCAGCAGGGAATTTGACCCGCCGGGAGAAACCGGGAGGGGCAATGACTGGGTGCTTATTCTTGATGATTCGGCTAAAAAATACAAGCCGCCCGGGGCTTATGTGAATCATCAATAATCAGCGACAATACAGGAGGTCGAGTATGACGAGGTATGGGATTGGTGGAACGGCCCTGTTAAGTATTTTGCTTTTATCTGCTTCCTGCAGCGGCCCGACAGGAATTTCCGGCTCAGGCAAACAGGAGAATATCACGCTGATACTGGGAGCTTTCAGTGATGAAGTAAAGCCGATTCAGGCCCAATTGCAGAATAAGAGACAGGGCATAATCGAGGGAATCGCATTTGCGGAGGGTAAATTACGAGGCAGGTACGCGGCAGTAACATGGACGGGGATGGGTAAAGTGAATGCGGCGGCGACGACTGCGCTTTTAGTCGAGCATTTTCGTCCCGGTGAGGTAATTGTGTGCGGCATAGCCGGCGCGATTAATCCCCAACTGGGTGTCGGAGACGTAGTAATTGCGGAGAAGAGTGCACAGCACGACCTCGGATTGTGGTCTGATGCAGGCATCGAGAGCAAGGGGGCCGATAACAGGCTGACGGGCCAGCAGAATCCGGTATTTTTTGCGGCGGATGAGAGATTGCTCGCCATAGCTCTGCGTGCGGGAGACCAGACAGTGCTGAAGAGTATCGAGGGAACGCAGGCGAAGGTCAAAAAGGGCGTGGTAGTGACCGGAGATACTTTTATAATGTCGCCGGAGAAGAAAGTCGACCTGCAAAAACGGCTTGGAGCCGATGCTGTTGAAATGGAAGGTGCGGCTATTGCCCAGGTTTGTTATGAGAGGGGTATTCCGCATTTGGTCATTCGCGGAATAAGCGATACTGCCGATGAAAAAGCGGATAAGGACGTAAATACCTTTCAAAGTATCGCTATTGGAAATGCCGTAAAGGTCACCTGTAAAACGGTAGAGCTTATACAATCCAGCAGCCGGCTGGACGCTGATAGGATAGTAAATAAAAATTTAGAGGATTAGATATGGCGCGTGATTATTTTGAGCTCAAGGCGAGAGGGACAAACGTTAAAACGGAAGTTATCGCCGGCATTACTACGTTTCTGACAATGGCCTACATAATTTTTGTCAATCCCGATATGCTCAGTAAGACCGGTATGGACAAAAACGCCCTTGTGGCGGTGGTGTGCCTTGTGTCAGCCATCGCGACAATTGTCACCGGCATCTTCGGCAAGGCGCCGATTGCGATGGCGCCGGGGATGGGACTCAACGCCTTTTTCACATATACGCTTGTGCTGAGCAATAAAATGAGCTGGGAGACGGCGCTTGGGGCGGTGTTTGTTTCGGGCGTGCTGTTTTTGTTGCTGACGTTGATTGGACTTCGCAAAAAGCTCGTTGAGGCGATACCGCCGGGAATTATCGCGGCGATATCTGTCGGTATCGGCCTGTATATTACGTTTATCGGGCTGGTTGACCTTCAAGTAATAGTTCGTAACGAGGCGACGCTCGTATCAGCCGGCCCTTTGAGCGGCACGGTATTGATAGGTCTGGCGGGATTGCTTTTTATGCTGGTTTTTGAAATGAAGGGGATAAAAGGCTCGCTGCTTATCGGCATCGCTTTTTCGACACTGCTGGCGATTGCGTTCGGTTATGTTAACAAGCCCGCGAGGTGGATATCTTTCGATGTGGATATAACCCCCATCGCGTTTCATCTGGATATTTTCAGTGCCCTTAAATGGGGGCTTTTCGGCAGCGTGTTCAGCCTGATGTTCATAAATATGTTCGATGGTTTAGGCACATTAGTGGCGTGCTGCCACCAGGCAAAAATTGTCGACAGCCATGGCAAAATAAAAGGGCTGGACCGTTTACTGGCGATAGATGCGCTTGCGGCTATAACCGGTGCGATATTCGGCACATCCACAACCACCGCGTATATCGAATCGGCTGCCGGCATCGAGCAGGGGGGACGCACAGGCCTGACATCCGTAGTAACGGGACTTTTATTTTTACTGGCGATACTTTTTATTCCTGTAGTGGGTATAGTGCCCAAGTACGCGACGGCGCCGGCTTTGATTATGGTGGGCCTGTTTATGATGAAGGAGGTCCGGGCGGTAAACTTCGCCCATATCGAGGAGGGGTTCCCGGCCTTTATTATCATTGTGATGATTGCCCTTAGTTATAGTATCAGCAGGGGGCTGGCGTTCGGTTTTATTTCCTTTGTGCTTATAAAGCTGGCCGCGAGCAGGATTAAGGAAGTCAGGCCGGCGATGTGGATTATCGCCATTCTCTCGCTGGCGTTCCTTGCCGGCGATAAATTAGATGAGTTGATGAAATTGATTAAATGAACGAGTAAAGAGGATTGAAAGGAGATTGTTATGGATAAGTTATATGAGAACTCGGGGACGGGGTGCTGCCCTCGGTTTAATCCCCAGCCGTGGGACAAAAAAGAGGTGACGTTCAAGGACAAGCTTTTTATTAAAGACCATGTTACAAGTTTCCTGCATATACCGCTGAACTTCGGCAAAGTTATGGTGCGGAATATGGAAAGGATCGCCAAGGCAGGGGCGTTGGCGCCTGAACCGATATTGCTGAGCGATGAGAAATCGCTCTGGGGAGCGGATATTTATATAGCGGTGTCCAAGGACGTGCCGGGTGCGGAGATGGTGAATGTTTCAGGGACATTTTTGACACAGGTTTTTGAAGGGCCGTATAAAAATATCCGCCAGTGGGTTAATCAGATGACCGATTATGTAGCCAAGAAGGGTAAACAGCTTAAGAAGCTGTACTTTTTCTACACCACCTGCCCAAAATGCGCAAAATTTTATGGCAAAAATTATGTGGTGCTTCTGGCGCAGATATGAAAATGGAAGAAAACGACTTCTGACCCCATTATCGTTTGCATTCTAATTACGGAGTCACAGACATGGGATTTTTTACAGCAATCGTTCTTATCGGCGTATTTTTCTTCATAATTTATCTAAGAGGGCAATCACTTCAGAAGACATGGGATTCATTTTCCTCAACAACTAAACAGAAAAAACTGAGAATTGATTCATTACATAAACTAAGCGAACGTGACATTAATAGCATTCTGATTCAACATTCGCAGGGAAAGTATATTGAAATCAGGGAGCCAGACAAAATTCAGGGGTTTAAGAATATTTTGCAAGATGCAAAAGTTGACAAGATAAAATATGCATATATTCCCGAAAGGGCGAAAATCAAAGTGCTGGCGAGCAGTGATGAAATAACATTAGATGCCTTTGTTTTATCTTCCGAGAGTACTGATGTCTTCCTCGAATTACTGCCCGAATATCCAAAGTTTGTTATTTGTCTGCCGGGTTTGAAAAACTGGCTGAATAAAGTAAAAAACTCCTGACTCCTTTTTTATGCTGGGAGTTTAGCGAGGACTGAGGCGGCGTGGAGGCCGACCATCATCAAGTAGTCGAGGTCGCCTAAGTTGTAGTGGTCATTGCCCCCAGCCCCGCCATATCTGCTTTACCCTTTCATATCATCTATTCCTCATATACCTTATCCTCACCAGTGGGATACTATGTTCCTTTCGTTTGCCAAAATTCAGCCGGATTTTGCTTGATTTTTTCATAAAATTTGTTCCAATATTATATCAGTACATCGCAGCAGGAGACCAACACTGAAACCGTTCTTTAACAAAAAATCGGCCCGAATAGGAGCGGCAGCCGAACTTTAAATAATTAAAAAAAACAGTTTTAAGGAGCAGGAATATGAAAAGGCCCAATCTCTTCCCAATAATAATGCTATTTGTCAGCATGATGCTTGTCGTGCTTGTCAGCATTGCTTTCGGCGAACCGAAAATAGTAAAAGTCGAGATTCACTCTGTAGAGGGTTGTAAGGTCACCGAGGTGAATCTGATGAAGCAAATCGACACGGCCAACGCCGCGGATAAACCCAAAGTCAAATACGTAATAGACAGCAACCACGTCTATGGCCCCAATACCCCCTATGACCCGAACAAGAACGACCCGTGCAGGGTAAATATGTGGGGGTTGCCGAAAAATCCATGGGCTGTGCCTTTCCCGAACGATGTGGATCCGAACGTGTCGGCACAATGGGGCAGTGTAGTCATACTGGTTCCGGGCGATGGAAACGAACCCGGCCCCAATGAACCCAACGGCAGCGGGATTTTCATTAAGCCTTCCACCGGCGCTCATGAGCTTAATCATATTCTGCTGGGCCCTGCGCACTCGGATGACCCGAACAACAAAATGTATCCGGATAACTGGCCCGACGCCAACGGGGTGGTTCATTCCTGTCATCGAAGAGATACGCAATTGACCCCCGAGCAGAGAACCAGACTATCCGCCTTCAGCGTTGTGTCCTTTGCACACGATGTAATGACTGCCGGCCGGGGCGGAGAAATTTATGACAGCCAAAATGATGTTAGTATGGGCATGATTGATTTGATCTGGGCTCAGGGCTGGATGGAGTGGATAGGGGGGCGCTATATGCTTTATCTGACGGCACATGTTCGTGCATTTTCCCAGATGGAGCCTGCCGAGATTGGTTTTTACTTCGACTCAGACAACGACATTGCGACAGGCGAGCCGCCGGAAGGCCTGGATTGTTATCTGGCCTGCCAGACCCAGTTCAACGAACCCATCTTTAAGATATTTGAACCCGGCTTGGGCTGGGTGAATCTGCCGCCTCCCGAAGGGATGATATGGAGGCTCAGTTTAGCCAATCCTGATTCAAATCGTCCGCCATTCCCTGTCGGTGTGGAAATAGATGTGCCTCTTGCATCTTTTATACCGTTATCAGGGAATTTTGCGTTTAAGGCCTCTGCGACCAATTATGCCGAGAAGGATTTGGCGCCGAATGTGGGCCTGCTGGGATGTTCCTATCCGCCGGTTCCCATTCCGGGCGACTTGAATCTCGACAACAAAGTTAATTTGGCAGACCTCCAGTTGCTATCAGAACAGTGGCCGCAGGTCGGCAGCTTTAGGGCGGATATTTATCCTCCGATCGGAGACAACATGGTACACTTCAGTGACTTTGCGATATTCGCAAACAGCTGGGGAGCCGGGATTCCTTAGGCTGGGAGTTTGGCGATGACGGAGGCGGAGTGGAGGCCAACCATCATAAGGTAATCGAGGTCGCCGAGGTTGTAATGGTCATCGCGGAAGGTGTTGTTGGCGTAAATTACGCCGAAGCAGCCGGCGGTTGAAAGCAGGGGGACGATGAGGACCGAGCGAACCTGGGTTTCCTTCTGCAGGTTGAGGTCACGCGTAAAGATAAAGAGCATACACTGTTTTTTGTTGAGTGCCTCGGCGATTTTGTCGCCGTACTCGAGGTCCGACTGCTCGACGGCCATACCGCTTCTGTTTCTGCCCGCATGCGCAATCATCGGGCCGTCGGGTTTGGGACGCATAGCCCCCCAGACGTGATAGGTCTTGAACTGTTTTGATACCGTTTCAAGCAGAACCAGCAGCGCCTTGTCTATATGGTCAGTCTTTTTCAATTCCTCGATTGCCTGCAGGAAATCCGTTGCGCGTTCGGCCTGGAACCTCATGGCCGGGGCTCTTTCGGCGCCGAGTTTTCGAACGATGATTTGTGGCCCGGAGGAGAGCGATGCGGGTGCTTCTTCAAGCTCCACCGTTTCGCCGGGGTCAGCCGTGGGGGCCGTTTCGAAATTAACCTCGATGGCAAAATCGGATATGCGAATGGTATCGCCTGTTTTGATGTCGGCTTTGTGGATTTCGCCGTCGTTGAGGTAGGTTTTGTTTGCGCTTTCGAGGTCTTCGACGACCCATTGGCCGTCTTTGGTGTTGTAAATTACCGCGTGCTGGCGAGAGACCACCTTGTCGGGCAGGAGTATCTGGCTGTTGGTGTGTCTGCCGATGTAGATTGGGCCCTTGTCGAAGTGATATTCGTTAATGGTGCGCTCACCTTGTTTTACTACCAGACGCATTATCTGCCCTGTTCATATTGACAGTTTGTCTTGCTAATCCCATCATTTTAGATTAATCGCCGGGACTTGTCAAGCGAAAGGAGGCGGTAATTTAGGGTATTTACAGGGCAATTTAGAAGCTGAAACCGGCTTTAAGGGCCTTTTTGAAGTCGTAAACGTCGTTAAAGTCGTCAATGGTGTCGGCGGGTTGGGCCTTCATCCAGTTGTGCCTGATAAGCAGATACACGATTTCGCCGAAATCACGGGTGGTTTTGACGTGCCAGGAGTCGAGGACGAGCATGGCAAGCAGTCCCCATTTTTCCAGTGCGAGCTGGCGAAGTCCTTCACAGAGAGTCTGGCCCGTAATATGGCCCGGTTGACCGGCGGCGATTTTGCGGATAGTGTAACCGAGGCCTTCGTAAACGAATTTTACGGCTCTCGGGTTGTATCGGCTGTCCTGCTCTGAAATTTCGTCAAGCGTTTTTTTTTCAGTCATATTTTGTCAGCTTACTTTTGCGCCTGGTTTTGCGCCGCTGTCGGCGGTGAGCATAAATATATCTTTACCGCCTGTACCCGACGCGAGAATCATCCCTTCCGAAAGGCCGAATTTCATTTGCCTCGGTTTGAGGTTCGCGAAGAGAATGACTGTTTTGCCAACGAGGTTTTCGGGCTGGTATGCCTGGGCGATGCCGGCCAGCACGTTTTTCTGGATGCCGCCGACATCTAATTGAAGCTTCAATAGTTTGTCGGCTCCTTCGATGCGTTCTGCCTTTACTACCTGGGCGATGCGCAGGTCGATTTTGGCGAAGTCCTCGATTGTGCATTCCGGCTTAATCGGCTCGGCGGTTATCACAGGGGTTGGCGGGGCTTGCTGGTTGTTATTATTCCCCGTGTCTTTACTTTCTTCAATCATCGCATCTACCCTTTCTTTATCCACGCGTTCGAAGAGACGTTCAAAGTCATTGATATCGTGTTCCTGGAGTGTGGTCTTGACATCGGCGAAAGTAAGTTCGCCGATGTTCAGCAGGCGTTCGACTTTTTCGGCAAAGGCGGGCAGGACCGGTTTTAAGTAAATTGTCAGGATGCGCACGGCGTTGAGAGTTGCGGTCAGCGTTATGCGTGCCTTTTCCGGGTCTGTTTTAATCGTTGTCCATGGCTGGTTCTGCTCGACGTAACGGTTGGCCATGTCTGCCAGCGAAGTTGCAGTCCGGATTACGGAGCCATAATTTAGATTTTCATAATTTTGGACGATTTCTTTTTCGGCAGCGGCGATTGTGTCGATGAGTTTTTTGCCCTCGTCGTCGAGCTTGCCCAGCCGGCCGTTGAGTTTGCTTTTGAGCATCGGCGCGGCACGCGAGGCGAGGTTGGCGAATTTACCCACGAGGTCGGAGTTAATTTTGTTTATGAAGTCCTCGATGCTCAGGTCGATGTCTTCGACAGCGGAGGTCAGTTTGCCGGCGTAATAGTATCTCAAAAACTCGGGGTCGAGATATTTCAGATACGTCGAGGCCTTGATAGACGTACCGCGGGACTTACTCATTTTCTGTCCGTCGACTGTGAGGAACCCGTGAATGAAAAGCTTGTTGGGCGTCCGAAACCCGCTTCCCATAAGCATCGCCGGCCAGAACAGGGCGTGGAAATACATAATGTCTTTGCCGATGAAATGGTAAATCTCATAATCGGGGCCGTTCCAGACAGCGTTGAAATCGAGGCCGTTTTTGTTACAGTAGTTTTTCGCCGACGCCATATAGCCGATTGGCGCGTCCAGCCAGACGTAAAAATATTTGTCTTCTTCGCCGGGGATTTTAAATCCGAAATATGGGCCGTCCCGCGTAATGTCCCAGTCTTTGAGCCCTGCGCTGAACCATTCATCGAGCTTGTTGGCGACCGACTGCTGTACATAGCCCCCTGCGATAAAATCCCTGAGACGTTTTTCGTAGTCGATCAGCTTGAAAAAATAATGTTCGCTTTGTTTACGCACTGGCGGGCTTCCGCAATTGGCGCAGCGAGGCTCGATGAGTTCGGTCGGATTGTACGTTGAGCTGCAAACCTCACACGAATCACCATACTGGTCGGGCGCCTTGCACTTCGGGCATGTCCCGCGAATATAGCGGTCGGGCAGGAATATTTTGCAATTTTCGCAATAGGTCTGCTCTATTGTTCTTTTAACGATGGAGCCCGCCTGGTTAAGGGAATTAAAAATCCTCTCACTAAGCTCCTTGTTTTCGGGCGAATGGGTGGAATAATAGTTATCGAACCCTATATAAAAGCCCACGAAATCTTTCAAGTGGTCGGCATGGACTTTTTGAATCAGTTCTTCGGGTTTAATGCCGGCGTTGCGTGCGCTAATCATAACCGGTGTGCCGTGAGTGTCATCGGCACAGAAGTAAAGGCACTGATTGCCGCAGAGCTTCTGGAACCGCACCCAGATGTCCGTCTGGCCATATTCCACAATATGACCTATATGAATTGGAGTGTTTGCATAAGGCAGGGCTGATGTGACGACGATTTTACGCGGCATAATTTCCCTTCGTTCCGCAAAGGCGGGCGTTAATGGTCGCTATCCTGGGTTTCAGGTTCATTATTGTCTGTCTGTTCATCAAAGTTATCGTCTTCGGTATCTTCGGCGGTGTCGATCGGCGGCGGTGTCGGCAGCGGCGGCAGCGGGGCATCCTGCGCACCGCCCGGCTGAGGTGGTGCTATTATCTCGATTTCGTTTCTCGGTATCGCCGTTTTAACGCCGGTGTCAAGCTCGACCATTACTAACTGGGCGAGGACCTGGTAATCGACGATTCTGCCGGTGCCGAGCCGCGTGTTGACCCTGGTGTTTCTGGGCGGCAGGCGTTTTTTGAGTTCGGTGTATGTTTCATCTTCGTATCGCAGGCAGCACTTGAGCCGGCCGCAGAATCCGGAAATTTTCGCGGGGTCAAGCGTCGCTTTTTGCAGTTTGGCCATACGCATATTTACCGGCTTGAGGCTCTTGAGGAACCTGCTGCAGCAGCATCTTTGTCCGCAGCTTTCGACGTCGCCTAAAATCTTTGCCTCGTCGCGTGCGCCGATTTGCCTCATTTCTATCCTGGTCTGATATTCCTGCGCGAGTTTTCTGACCAGGTCGCGGAAATCGACGCGACCGTCGGACATAAAGTAGAAGACGATTCTTTCCCCGCCGAGAATGTGCTCGGCGTCAACTATTTTCATCGGCAGGTTCATTTCCCTGACCAGTTTTTTGCAGAATTTGGTTTCTTCGACGGCGATTTTCTGAAAGTGTTTTTCCTCGTTGATGTCTTCGGGGGTGGCGTACCTGACGAATTTCCCCACCGGCTCGGTGGTGAACGGTATTTCGGAGTCGTCGAAATATTTCTTGAGCTGCTCTTCGGCCTGCTTGAGCTGGCCCGCGCGGTATGCGCCGGCGCTGCCTACAATGCTGCCCATCTCCATTCCCTTTTCGGTTTTGATGACGACAAGCGTCGGCACAGAAGGTATTGTCGCCTCGTTATGCTCGAACAGCCCGAGTATTCTCATCCTGCCGTAGCGGACCAGCATATATTTTTTTGTTCTCGGCAGTTTAGGTTTAGATGCCTGCGTATCTTCCATTATCTTTTTTGTGTAATTTGTCAGCCCCCTGCTTTATGCCGGGGTTTAAAGTTCGGACGTGATTTTATCAGTTTCGGCGAGGTTTAACAATAGCTGCTCGAAAATAAGCCGTTCGTTGACGGAGGACTCGAGCCAGTGAAGGGTTTTGAAGCAGCCGGCTATTTTTTGTGCGGCCTGCTCGGCGTCGTACCGTCGGGCTATTTTTTTAATCTGTTCGGGCTGGTCGAAATTGACGATTGCGTCCCCGGCAGCGACGTTTGTGAGCATCGCGTCGTGAAGTGCGCAAATGATAACATGGAGAATGGTTTTGATTGCTTTGCGGTTTATGTCTGTTTTGCTTGTCGATGGCGCCAGCTTTACCCAGATGGCCGCAAGCTCTTTCGATTGCTTTTGAAGATTTTCAGCTAGTTCCAGGGCGTCCTTGTATTCGAAATTGGCCAGCGCATCCACCACGCCGTGTTT
>JBFZBL010000344.1:0-7389 GCA_041308485.1 Phycisphaerae bacterium | reverse complement strand
ACCTGAATATCGCATCGTAGTGACGTAAATACAGCCTTGTAAAGGCCCCGGGGTCACTTTTCGACTGCGTCATCGAGTCCGGCTCGAATGGAAAACCACTTACTTCGCTTATTCCCATCATTCTGCTCTCATAATCAATTTGTAAATTTCTTGCTATCATCGCAATTATAAATGCGCGGCAATCATAAATGCGGCAGTAAAACTTTTGGAATTTAATGGTTTTTGGGGGCACATAGCGTAAATACAGCTGCGACAGGTGGTTAGAGTTTGGCTTCAAGGTCGATTATTTTCGCTGCAGGTATCCGATTTTTTATGATTTCACCTGCCAAGTCGACCCATTTGCCGCATTTGTCCAGAACAACGCTGTCGCCGCTTGCGACGATTTGTTCGCCTTTTATCAGCACTGCGTCCGGGCTTGTCACAAGCTCAACCTGCCAGTCCGGGTTATGTTTGCATAGCATCGTTTTTAACCTGCCGCTGTTTGAAACCGGACTGTCTAATAACCATAGTGCCTGACTTATTCCGATTTTCCGCAGAAATTCGCCTATAAGTTCGATAGCGGGTTGCGTTTCACTTACTTTGCGATAAGTGCCATGAATGCTTGCTAAATCCCTCAAGTACCCGTCCCGCCCCCTGAAAATCAATCCTCCACTTATCGCCGCCTCAATCGTTATCAATAAATTATACCCGTCAATCGCGATTGTTTTGCCGCCGACCTCGCTGATTTCGACTTTTCGGCTCTTGCGCCCAGCAAGCTGCTCATCCGAACACGAGCTTCGCATCACTGCTAATCGTTGCCTTTCCGTAAGCGTAAACCGGTCGCCAACGAGCTTCAGCGAACTTTTTTCAGCGTACCCTTTGCTCAGCAAAAGCGAATAATCCAAAACCGCTCGCCGGATGTCCGGTATCACGGTCTCACTGAACAATCTCTCGTCGGCAGGGTGCTGTCCCCTGTGGATCCGCTTGTCGGGCATAAGAACATTCCCTGTTTTATGTTGGTTCTGTTTATGTTACTTTGAGTTATCTTCCTGAAGTTGTTTGGCCTTATCGTGGCACAAATTCGCATTCTTCGTATCGCCGATTACCGAATAGACCTGTCCGAGATGCGAATATGTTTGAGCCGAGTCGCCTTTTTCAGCCAGGTCCTCTTGCAGCAGATTTATCGCCTTGGCAAACTCGCTTGACGCTTCCTGTGAATTTCCGGTTTTTTTCAGGGCGATTCCAAGGTTGTAACGCAGCATTGCAGCAAAAGGCCTGTTTGCATGCGTACTTGTTTTACCGAGAATCGACCGTAGCGGAGGGATAGCTTCCTGCCACTTATTGTGGTCTGCCAAAATCTTCCACATCGAATAATTTACTTCTGCCGACAGCTGGGGACAAATTTTAACCACCGTTCGATATTTTTCGAGGGCTTCCTCCCATTTGCCTGCCGAATTCAGTTTTTTCGCTTGAGTGATATAATTATCAGCTATTGAAACAGCCGACACCGAACGAACAACAGGCGTCGTAAAGTTTTCTACGGGGGCATAATCGTCATTGAATGCAATCAAGCCGGTTTTCTTCTGAAACACAGCCAGATCATTTTCATCGCTAATTATCAACTTTGCATCTGCGAGATTCTCTTCTTTGTTAATGTTTTCAAGATTCACCGGCTTTTTGCCCGCTATTACGATGAAATTAAACGGTAAATTATAGTCGCTCTGCCTAGTGACCACATAGATATATGGAAAGGTCTTTTTTATGGTTTTTACGTAACTGGCGACAAGTTTACTTTCTTCATACATATCGATTATGTTAGTCAGGTATACCCCGTCCGCTGCCAGTATATTGAAAATCTTTTCATTAAACTGCTTTGTCACTAATTGAAAAGGCACAGACAGATCATTATAAGCGTCCATATAGATAAAATCATATTGAGATATCTGTTCGCCTCGTTGTTTCTTTTCCAGCAATTCATCGACGTAATTACGGCCGTCAAGATTTATCGTTCGAATCGACGTATCTCGCGGCAGTCCGAACGCCTGCATTGCCGCCTCGGTCACCGCGGGATCGATTTCCGCTACGTCCACGCTGCTGCCTGGCCATATGTCCAGAATATACCGTGGAAAAACATATCCTCCGCCTCCTATCGACAGAGTGCAAAGTCTTTCTTTGCCGGCTGCGGCCCTTCGAGTTACCGCCCCGTAAACACGAACATAGAAAAACTGCAGGTCCCGTATCTTTCCCATTATTATCTGGCTGTGGCTTTTCAGATTGTCCTGGACAAACTGTCGTTTGTCCGGCTCTTTACTCAATTGATGAACCGCAACGTATCCGTATTGGCTTTCGGTTTCATACAGTATATCCGGTTTTTGTTCCTGCCTCAGTGAAAGTGCTGAACCGATTGTTTCTGCCCATTTGGCAGGAATTGACCCCGCGATAACCAAAAGTACAACGACAACCGTATAAGCGAGCATCGCTGCCGATTTCGGCAGGTACATCAATGCCATTACCAGCATAATACCCGTCGTCAGCCACAGCGTATTGACCGTCCCTATTGTCCCTATAAGCCAGAAACCCGCCAAAAATGTCCCCAGTATGCTCCCGGCCGCGCCAAGCGCATACATCCTGCCCACTGTACGTCCGCTGTCCTGCCTCGATTCAAGGGCTGTTTTCACTGCCACGGGGCTTATGGCCCCAATGAGCGTCGATGGAATGAAAAACACAATCGCTATATGGCACAACACTCGTTGTGCTATTTCCATACGCCACAGGAAAGTCCATTCGCCGACAAGGTTGTTAAAGATTATGGCGGCAATGCAAGCACCCGACGATGCCGCGAGCAGCCAGCCGATGGTTTTCCTTGCCGAAAAGGAATCCGCCAGTCGGCCGCCGATATAATAACCAAACGTAATTCCCCCAAGTATGACGCCTATCACCGCTGTCCATGTGTAAAGTGACGAACCGAGATGTCTTGCTGCCAGCCGGCCTGCGACAATCTCGACTATCATAACACAGGCACTGGCGAGAAATATCGTAGCGCCCGGCAGAACATTCGGCGTAAATAACTTTTCTTTTGTCTTTGTTTCGTTCATCTGGGCGGCCTTTTATTTGTTTTCTATCTCTTTTCGTTAAGGTTGATTACCAATCCGTTTATCGTTACAATTATCAGTTATCAATTATCAATAATCAATGCGTTATTTCAGAAAGATGCTATGCCAAGCCACAACTTAGCTAAAATTACGCTCGATGGCCTCGATATAATAGGCTATTCGATTGCCGGCGAAGAAACCGTCGTTGCTATGCCTCAGCTTGATGTCTGCTTCGATATCGGCAAGGCCCCTGACCAGGTCATACCCATAAATCACATCCTCCTTACGCATGGCCATATGGACCACGCCGCCGGCATTGCCTATTACCTCTCTCATCGCAATTTCTGCGGACAAGCCGCTGGAACAATTGTAGCCCCTGAAAATCTCCTCCCGCCCATCAGGGACATTATCGACGCTTGGGCTCGTCTCGACGGCAACAAACTTCCCGCCAATCTCATAGGTGTCAAGCCCGGCGACGAGTTTCAGATAAAACCGAACCTGGTTGCCCGCGTATTCCCCACTAAGCACAGCAGGGGGTCTGTAGGCTTCACTGTAATAGAAAAACGGAAAAAAATAAAACAGGAATTTGCCAATCTCTCAGGCCCGCAGATTGTCGAATTGAAAAAGCAGGGCGTCGAAATCGATAATCCGCTTGAGATACCTATTGTAACTTACCTCGGCGACACGCAATACGTCGATTTCTCACAGCTCAAATATATTGCGGAAAGCAAAATCCTCATCGCCGAATGTACCTTTTATGTCGATGAGCACGCCGACAGGGCCCACGCTGGCAGACATATGCACATCGATGAATTTGTCAAATTGATTACCGAGCTTAACAACCAGTATGTTGTTGTTACGCACACCACCCAGCGAACGCCTATGAGCCAGATTCGCAAAATACTCAAAAGTGAAATGCCCATTGACCACTTCGATAAAATCACCATTCTGATGGACAAAAATCAGAATAAAAACCAGGTATAATCACGCTCCATCGTTGCTACTTTCGGCGATACGGCTGTCCCCCCTCGTAAAGCTTTATTCGCTCCTTAATCTCGCCGGCAAGTGCTTCTTGTTTGTTCGCCTTTGCGATGATTAACGCTTTTCCTGCTGTTGCTTTTGCCTCTTCAAATCTGCCCGCCGCCGCGTATGTGATTGCCAGGGTATCCAAATACTCGGCATTATTGTTGTCTGTTAGTTCACAGACGCGTCCGGCAGCCTCTATTGCCCTGTTGACGTCACGCAAAGATGTATCCTCGACAGTTGCCAGTGCCCACGCCAGGCAGTTGAGATTTACTATGCTGTCGGGCTTGTTTTCGACCGCTTTGTTAAAATTATAAATCCCCGGTCCATACTTCCCTAGTCGCATGTAAGCCGTGCCGAGATTTCCGTAAACTTCTGATTTGTCTTTGTCTGTCCGCAGTGCCTGATCGAAATGCCAGATTGCCTCATCCGGTTTTCCGATTGCCATTAATGCTATTCCAATCCTGTTCTGTGCGTCCGGATAGTCAGAATCCATTTCCAGCGTCTTGGAAAGCTGTTTTATTGCTTCCTCGTATTTATTTTGCATTCCCAGCCCTATGGCTAGGTTGTAATGAACCTCTGCCGAATCCTGTTTCTGCTGTATCAGTTCATTAAAACACTCGACGGCCTCATTTGCCTTTCCCTGTTTCAGGAAAACCTTTCCCAGATTGTTTCGTGCCTTGGCGAACGTCGGGCTTAATCGAACTGCCTTGCTCAGGTGTGACGCCGCTTCATCGAGCCGGCCTGCCTCATAAAATAATGCGATGCCGTAATTTGTCTCTATCGTGGTGTTGTCGGTTGTTGTTTCCAAACCATACTCGAACAGTGTCAAACTGTTCTGCCAGTGTTTCACCTGCATTCGTGTCAGCACGACCAGCACTGTCAGTAAAATTGCGGCCGATAAAATTGCAGCCGTCCTAAGACGCTGTCGCTTCTCTACAAACTCTTTGACTGCCCACCCGATAATGAAAAGTAACCCGAGCATCGAAAGGTACATATAACGATTGGCCATATCTTGAAAGCCGCACTGGACCAGCCCTATCATTGGCACAAGGGTCCCAACATACCATAACCAGCCGACTGCCGTATATTTTCTGCGACGACTCATATAGATGCAGAGAAATGAAATAAGAAAAAACAGAATCGCGCAAAACCACCCTTCAGTTTTCGGAAAGATTGTGTGTGAGGACTGATAAAAAATCGCCAGCCCCCTTGGGACTATCATTTTACCGATGTAGCTTATGTATGAGACAAAGATGTTTGAGATTCGATAGCCTAATGGTATGCTCTCCAATGAAATAACAGTTCCCGCGCCTTGTTGTGCCTTAAAAGTCAGCACGCTCAATAGTCCCGATAACACCAGCAGCGGGATTTTCTCGACTATCAGCCGGCCGATTTGACCCCGTCGAACACGGTCTAATGGCCAATAATCTAAAAGCAGCAATACCAGAGGAAGCGTTACAACAACTGGCTTTGTCATAATACAAAGACCGAATATAAGGAACACCAAAAGGTATCGACTGCCCGTTGGTTTCCTCGCGTAGTGAATATATGCGGCCGTTGTCAAAAGCCAGAACAGTCCGCTCAGTACCGTTTTTCTTTCAGCCGCCCACGCCACCGACTCCACCTGAAGCGGGTGCAGCGCAAATACCGCCGCAATAAAAGCGCTTGCCCACATGGAACCGGTAATACTGTTAAGGATCCAGAAAAGCAGCAGGGCGTTGACGATGTGAATAAGGACGCTGACAGAATGGTGTCCGAGAGGATGTAGCCCGAAGAGCTCGCAATCCAGCATATGGCTCAGCCACGTCAGCGGGTGCCAGTTCGCCGCGTATGGCTTTGTGAATGCCCATTTGATCGATTGTTGTGTTATCCCGCCTTTTACGTTCGGGTTTTCTGTTATGTACCCGTTGTCGTCATAGTTGACAAAGCCGTTGTGCCGTATCGGCTCATAAGCGACTAATGTAGCGATTACCAGTGCCGCACTTATAAAAAAGACAATATGTTTTTGACTTAATCGCATTTATTTTTGCTGTTCTCGCGTGCCCGCCTGGTAAAGTTCCATCCGTTTCCTAATCTCGGCGGCAAGATTCTCCTGCCCTGTAATCCTCGCGGCTTCCAACGCTTTTTCGGCGGTCCTCGTCGCCTCGTCAAATTTGCCCGCCGCCGCCAGTACCGATGCCAAAGACTCTAAACTGTCGGCGTCCCTGTTCCCCGTCAGCTCACAGGCGCGTTGTGCATACCTGATTGCATCGTCTGCCTTTCCTGCAGCTGCTAATGTAATCCCCATTCTTTTGTTGGTGTCCGGATCCCGGGGATTTAGCTCCAGCGACTTGGTATAGTTTTTTATGGCGTCTTCGTATTTCTTTTGTATTTCCAGTGCCGCCGCAAGGTTGTAATAAATCTCTGCTGTCCCCTCGTTGTGACTTATCAGCTCGTTAAGATGCTCGATTGCCTCGTTAAGCTTGCCTTGTTTCAGGTAGGTCTTGGTTAAATTGTTGCGGGCGAGCACAAACGCCGGGGCTATGCGAACCGCTTTACGAAGATGCGTCTCTGCCTCTTCTGTGCGTCCCACATTAAACAAAGCGACTCCGTAACTGTTCTCTATGACCGGGTTGTTTTCGGTGACACTCAGTGTGTATTCAAACAGCGTCAGCGTGTTTTGCCAGTGTCTGACCTGTATTCGGGTAAGTATCAGCAGACTCAACAGCGCAATCACGCCCGTTGCCGTCGCGGCGATTCTTATGCGAGGTCTGTTGACAATGAAATCCCCGACCCCCCAGCCGATAATAATAAGCAGACCAAGCATCGGGATATACATATATCGGTTGGCCATCGCCTGCGCACCCGATTGAACCAGGCCAATCACAGGCACAAGGGTCCCGACGTACCATAACCAGCCGACTGCTACGTATTTTTTTCGCCGGCCCGCATAAATGCTCAAAATGGTCAGCACGATAAACAGTATCACGCACATTACTACCAGCGCGTCTGAGAGGACAGCGCGGGGATAAGGGTAACAAACGGCCAACCCGCTTGGCCATATCATCTTGCCGATGTACCTCATATAAGAAAGGAACATGTTGGCTACGCGATAATCCAGCGACATCTTCTCGAGCGTTGGGACGATTCCTCCCTGTTTTTGCGCAACGTAGGTCATTATGCTTAAAAATGCCGAGATAGCCAGCAACGGGATTTTCTCTGCAATAAGCCATCCAGCGGATTTTTGATTTGATTTAGTTTTTGCTTGTTGCCCCCATCTGGCTCTGTCTAATGGCCAGTAATCAAGCAGTAA
>JBFZBL010000343.1:0-5297 GCA_041308485.1 Phycisphaerae bacterium | reverse complement strand
GAAGACCGCTGAAATGTTAGTTGAAAAGATAAACATGGAAGGCGGCGTCAACGGCCATAAGATTGAGCTTATAGTGGAGGATTCAGGCAGTAAGCCGGAGAACGCCATTTCGCTCGCCAAGAAGCTCATTGAGGAAGATAAGGTCCTCGCGATAATCGGGCCTTCGACCAGCGGCGAAACAATGGCAATCAAGAATATCTGCCAGGAAAGCAAGACCATTCTTCTTTCCTGCGCAGCGGCCGAGACTATTGTCAACCCGGTCGCCAGTTACGTGTTCAAGACCCCCCAGAAGGATAGTGACGCCGCGAGATGTATTTTCCAGGTTATGAAGGCAAAGGGTATCAAGAAGATAGGTGTAATAACAAGCAACGACGGCTTTGGAGTGGCAGGCGGCAAACAGCTTACAAGTCTCGCCGGGCTCGCCGGCATCGCAATCGACATTAACGAGACATATGACAAGCAGGAGACCGACTTGACGGGCGTTCTTACCAAGGTAAAAGGCCGGGATGTTCAGGCGGTTGTCAACTGGTCTATAGTGCCCGCGCAGAGTCTGGTTGCAAAAAATATGAAGCAGATTGGCTTGAATGTCCCACTGTTCCAGAGTCATGGCTACGGTAACATCAAATACGTTGAGCAGGGCGGCGAAGCGGCAAACGGAACTATATTCCCCTGTGGACGCCTGCTGATTGCTGAACAGCTTCCAGATAATAATCCCCAGAAGAAACTCCTCGTAGAATACAAGAAGGATTATGAGAGCCGGTACAAAGAGGACGTGAGCACCTTCGGCGGCCACGCTTACGACGCCGTGCTTATTCTCGTCGAAGGTATCAAAAAGGCCAAGAGTACCGACAAAGAAAAGGTCCGCGACGCTATTGAAAACATCAAAGGTCTCGTCGGGACAGCCGGTATTTTTCACTTCTCGTCCCAGGACCATAACGGGCTGGGTATGGATGCCTTTGAGATGCTTACCGTTAAAGACGGGAAATTCGCAATATATAAGGAATAACCCGTTTCTATACGGCATAGACCGTAATGACTTAAACAGGGCAGGGCAATTTCCTCTGGGGATTGCCCTGTCTGTTTAATATGCTATCATACCCCATATATTGGCAGCCTTTTAGATGAAGTAACCGGGATAGCTTTGGGCTTTTTATTACTGAAAGATTGGAAACATAATGGATCTCCCGCAGGTCGTTCAGTATTGTTTCGCAGGCGTCACCGTCGGCAGCATTTATGCGATTGTTGCCATCGGTTTTAATATCATTTACAACACGACCGGGATAATCAATTTTGCGCAGGGTGAGTTTCTTATCGTCGGCGCAATGCTCGCCATCAGTTTCAATCATTTTGTCCCGCTGCCGGTCGCTATTTTTCTGGCGGTTGTCGTAACAACGATAATTGGGGGCTTAGTTGAGATTGTTTTCATCAGGCAGGTCCGCAATGCCTCGGTTTTGCGCCTTATAGTAATCACCATCGGCATCTCGATACTTATGCGCGAGGCGATGCTGCACATCTGGGATGAGAAGGTAAGGTCTCTGCCTTACTTTACCGGAACCGGCGTCTCGACTGTCACCATTCTCGGCGCTCATATCTCGCCACAGGTCTTGTGGGTGCTTGGCGTCAGCGCCATAATCGTAATGGGGCTTACGCCTTTTTTCCGTTTTACATTGACCGGGCGAGCGATGAGGGGGTGCGCCGACGACCGTATGGCGGCTCGTCTTTGCGGCATCAATGACCGCTGGATGGTCACTCTGTCTTTTATGCTAAGCGCCGGAATTGGTGCGCTGGCCGGCTGCGTTATCTCACCTGTCACCCAGACCCAGTACGATATGGGGGCGCCGCTGGCAATCAAGGGTTTCACCGTGGCTATCCTCGGCGGGCTTGGCAACAGCATGGCCGCCGTCGCCGCGGGCCTGATGCTCGGCCTTGTTGAGGCCTTTACGATGAGCCAGTTTGATGTCGCCTACAAAGAGGCCGTATCAATCGTTATCTTGCTGCTGATTCTCGTATTCAGACCCAGTGGTCTATTCGGCAAAAGTGAGATTGCGGCAATGAGGGCGCTATGACCCATTTTCGCAGGTATATACCCATCATAGCAGTTGCCGTCGGGGTAATTATTTTGCAGGTTGTACTCTCCGGTACCCGCTCAACCTACTATATGACGCAGCTCACAATGTCGGCCTATTATGCCCTGGTGGTTATCGGCTTGTGCCTGCTTATGGGCTACGCCGGCCAGGTGTCACTCGGTCACGCCGGATTCTTCGCCATAGGCGGCTACACCGTCGCAGTGCTTACAACCTTTAATCTTATTGTCTATCGTGACACGCCGTTGATTTCCCTGTGCCGGTCGCTTGGCTTGGTTGTTCAGAGACAGGATATTTATGGCGCAGATATATTGGCCTTTTCCCCCTGGCCTGCCTTTGTCGTCGCGATATTGCTCACCATTGTAATCGCTTTTATGATTGGCCTGCCCGTCATTCGCCTCAAGGGGCATTATATGGCGATGGCCACACTCGGTTTCGGCCTGATTATTTACCGCATAGTCCTCGGCGGGAGCATCTTCGGCCAGGCGGATGGCACTTCGAATGTTCCGCCTTTTAGGATTATTGACGGCCTCGAGGTAAACGGGCGCACCGCCTTTCGGATTGAAAGTTACTACATCGCGTGGTTCGTCGTTCTCGCCGCAATGACACTGGCAATCAACCTCGTTCATTCGCGAGTCGGCAGGGCGCTTCGCTCTATCCACGAAAACGAGGAGGCCGCCCATTCGCTCGGAGTCAACACTTATCGCTACAAGCTGCTCGTTTTCGTTGTGAGCGCTATTTTTGCCGCGGTGGGAGGTATTTTGCTGACCCACTACAATGGCTCCATCGGCCCATCAGAAGTTACCGTTATGAAATCCGTCCGCTATCTTGTAATCGTCGCGGTTGGCGGAATGGCGAACCTCTGGGGGGCTCTCTTTATGGGAGTACTCCTGAATTTCCTTTCTCTTCGCGGCGTCTTCGGCAGTTACGACGACGCTGTCTTTGCGATTATACTGATTGCTATTATGCTTTTCTCCCCGCAGGGACTGCTCCGATTGCCCAGGTTTCGCAAGGTAACCTCGTTACCGGGGAGGGCAAATGCCTGACGCGCTGCTCGAAACAAAAGGCCTCCATCGCTTTTTCGGCGGTCTTCACGCCGTTAATGATGTCAGTATAACTGTCCCGCGGGGCACGATTAAAGGCGTCATCGGCCCTAACGGCGCAGGCAAAACGACTTTGTTTAACCTGATAGCCGGGACAATACAGCCGCATAATGGCGAGGTGTTTTTCCGTGACAAAAAAATCACCGCGTTAAAACCCCACGCTGTCGCAAGCAGAGGTATCGCGCGAACGTTCCAGACCACAAAGCTCTTCAGTCATATGACCGTTCTCGAAAATGTTATGATGGGCAGGCACAGCCGGACGCGATGCGGCTTCATCTCTGGTATGCTGAACCTGCCCTGCACCTGGCGGGAAGATAAACAAACCACTGAAATTGCCCTGTCGATACTTAAAGACCTCGGCCTGACCGAGTACGCCTCCGAAACAGCCTGCAATCTGCCGTTCGGCAGGCAGCGGCTCGTCGAGTTCGCGCGCGCCCTCGCGATGGAGCCGCAGCTTCTGCTTCTCGACGAACCCGCCGCCGGACTTAACATTTACGAAACCAAGGAACTCGCAAAACTCATATTGTGGATTCGCGACCGCGGCGTTACCTGCCTTGTCGTGGAGCACGATATGTCGCTGGTTATGGCGATTTGCGATGACGTGGTCGTTCTCGACCAGGGACGCAAAATCACCGAAGGCCCGCCGCGTACCGTTCAGCGGAATCCTGAAGTAATCCGCATCTATCTCGGGGATAGTGATGCTTAAGATATTAAATCTCGAAGCCGGTTACGGCCAATTACGAGTCCTCAAGGGCATATCCCTCCATGTCCTGCCCGGCGAGGCCGTCGCGATTATCGGCGCAAACGGCGCGGGCAAAACCACCCTGCTCAAAACCATCGCCGGCGTCCTCCGTCCCCGTTCCGGAAAAATTGTCTTCGATAAAAAGGATATATCGAATGAGCCTCTCGAAAAAATCGTCGAAACGGGCTGCTGCCTTGTCCCCGAAGGCAGGCACGTCTTCAGCACTATGACCGTTAAAGAAAATCTTCTCCTCGGCGCATACCACCGCCAGCGCAACGGCGACTCCGCGAATATCGCTTCGAGTTTGAAGCAGGTCTATAAACTTTTCGGCATACTCGAAGAACGCGCAAACCAGCTCGCAGGCACCCTTTCAGGCGGCCAGCAGCAGATGCTCGCAATCGGCCGCGCACTCATGTCGGGACCGAAACTCCTGATGATGGATGAGCCCTCGCTCGGCGTCGCGCCCCTGCTGGTCAAAAGCATTTACGAAACCATAGCCAATCTCAAACGCGAAGGTTTAACGATACTCCTCGTCGAGCAGAACGCGCGGGCCGCGCTTGCCCTTGCCGACAGGGGATATGTTTTCGAAACAGGACAGATTGTTCTTGAGGGTACAAGCCGGGAGCTCGCCGATAATCCGGATGTTCAGCGGGCCTATCTCGGCAAGGAATATCGAAGAATTGATGAGTGAGGAATATATGAGCGAGACAATTTATTACAATCCGAAGTGTGAGACAATGCCGCGGGAGGATATCGAGCAGCAGCAAATCGAGCGGCTGCAATCTACGCTCAACAGGGCCTATCGCAACGTCGCTTTCTATCAAAAGGCCTTCGACGCCAACCGCGTCAATCTCGAAAACATAAAAGACGTGGACACTCTGCGCCAATTGCCTTTCACGACAAAGGAAGACCTGCAGAAAAGCTATCCCTACGATATGTTTGCCGTCCCCCTGCGTAATATCGTGCGCATCCACTCGACCTCCGGCACAACGGGCAAGCCCATCGTCGTCGGCTTCACCCGCGATGACCTCCGTAACTGGACCGAATGCACCGCCCGCCTCCTCGCCGCCGCTGGCCTCACCGAGCACGACGTAGTCCAGATTGCCCTCGACTACAACCTCTTCACAAGCGGCTTCGGCTTCCAGCAAGGCGCAGAGCAAATCGGCGCATCCGTTATCCCCGCGTCTTTTACGACAAGTGTCGAAAAGCAGATTGTGATAATGCGGGACTTCAAGACCACCGCCCTTGTCACCACGCCCAGCCACGCGGTCAATATCGCCGCCGGCATCGAGGAACTGCGCGTCCACACCGAATCTCTGCACGTGCGCCACGGGCTTTTCTGCTGCGAACGCTGGTCCGACCAGCTTC
>JBFZBL010000342.1:0-2666 GCA_041308485.1 Phycisphaerae bacterium | reverse complement strand
TGTACCCGGGGTCTTCTATTATCGTATTGTCACGGTCTAAGAATATCGCTTTGTTGGACATAATCCTCTTCGCCTATGCAAAATTTTGCTCAACGAGTTTACAGATTATGTGATAAGCAAGCTGATGAATCTCCTGGCTTCTCGCAGCGGATTCACTATCCGCGCAAAAACAAATATCAGCCAGGCGTTCAACTCGGCTGTTTTTACGGCCTGTGAAGGCAATGACCAAAGCGCCCTTGCGACTGGCGACCTTTACTGCGGCCAGAACATTCGGCGACGAGCCGCTTGTCGATATCGCCCAGAAAACGTCGCCTTTTCTTACAAGAGCATCGGCCTGCCTGGCAAAGACATTCTTAAAACAATCGTCATTGGCAATTGAAGTTATCACCGAACTGTCAGTCGTCAGGGCAACCGCGGGTAACGCCCTGCGCTTGGACTCGAAGCGGTTTACCAATTCCGCCGCGATATGCTGGGCGTCTGCAGCGGAACCGCCGTTGCCGCAGATATAGACGGTCGCACCTTTTTTTATCGCTTTTACTATCGCACCGGCAATACCGGCAATGGTCTCCAGCCCTGACTCTTCCAGAGCGGTAACCATTTTCCTGTGAGCCCGGATTATTTCAAACACCTGCTTTTTAAAATTTTTGCTCATCACTTCTCTGATTTTCTTTTTGATATCTGCGATTTTATTCTTTCGATTATAAGCGTCGAGCTTTTGCCCTTCACAAGAGGCGCAAGCACCAGCTTGCCTCCGTATGATTTGACAAACTCCGCGCCGACGACGCCCTTCTTTTCCCAGTCGCGCCCCTTGACCTGAACATCAGGCCTGACCTTTTTGATAAGGTTAATAGGGGTCAGTTCGTTGAATATCGCAATGTAATCCACCGTCTCAAGTGCGGCCAGAACCGCAGCCCTGTCAAGCTGGTTATGAATAGGCCTGTCAGGCCCTTTGATTGCCCGGACGGAACTGTCGCTGTTTAAGCCCACGACTACGACGTCGCCGCGCTCTTTGCAGAACTTGAGGTATTCGATGTGCCCCCTGTGTATGACATCGAAACAGCCGTTGGTAAAAACTATTTTCCGGTTTTTCTTGCGGCACCAGGCCAATTCCGCCAGAAGCGAATCAACCGACCGGATTTTGCCTTCGCCGCCGCGGTTTAGATAAGCGATTTCGGTAACCAGCTCATCGATACTGACCGTCGCGCCGCCGAATTTTTCCACCTCGATTCCGCCCGCGATATTCGACAACTGCACGGCTGTCTTGAAATCGCAGCCGGCCGCAAGTGTCAACGCCAGGGTCGCCAACACCGTGTCCCCTGCCCCTGTTACATCATATACATTACGCGGTCTGGTCGGCACTTGCTCATCGAAGCCGGGCGATTTGAGATACGCGCCTTCCTTATCAAGCGTAATCACGATGGCCTCAAGTTTGAGTTTTTGCACCAGCATCCTAGCCGCCCTTGCGGCATCGCCGATTGTCTTTACCTCGAAGCCGACGCCCTTGCCGCTTTCATACCTGTTAGGTGTAATAAGCGATGCACCCGCGTATTTCGAGTAATCGCTTATCGGCGATGGGTCAACCAAAACCCTTTTGTGCGCCTTAGCCGCAAGCCGTATTACTTTTTTGCAGAATAAATCCGCAAGAACGCCCTTGTTATAATCCTGCAAACAAACGTTATCCGCCTGTTTTAGCTTTTTCCTGAAAATCTTTTCCAGCCGGCCATATTGTCTCTCAGTCAACGGCTCAGTCGATTCGTTATCCATCCTGAACAACTGCTGCTGATGCCTGTGCTGAGCCAGACCTATCAATCGCTGCTTGGTCGTCGTGGGCCTGTCCGGAACAGTCATCAGTCCGGATACATCCGCACCTATCTTGGCCAGCAAGTCTTTAAGTTTTTTCCCGCTCGCGTCATCGCCTATGACGCCTACGCACAAGGGAACTGCCCCCATCGCACACAAGTTAGCTGCCACAAGTCCCGCCCCGCCGCAGCCATAATCGATCCTGGTAACCTTCAACACCGGCACAGGCGCCTCCGGGCTTATCCGCTCGGCATCGCCATAAATATAGGCGTCGAGCATAAAATCGCCCAAAAGCAGCACTTTCGGCATGCCGAGTTTTGTCACGGTTTTTAGAAGATTCTCATACATAGCGGTTTTCTGTGATTAAACGGTTCTTTTCCGTGGGATTTTACCCGCAAACGACTGTTCAATCAACTGCCTTATGTAGTCGGCCACATCAACAAACTGCAAGCGGACCGCTAGATATGCCAATTCCAAATCCGTGGAACCGTCCGGCAAACCGATTTTGTTATAGTCCTTTTCCGTGGTAAGTATCATTTCGGCCCCTGTCTTTGCCGCGTTTCGATAAATTTCTTCTACGTCACCGGCTGTATAATTGTGATGGTCGTCGTAAATCTTCGACCCCGTTATAGTCGCGCCAGCCAAACCGACCGTCGCAAGAAAAGCCTGCGGATTTGCTATGCCGCAAAAAGCGTAAATCTTCTTGTTTTTTAATTCTTCAAGCTGAATCTGCCTCTTACTCGACGTTGCGCAAACAGGACTATGAATCGTCTGCGCAGTAATCAAATTGGGATTTATTCTGTTGATGGCCGCCGTCAATTCCGTCAGCTTATTACTCGAAACAAGGTCGCACCTGGTGATTATTG
>JBFZBL010000341.1:0-5768 GCA_041308485.1 Phycisphaerae bacterium | reverse complement strand
CGCAGCTTCGTCTCTGGGCGACCTCGGTGGACAGCAGGAACATCACGGCCCTTTTGTTTACCCTTGTGAACGCCTCGTCGAGGTGTTCGAGAACGCGGAGGTCCCGCCAGAGTCCCTTGCTGCGGACGAGTCGTGTAACGTGCGTGAAGACGAAATCGGGGTGAAACCCAAGCAGGTTGAAACAATATTGCTGGAGCTTGTGTTTGGAGGCGCGTTTTTCCTCGACGGTTGTTTTGTAGGCGTGTATGCCGTTATAAACGACGCTGATTTTTTCTGAATCGAATTCCGGCGCGAGGAATCTCAATTCATCTGCGACGAGTCCGCCGACGGCGAGAATGGCGTCGCAGTGTTTGGAGGCGTCAACGAGGGGATATTTGAAGTACTGGTCCTGGTCGCCGAATACGTCCTTGACGTAAAGTTTTTGCGGGTGCGCTTTTTTGATGACGTTGTAAAACATTGTGTCGTGACCCGGGTGGTCCTCGACGATTTTGCGCATAGGGGCGACTTCGTGGGCGTAGAATACGGTTTTATAATTACAGGTCTGGTCGAGCATAGCGGCCAGGGCGGTAGGCATACCCATATACTCGTGGGAGACGATGACGGTTTTGTCGGTGGCGGCGCCGATGGCTTTGAGGATGGCCAGCGCAGCCGGCGCGAGGCGGACATACTGTTCGAATTCCCAGAGGTGTTCGTAGAGGTCGCTGCGGATTTCGAACTCCTCAAAAAGTCCGGCTTTTAATGCATTGATTGGTCCCGCATCGGCGTGGCGGATATCGAGGAGGATGACTTCCGGAGAGGATTTGATGCCTGTCTGGGAATCGACGAAGGTTCGTCTGCCGTAGATGATTCCGACGCCATAGAAGGTTTCGATTTTGGAGAAGGCGGATGCATAACCGGTGTTGACGAGTCCGTCGATGGAGGAATAGAGGACTTCGCCGTCGTCGCCGAGGCGGTCGAGGACCGAGCCGTCAGTTGTGAACAGCGGGCCTATGATGATGGAGCGGCCAACGGCATCGAGGTATGACTGGCAGGTGAAGAACCCTTCCAGAACGGCACCGATGCCGCCCATTTTGGCTGCTGCTTCGTGTGTGATATGAACAAGGACTGGCTTAACCCCCATACGAGCTCCTTTCCACGGGTGTCATTCAAAGCAGAATCGGATAATCTTGCCCTCCGGTTAAAGTATAAGAAGCAGCTCCTAAGGGGACAAATGAGGTGATTCGGCAATCTGTGTCCCAATAGATACTATGACCTGTTGATGGCAGGGGTTTTATTGGACTGTGCGGATGTGAAGATTAAGTGGTTTTCGTTACCGGATACGGCTGCGGAGACTCTTTATGAGACCTGACAGAACCTGCTGCGGGATGTCGGCCAACTCAGGTTCCGGTATTTCACTAAGGGCGATTTTTTCGAGAAGGCGGATTGCGTTTTGTCCGTTTGGCAGGATGGCTCTGGCGGTTTGTTCGGCGAGGTCAAGCTCGCCGTCGGCCATTTGGCGCAGGTAGCTGATAATGAAGGTAGTAAGTTCGGCATCACTGAGGTCGCCGGGTTTCGGGGCGGGGGCGTGGTTTTTGGGGACGGCGCCTTCTTCAGGGACGTCTTTTTCTTTCATAATTTCCTCAGAGAGGGAATTGACTTCGGCAAGCATTTTCCTTCGTCTGCGTTCCTCTTCGGTGTCGATGGGGGCCAGCCGCAACTCGTCGTCCGGCGGGTTGTTGGCGGGGACATAGACCTTATTATGACAAGCGGGACATTTGCCCCATTTGCCGCCGGCTGTGTCGGGGGCCTCTATTTTTCTGCCGCAGTGTTCGCAGTGAAAGGATATTCCCATTTTATTACCTCTTAGCAGGTTTTTTCTGCTCCTTACTGTATTCTGCCGTCACATCGGTTGTTATGCCGCCCCGAGGGGTGAATCTGGAAATTACCTTAATCCACCTGGGTTTACAGACAGAGATTAAATCATCGAGGATTTCGTTTGTCAACGCCTCATAAAAAATGCCTTTGTTGCGGTAACTTTGCATATAGAGTTTCAGGGATTTGAGTTCAATGCATTTTTTATCGGGGCAATACTCGATGGTTATTTCGCCGAAGTCAGGCTGGGCGGTTTTCGGGCAGACGCTGGTAAATTCGGGGCAGCGGATGGTGATACAATAATTGCGCTTTGGTGAGGGGTTGTCGAACAGTTCCAGTCGGGGCTTTTCGCTCATTTTTTGATTCTCGCAAAAGCTTTTCAATTAGTATAATATAATAACAGTCCCAATTCAATAAGGAGCCTAAAAATGGCAGAAGATAAAGCGGTAGTGCTGCTGAGCGGCGGTTTGGATTCAGCGACGACACTGGCGATAGCAAAGCACTCAGGGTTTTTGTTGTATGCTCTTACGTTTCGATACGGTCAGCGTCATCAGTGCGAGATTGAGGGGGCCAGACGGGTAGCGAAGTCGATAGGCGTGGCCGAGCATAAGATTATCCCGATAGATATGGGCAGCATCGGCGGGTCTGCGCTGACGGACATGACGATGGAGGTGCCCAAGGACCGCGAGGGTCTTGGCGAGAGCGGCCATATACCGCTGACATACGTGCCGGCGCGCAACACGATATTTCTGAGCTATGCGCTTGCCTGGGCGGAAGTGCTCAACGCATTCGATATATTTCTTGGCGTCAACGCGACGGATTTCAGCGGGTATCCTGACTGCAGGCATGATTATATACAGGCGTTCGAGAAAATGGCTAATCTTGCCACGGCGGCGGGGACACAGAAGAAGGGCAGCTTTACGATTCACACGCCGATTATAAATATGACGAAGGGCCAGACAATACTGTCGGGAATGAAACTTGGCGTGGATTACTCGCTGACGCACAGCTGCTATGACCCGGACAGGGAGGGCCGAAGCTGCGGCAGGTGCGATTCGTGCAGAATCCGGCTCAAAGGTTTTCATGACGCGGGCATCGAAGACCCGATCGATTATGTTCGCGGAGTAGTGGGCACGAAAGAAGTTTAGCACAGGGCGGTGCGCGTTTGAAATGGTAGTAAACGAAATTTTTCATTCACTTCAGGGAGAGGGGATATTAGCGGGGACGCCGAGCGTATTTATTCGTCTGTCGGGATGTCCGCTCCGCTGCAAATGGTGCGACACGCAATACGCCTGGAACGCAAACGAGGGCGAAGAGATTCCCATCGCAGAAATAGTGAACAAGGCGGTTCACTGGCCCAGCCGATATGTTGTGATAACAGGCGGCGAGCCGATGGTGAATCCGGAATTGCCCGACCTTACCAAGGCGTTAAAAGAACGGAACAAACATATCACGATTGAGACAGCGGGCGTCAACTTCATCAGCGGGCTTGTATGCGACCTGATGAGCGTAAGCCCAAAGCTGTCCAACTCGACGCAATCCGGCGGGGTAAATCCCGCCCTACAAAACCTTTCTTCATTAAAGCAGTTAGTCAGGCGCTACCCATATCAGTTCAAATTCGTCGTGGATTCGGCGGATGATTTGCCGGAGATTCAGGAGACGCTCAAACAAATCGGGGGCGTATCGGCTGAGAAGGTGATGCTTATGCCGCAGGCGAAAACGAGGGATGAATTGGTCGCCAAATCGTCTATGGTAGCGCAATTGTGCAAAGAGATGGGCTTCGTGTTTTGCCAGCGGCTGCATATACTGCTTTACAATGGCGTAAGAGGAAAATAGTGTTCTTTAGAAAACATAATTCAATGTCATTTCGAGCAAGCAAAGCGAGCCGAGGAATCTGATTATTTCAACAGATTTCTCCACTTCGTCCTGACAAGTCAGGACTCCGGTCGAAATGACAAGCCATCTTTTCTACAGAGCGGAAAAAGAACTTGCGGATTTAACAGTGGTTTGCCGCCGGCTATTGAAAAAGCCGATTGACTTTCAATCATCAATAATCAATAATAAATGGCGATAGCTCGCCCGGGTGGCGGAACTGGCAGACGCGCCAGCTTGAGGGGCTGGTAGGGGTTTCCCCTATGCAGGTTCGATTCCTGTCCCGGGCATTCATCATTTATTATTTTCTATTTACGATTTGATATTTCAAAAATTGACTCCTTTTCCCTCTTTTAAGCCATATCTATTTCGCAAGTAGAAACAATACACGAGTAAAAAATATTATCAAAGCAAGTACGAACCAAACCATGAAGTATATATAATTTAGGTCTACCTTTTTTGCTAGGTGGGCAAGTTTAGTATCAATAGGACTTTGCTTCTTGATGAACGCCCTTAGTGTCTTTGCTGCGGCGAACAAAGGATCCCATTGCCACGTGTACAACCAATCACCTCTGCCTTCTTCAGGATATTGTTTGTAGATGTGTCGCATAAGTTGTACTCGCAGATAAATGTTTCTGAACACCAAAAAAAATCCTATTATCATATATCCAAGAACTAAACAGCCAATCGTGTCCATCGCTTGCAACTCCTTTACTGCAGTTCAAAGAAAAAGGGAGCAAGCCTCTTTTTCTGGTTAATCTGGGATAATCAGTTTGACGCCGGGGGTGAGGCGATTAGGGTCGGGGAGGATGTCGCGGTTGGCGGCGACGATTTTACGCCACTGATTCGCGGAGCCGTAGTACTTGGCGGAGATAGAAGAAAGAGTATCGCCCTTCTGGACGATGTGGACTTTCTGAGATGGTTCGGTGTTCATAGTTCGTTGTTCATTGTTCGTCGCTGGTATTTCGTTGCTCGATATTCGATTTTCGATACTCGAAGTTGGCCCACTCGACTCGCTGCGATTGCTAAGGGCAGGTTGTGCAACGTAAGGCGGCGTTTTGGGGGAAGGTTTTATATGCGAGGCGGCCTCGAGGGCGCGGGCCCTTGCACTGAGATTGGGCAGGGTAGAAAGCCAAATGACGGCGCCCGCAGCCAGTATTACGCCGATTGCCAGACCGATTTTAAAGTCCTTTTGCATAAACGAGCACAGAAAAAAACGGGAGAAAAAGGATTTACTCCTTTTTCTCCCCGGTATTTCAAAACCGCATAAGCCTGGGGCTTTTGTTTTCTTACGACTTGGCGGGTTTATTGCCGCCGGCCGCCATTTTAATCTTCATTAACAATATCGGCACTGAAATCGCAACTGATGAATATGTTCCGAGTATGATGCCGAAGAGCATCGTAAAGTTGAAGCCCCGCAGGCCTTTTCCGCTGAATACATACATTATGAACAAAACCAGCAGCGTGGTAGTTCCGGTCAGCAGGGTTCTGGACATACACTCATTGATACTGTTATTGATAATCTGCGGAGTAAGCATGCCCTTTCGCAGGTTCTCACGGATACGGTCGTAGATAACGATTGAGTCGTTGATGGAATAGCCAAGCAGAGTAAGGAACGCGGCAATCATCGTCATATCGATTTTGAAGTCGCCAATAAGAAGCATCTGGCCGATAGCTGTCGCACTGATATAAACGGTAATGCAGACCAGTCCGAGTGTTGAACATGTATCGTGAATGAGCTTGACGATAGCCCCGATACCGTAACGCACGTCGCCGAACCGAAGCGCCAGGTAAATAAGCATGGCAATTAGGGACAGCACCGTCGCGACAAGGGCCTGAGTTTTGGCTTCTTTGCCAACGAACGGGCTAACCTGCGTAACCTGCGGAAGCGAAGAAGCAATCTGCATCGCGTCTGTTACCTTGGATTTTTCGGTATCAACGAACTGATTCCAAACATCTGAATCGGTGCCGGCTGATGCCAATTCCGGCTCAGGAGCAAGATAAACAAACGATTTAACCGGCAGATTCGGGTCCATTGTTTTGAG
>JBFZBL010000340.1:0-3346 GCA_041308485.1 Phycisphaerae bacterium | reverse complement strand
ATCTACTATGGTCAGGATCACCCGCCAGCGCCTTGCGATATGAAACCAGGGCCTGGTCCGGTTCGTTTATCCTTTCATGTATAACGCCAAGATAGTAATTTGCCTCGGGATGGTCGGGATTTATCTTCAGGCATTGCTCGAAGCAGCGACGAGCCTTGAGGGTTAAATCCTGTTGCAGATAAATTTGCCCCAGCAAAAGATTAGCGGGCAGATATTCCGGGTCCGCTTCCAGTGCATCCTGTAATGTGCCGGCGGCCTTTTTCAAACTGCCGTTGCGAAACTGCTGTCGCGCCATATCGGTAGTTATCTGCAAACGAGCATGGTTCCATCGCTGCATGGCCGCCTGCTTTTGCGTTTGATGTTTTGGTTGCTGACAACCTGCACTTAACAGGGCGGCAACAAGCACAGCCGCCAGTAATAAATATCTCATAGTAGTAGCCTCCTGAAACAGGCGATCTTAAGGATTAAACGGCCAGGCTTTTATTTACTGGCCGTGATAAGATTACGCATAAACAAATTCATACTTCCAGTTTCAGCCCTGTACACCTGCTGGCCTCGCAACTGGTCGCGCAGTTTAAGGACATCAACCAAAGCGGGGCTGGCATAAAAGGCCATGTCGGCGTTCCAAAGGGCCGAATCCAGCTTTCCGTCGGCCTGCTGCTTTTTGGCACGTTGAAAATAACCATCAGCCAAACGCTCACGAGACAGACCAAGCATGCCTTCACGAGCGCCCAGCATAAGACGATTACAATTGCCAAGAGTATCTTCAGCAGCGGCATAATCTACCTGGTCCTTAACGATGTGCGGAGTAATTATGAAGATAACTTCTTCCTTGCTGCTGTCGTCACTGGTACTGCGGAACAGCACTCCCAGACCTGGTATATCACCCAACAGGGGAATCTGGCTGCGCGTAAGAGATGTTCTTTCACGGAACAGACCGCCAATAACAATAGTGCGACCGTCCTGAATTAACACGTTAGAGGTAACATTAGCGGTGCTCTTTGAAGGCAGGGTGAAGCCGCCATCGACTCTTACACCGCCGTCACTGTCTTCAGCGTTAAGCTCCATACGAATATAGCCGTCGTCCATAACAAAAGGCCTGAAATTAAGCTGAACACCGGTCTTCAGAAACTCTACTGTCTGGGTAGCGGTGGTAGTGGAAACTTCGGTAGTGATATAACCGTCTTCGCTGCCTACAATGACCTTGCCTAACTGACGATTAAGAGTTAGAACCTTGGGATTGCCTATAGTAACCACGTCGGTAATGCTTTCCAACGCCTCTATGAACATTCCCATATTGTTTTTGACTATGCCTATAGACAAACCGCCGCCGCTGAGATTCGTATTAAACGAGGTACCGGCATTGGTTTGGGTACCGTCAACTGCCACCGTACCGGCAGGTATGGAAGGCACTCCGGCAGTGGACTGGAAGTCAACACCGCCAAGCGCGTTAAAATCTACACCCAGTTCACAGGTATCATCCAGTTGGGCTACCAGGATAGTCGCTTCTATCAGCACCTGTGGCGGACGCTTGTCGAGTTCGCTGATAAGCTGGGAAACACCATCAATATTTTCCGGATAATCCAGAACAATAATATAATTGTTGCCTGCCCAGCCTTCACCGGTGCCTTCTTCTGCCTGGCCTGCGTCAGGTGAAACCGAAATCTTACTGTCACCACCACTTAAAAGCGGTGCGACCAGTGAGACAACATCGGCGGCAGGTATATAATTAAGGTGGAAAACCTGTGTAACCATTTCACGATCGGCCGCAAGTTTTTCAGCCAACTCTTTCTTGGTATAGACTTTGATAAAGGGTCCATCTACCTGATAGGCAAAACCGTTAGAACTAAGTACAGCGTCAAGTGCCTCCTCAAAAGTCACATTAAACAAATGGACATTAACCGGCCCCTTCACCAGTCTGGAAGGAACAATGTTCTTGTCGGCGACGACGCTTAACGTCCTGAGAAAATCCAGTATGTCGCCCTTGTGGACAATAGATGGAATAACTCCGTTGTCGGTAGGCGCAGCAATATTAGATGTCGATGGACCTGACAAATCAGATTCAGCCGATTCAGTCGGTTGCTGTGAGGATTCCGCAGGCTCCGGGGCGCTGCCGGGCAAAACCGCTTGCGCCAGTTGCGTCAGAATCTTAACCGGCGTATCGGATGTAACCTGAGTTGCCGAAGGCGCAGTTCGTGCAGATTCCGGCTGATCCGATTCGACCGGGCCATTCTCAACAGCCGACTCATCGGCAACGGGTGTGTCCTGAACTGGTGCCAACCCCGGTTCCTCCTGGGATGACTGAGCAGTTACATGGTTTAATGTCGCCATCACAAACAACAAAATGCCGACAGTTACAATACGTGGCCAATAAGATTTCATAGCTTTTTCTCCCAATTTTGCACAACTCAGATTCATTCTAGCCGGTAAAACCAGGCAAAAGCCCCATCAGGGCACCAGGCCGGCAACTTCTGGCAGGCAAACGTTTTAATAAATTTAGTTCGTTACGCGTCCGCACATCATAGCGATGTTTATGTATATATATGGTATCGACTGGTACTTAGGCGGTCTGAACATCCGTTAAAAAAGCACAGCTTTTTTTGTGTTCGAGGCGGGTTCGATAATAACGATTCAATCGAAGTTTAGGTTTGTAACAATAATGCATTGCAATTTATCGGTCGTGGCTAACTGGTGGGTTAAGTAGTTTAGTTCCAAAGTGATAGAAGCCTGAAGCCGCCACAGCTATATCCTGATGCGCCCCGTGACAGGTTCTATAATAATGGTATTGCTCAAGTCTGGAACCGCGATGGTCACACTGCCGTCTGTCAGGGGGTTGCCGTTGCCGTTGCAGGGGGCTCCCATACGGTCGAAACGGACTATGCTGGTGCTGTCAAAATCGGCGGCATTAACAACGACATTCTTCAGGCCTGGTGCCGTATCGAAATCAATTAGATAATCTGTCTTTTCGACAGGATGTTTGATAATGGTAAAAGTGTTGTCGGGGTTTTGTTTCTGGACTTCGTAACCGTTAGCGGCGGTATCGAAAACTATCTGATGTGTTTGTTGAGTTGCTATAGCATTGGTCTGGGCATAAAGCAGCGCCGCGACCATCTGCCGGGTGGCAGAATTCAGCTTTAGATCGTCGGTATTGGCCAGCATCGGCACAACTATAACGGTAGCGATGCCTAAGATGATGATGACCACCAGCAACTCAACAAGGGTAAAAGCCCCGCGCCGAACCGTACCGGCAGATTGTAATTCACTATAATACTGCATAGATTTACAACACCAATACGGTATCTATTTGGTCCCGCCAGAGGGGTTATGCGATGCCGGTAATGAGCTG
>JBFZBL010000339.1:0-6943 GCA_041308485.1 Phycisphaerae bacterium | reverse complement strand
TTCTATACTTTTCTTAACTTCTGTGTATAATGCCTCCGGCAGCCGGTTATAACCGCTTATAAGCCAATTTAACCCCCTCGTTTTACCCCCCAAACCCCCCATTTCGAAAATTGCGCATTTTTTCAATTTTAAAAAATCCGTGGAATCTGTGGTTATTTTTTTCGCCGGAGTTCTTTTCCCCAGGTAATCAATCCATTAACTGCCAGGGCAAGGAAGAATATATACAGAATCGCTACGAATTTTACGTTGAGCGCGAAATACAGGCCGATGCAAATACTGTTCACGCAAAGCCAGAGAATCCACGCCTCGATTTTTTTGTGGGTCATAAGACCAGCGGCGACAAAGCCCATTATTGTCGCGGTCGCGTCGATATATGGATATGCGGCTGGTTGCGGAAATAAAGCTGGCAACCAGTTATGAATCCTGCTCATAGCAAAGCCGGCAACGGTCCCAACGATTATTATTATCGCAACCGCAATCAATCTGCCTTTGCCGGTAACAAAGGAAACTTCCAGCTCTTTTCCCCCTTCTTCTGCCTTCTTTTTCGCGGCGAGCCACACATACCAGCCATAGAAGCAGTTGCCGATATAGTAGAACTGCTCGAAGAAGTCGGAATACAGGCGCACCTGGTAGAAAAGCACTGCAAAAAGCGAAAATGTTACTATCCCCAGAGGCCACGCCCAGACGATTTTGCGGGTAATCAAAAGAACATAGACAACGATTAGCAGCGTAGCCGACAGCTCGATATAGCTGACGGGAGAGCCGAGAACCGTGAAAAATATTTTATTAACGCTGAAGATATTCATTTCACAACATTATGGCAAAAACGAAGATAAAAAAACAGGCCTGCTCTGAAAGCAGAACAGGCCTTTATCCCCTCCTGTCCTTCCGTCATCACGCCCGTTTCCGTGGCGGACGCCGGAGGACAAGAAACTCAACTCATACCCTGGGGTAACCGCCAAGGTATTCGGTTTTCGGTAAGCCGCCTGTAAGCGGCAACGCGTATTTAACAAAGGCGTCTGTAACGCCGTTGCCTTCGGAATTGATATATTCATTTGGCAGCGACTTTGTTTTTTCCGCGACGCTGCTCAATTCTGTCGCGAATAATTCAATCGCGTATTTAGCTCCCTTGAGGCGTTTCATCGCGACCGAGCCGCTTTGCAGCGTGAGCGAATACTTAACCGCCTGTCTGCCGCATACACGCGCCTCTTTTGCATCGACCGGCGACTGCAGGCCCGCGAAGCTTCTCTGGAGATAGCCGAACGTGTCGGCGCGGACGCGTTTAATCTTCAGACTGTTTTTGACCTGCCCAGAGAGGAAGTCGGCCAATGCGCCAGTTCCTGAAAGCTGGACATTACCGTGGGCGTCTTTTTCTTCGCTGCTTACGATTTTTTTCGTCCAGATAACGCCGTCGGTATCGCAGATACCTTCGCTGGCGGCGATTACGCAGCGGCCGAGTTTTGTGTATACGGCATTAACATCGGCAAGGAATTTTTCCATCGAGATGGGCCGTTCGGGCAGATAGACAAGGTGCGGGCCATCATCGTCTTTTCTCTTGCCCAGTGCGGCCGCCGCCGTCAGGAAGCCGGCGTTTCTGCCCATAATGACATCGATTTTCACTCCCGGCAAAGCGCGGTTATCAAGGTCATCGCCCATAAGCGCGCAGGCGACGAATTTCGCCGCTGTGCCGTAGCCGGGGCAATGGTCGGTAACGAGCAAATCGTTATCGACTGTCTTGGGGACATGCCAGGCGTGCAGCTCATAGCCCGACTTTTGGGCTATTGAGTTGATAATATGACAGGTGTTCGCTGAGTCATTGCCGCCGATATAGTAAAAGTAGCGGACGTTTCGCTTTTTGAAGACCTCGAGGATATTCGCGCAGTATGCCTCATCGGGCTTGTCCCTGCTTGAACCTAAAGCGGATGATGGCGATGCGGCAATCAGCTCAAGCGTTTTGGCTGGTACCTTTTTGAGGTTGATAAACTGGTCCTTGACGATGCCTGATACGGCGTGAACTGCGCCATACAAGTCGCCGATTTGGGAATGTTTTTTGGCTTCCTCGATTACGCCGACGAGAGAGGCGTTGATAACACCGGTGGGTCCACCGGACTGCCCTACTACCGCGTTTGCTTTTGCGGCCTTTGCCATTGCTGATACCTTTCCGTTAAAAAACCATCCTGCAAACTTTTAAACAATCACCAAAAACGAGTCGCGTAAGTATATCAATTCGGTTGTAAATTTCAAATAAAAAGTGAATTATCTCGTCGCCGGAAATCGGCCATGGTACACTTGAAAAGGCCGGTAATCTTATGGTATTATTAGCCCATCTTAACATTAGGAGAAACCTGATGAGCATTCTTTCGTCAATTGGCAATACGCCTATGGTAGAGCTGAAACGGCTGAACCCCAACCCCAAGGTGCGTTTGCTGGCTAAAATGGAGGGCAACAACCCCGCCGGGTCGGTTAAAGACCGCACCGCCCTTTATATGATTACAAAAGCCGAGGAGGACGGCTCACTCACCAAAGATAAAATAATTCTCGAACCAACCTCCGGCAATACAGGTATAGCGCTCGCGATGATTGGGGCGGCCAAAGGGTATCGCGTCAAACTTACACTGCCCGCCTGCGTGAGCAGCGAACGGCGACATATTTTAGAGGCGTTTGGAGCGGAAGTGATAATGACGCCCGCCAATGAAAGCACAGATGGCGCGATTCGCACGGCACTGAAGATTATGGAACAGGAACCCGGCAAATATTTTATGCCCAACCAGTTCACCAACCCCAATAACCCGCTGGCCCATTACGAGACGACCGGCCCGGAAATTTACAACCAAGCCAACGGCCAAATCGAATTTTTTGTCGCGGGCATGGGGACAACAGGCACGCTTATGGGCATCTCTCGCTTCCTTCGCGAGAAATTAAACCACGTCAAAATCGTCGGCATCGAACCGACGCCTCATCACACCATCCAGGGCCTCAAGAATATGACCGAGTCAATCGTGCCCGCTATTTACGAGCGAGACCGGCTCGACGACGTTATGATTATGGAAGACGATGAGGCATACGAAATGACCCGGCGACTGGCGGCTGAGGAGGGAATCTTCGCCGGCATATCGAGCGGTGCAGCCGTGGCGGGGGCAGTCCGAATCGCGAAGGATATGAATTCCGGCACGGTCGTTACGATTATCTGCGACCGCGGCGATAGATACTTGAGCACTTCGCTCTTCCGCGCCGCCTGCGCCAAGTGTCCGCCGTAGTTTGCTGCTCGCAGTCCGTTACCTGCATATCGTATTCCGTAAAATTCCAAAGCCGGCTTGCCGCTACGCTCCGAAAGGGACGAGGATTTTATTTTTTTGTCCCAAAGTTTGAGGCGGTAAGCAGAAAAGCTTTGGCTGATAGAAATAGATTTCAGTTCCTGCGAAGCTTGAGCCGAAGACAGGCGGGATTTTTAATGTTCAGTTGAAATATCTTCGCCGCTAACAAGAGTCAGGCCGGCCGGATCGAATGGCTCCTGGGTCTGCCCGATTTGGACAATGTTGTCTGTTTTAACGCTCATAATATTCCTTTTTGGGCCTTGTTCATCCTCCCAGAAGTAATAGTGGCCGCAACCGCCTTTGTCGCCGGACGGGATATAAAAAAGAGGGCAGTAAACCTTCGTGTTTGCGTCAGGGCTGTTTTCACTGCGGTGTTTAACGAGAATCTTTTTCCTTTCTTTGATCGCCTGAATAAAAATTTCGTGGTCACGGTGCATATAATCTCCTGATTGCTTTGTTATTGTCCGGGGCGCAAACCCGAAACAGCTTGTTGCGCATCCAGCTAATTAATCGGCCCGATATGCCGGTTTCGCAGGCGACGGGATGTTTGTTTTTTTTATAAAGGTATAGCGCCCGACAGTGCCCATTTTTCTGGCTTTCAGTTATATTGCCGTCCATCCTGCACGCATCGATGAAATAATCAGCAACTACTTTGGCGGCTTTCCCTGACATTGTTTCAACATATGTAAACCTGTGGTTTTGCACCTTATGAAGGCGGGTTACTTCCATTATGGGGTCGATGGGATTATCGGCCAGACCTATGAACCAATCGCGGTATTCGCCGCCTCCCTGGCAGATATATGCCTCTATTTGAGCAATAATGTGCTTTTCGCCGCCCATTTTTTATTCGATATGCTCTTTTTGCCGGTTTTTTAGCTAGACTCACAGCCCACAACGCGATCTGTGTGCTTCCTAAATAGACATTCACCGACCGTATTCATAATTAAAGACGTTTTGTACGAAGGAAATGTTGATGAGAAAATTGCAAAAAAAATGATTTTTTTACTGTGTTCAGGACCGCTTCTCAATTCTCTTATTTCAAATCCGAAATCGCAAATCCGCAACATACTAAATATCTAATATTATTTTTCCGTCTTTGCCGGCTAAAACCCTTTTGGAAATGTCCAATATCCAACATCAAATATTGAATGATGAAGTAAATTAACCTGGTATGATTTTGAGGAGTTCGGCGTTTGTGGGATATTTCTGTAGGACAGAGATAAGGGTTTTGATTGATTCATCTGGATTTTGACCGGCGAGTCCCTTGCGGAGGTTGGCGAACTTTTTGCACTCATCTTTGTCCCAGAGCAGCGCATCCATTCGTGTGCCGGAGGCGGGAATATCGATAGCGGGGAAGATGCGGCTCTCGGCAAGCGAACGCGAAAGCATGATTTCGCTGTTGCCTGTGCCTTTGAATTCCTCGAAGATGAGCTGGTCCATCTTTGAGCCGGTGTCAATGAGGGCGGTGGCGATGATGGTTACGGAGCCGCCGTTTTCGACTTTACGGGCCATACCAAGAAAACGGCGGGGAATTTCAAGGACACCCGCCTCGAGGCCGCCTGTCATCATCCGGCCTGTGCCTGAACCTTTGCGATTAAAGGCACGGCCCATTCGGGTTATGGAATCGACGAGGACGACAATATCCCGTGAGCACTCGAGCTGAACTCTGATATAGGCCAGAAGAATTTCAGCCAGCTCGACATGCTCTTCGATTGTGTGGTCGATTGATGAGGCAACGACGGTTACGCCGGTGATGGCGCGTTTTATCTGGGTGACTTCTTCCGGCCGCTCGTCAATGAGCAGGACGATGACCTGATTTTTGGGGTCGTCGGCGAGGATGGCCTCGGCAAGCTGAATAAGGAGGGTCGTTTTGCCCGCCTTGGGAGGCGAGACAATGAGACCACGTGTGCCTTTGCCCATCGGGGCGACAAGATCAACGATGCGCATCGAAAGCTCTCCAGATTTTTCGAGGTTGAAACGCTGATGGGGTGGCACGGCGGTCAGTCTCTGATAAGGGACGCGATTTTTGAACTGCTCAATGGTAAGGCCGCAGACGGATTCGATATTATCAAGCAGCGTAAGCCCCCTGTCGATGTGTTTTGAGCCGGTGACCGTCGCCCCTTCAACGAGACCGCATTGACGCACCAGCGCAGGCGGGACAACCACATCACGGCCGATAGGTCTGAAAGAACGGGCCGGGTCACGCAAAACGAAACCGCCTTTGGCAGTCTTTTTAACAACGCCGGTAATCAACTCTGGCATGAGTTCTCCAGTTTATCCGCGGGAAAAAATATCACCTGGCACGATTCGAACGCACAATCCTCGGTCTCCGCAGACCGACACCATACAAGCATAACAACTTGCACGGCAAAAGCCCATAAAAACAACAAAAATTTTACCGCCGGAAGGCGTTAGTGTTTCTGCTCGGGCGGTTCGAACCTGTAGCCGATTTGTCGTATGGTGTGAATTAAAACTGGCTTGGATGGGTCAGACTCGATTTTTTCTCGCAACGTGGTTACAAACCTGTCGATACTGCGCGGGGTAACGATGCAATCGTACCCCCATACAGCATTTAATATCTCATCGCGGGTAAGGGCACGACCCTGCTTTTCGACAAAAAATGCGAGGAGGTCGAATTCTTTGGGCGACAGCTCAATTTCCTTTCCCTTTCGCGTCAGCCGCCTCGCGGATATGTCGAGGCGGTAACAGCCGAATTCGTAAATATCCTGGACTTCTTTTTTCGCCCTTCTCAAAAAAGCGGCTGCGCGGGCGAGCAATTCTTTTATGCTGAACGGCTTGGTGACATAATCGTCTGCGCCGAGGTTAAGGCCCAGCACTATATCGGATTCCTCGCCCTTGGCGGTGAGCATAATAATCGGCATATCGAGTTTTTGCTCACGAATCAGGCGGCAGATTTCGTATCCGTTGATTTTAGGGAGCATTATATCGAGCAGAATCAAATCGGGTTTGGCGTTAAGGGCCGCTTCGAGGCCCTTCTCGCCATCGGAGGCGGTTACCACTTTGTAGCCCTTGAACTCGAAGTTGTCCTTGAGGCCCCGCAGCATCGTGGGGTCATCTTCGACTATTAATACCGTTTCCATTCTCTACACCGTTTCAAACTTATACCCGATATCTCCTATGGTATGAATAAACGCCGGTTTGTTCAAGTCCGGCTCGATTTTCTCGCGGATGGCTTTTACGAAGCCGTCGATGTTTTTTGCGCTGATGAAATGCGAAATGCCAAAGGCGGCACTGAGTATCTCATCACGCGTCAGGACAGAGCCCCGCTTTTTAACAAGACTCTGGAGCACCTTAAATTCCTTCGGGCTTAAAGGGACTTCGACGCCGCTGTGAGTAAGTTTTTGATTTACATTATCGAGCGTAAATTCGCCGAACTGGTAAATATCCGGTTCGGGCCCAGCGGTCCTGCGCAACAACGCCTCAACACGGGCAAGAAGCTGTCTTATGCTGAAGGGCTTGGTGACATAGTCATCTGCACCAAGATTGAGGCCGGTAATAACGTCCGAATCCTGGTCTTTGGCGGAGAGCATAATAATAGGCGTATTGACTTTTTTTTCACGAATCCGGCTGCAAACCTCGAAGCCGTTGACCTTTGGCAGCATAATATC
>JBFZBL010000338.1:0-3734 GCA_041308485.1 Phycisphaerae bacterium | reverse complement strand
TAATGAAAAACAGGCCGATGCAATTGATTCGTCGGCTGTTGTTATAGACGGCACCGAAGGCACTATGCCAACGGAGGAGTTAAACAATGGCTAAAAGCAAACTGGGATTGCAAAAAGAGGTCTCCAAAATCTTCACGGGTATTCAGATACCTAAGAAGGACGCTGCTGATGCGGATGTGCGTTCGGCCTTGCCGAATTCACCGATAATACCCCCGGCGCAAGTTGCTCCTTCCGCAATACCAGCTTCAGTAACGCCTCCTGCGCCAGTGATACCACCGGCGCCAGTTGTTTCTGCTCCCGCACCGGCTGCGCCTGCGCCGGCAAAATATGTTTCTCCAAAACCGCCTGTCGCTACGCCGAGACTATTCACAATTCCAGAGCCGGTAACGCAATCTGCCCCCAATGTGCCCAAACAGACTATTTATGAGCCCCCGAAACCGAGGCAGACAACCTATGAACCGCCTGCACCTTCACCTGTGCCTTCCACGGCGCCTGCCGCTGGTGCCGAAAAACAATTAAAACCCGAAGTGGTTGTGAAACAACCCAAAGAGTTGCCATTTTTGAAAATATGGGAGCAGGTAAAAACCAAGCTGCTTACCCCCAAGCGAGGCACCAGCCAGACAAAACAGAAAATCATGATTCTGGCCATGCCCGTTTTGATAGTGGTTTTACTGCTGGTGGTTGTTAATGCCGTTAAAAAACCCGCCGGAACCGCGGCAAAGCCCTCGAAAAATGCAACCGCTGCGGTGGTTTCCAGCGGCAAAATCAACTGGGAAATGCCGGCAGTCATTCCTGACAATCTGCGAAACCCGATGGCTTTTGGCGCTGCCCCTACAGCCCAGAACAAAGAAGCCGTAGCAAGTAAACCTATTGTCAAGGGTATAGTTTACAGCGCGGATAATCCTTGTGCTGTTGTTGGCGACCGGATTGTCTCGGCGGGTGATACTGTCGGAGACGCGAAGGTTGTGAAAATAAACCCCGATAGCGTTGAATTTGCTATGGGGGATAAAACTTGGACTCAAAAAGTTGAGCGTTGAACGCAGCATAAATCAAAGAAAATTTGTGTAACATGTTTAGAAAGGAACAAGGTATGAAGATGTCGACCAAATCAGGAACAATGTGTTTGCTGGTGATAGCCGCTTTTTTGCTGTCGCCCTGCGTCGTTGCGCTTGCTGCGGCAGTCGCTGATGAAAGCGAGCCGAATGTCGGCCAGATGGAGGTCATGACGACCCTCGAGCAGCGTATGCAGAAAAAAATCAGCGTGGATTTCAGGGACACGGCGATTGACGATGTCATAAGGATTATGGCCGAGCAGGCCAATGTTGATGTCGTCAAGAGTCCGAAGGTCACCGGAACCGTAACCGCGAAGTTGAGCAACGTTCCTCTCGAAGAGGCGCTGCGAAATATTCTCGCCTCGCAGGGATATGATTACGTGGCGAGCAAGAACATGATCAGGATCGCGCCGACCGGTGAGATTTCGCAGGAGGCCGAGAAACTGATCACCAAGATTTATCGCGTCAACTATGCCGATATCAAGGATCTCGAAAAATCGCTGGCCAAGTTTGTTTCTCAGCGTGGTGCGATATCAATCAATCAGGGGACCAGCAACATTATCGTTAAAGACACCGAGAGCAACATCAAGGCAATCGGCACCTTCATCGAGGACATCGACCGTGTTACCCCTCAGATACTTGTTGAGGCCAGAATCTACGATATCACAAGCAGGAACGCTCTTGACATCGGAATCGAATGGATGGCCGGTCGCAATACCACTTATTATGATAGCACAGGCACAGCTACCGTTCCGCCGGGAGCATTCGGCGCCAACCCCACTGGCAGTGTCGACGGCTTCACGACCGGTATATTCACCGGCGCTACCGGCAAAACCAGCGGCACTCAGGGCCTGATTAAATTCGGCTGGCTGAACGATGTCCTGGATATAGACGCGGTCATCAGGGCACAGCAGAACCTGGTTAGTGCCAAACTGCTTGCTAATCCGAGGATACTTGTGATGGACAATGAAATCGCCAACATCGCGATTACTTCTGAAATCCCGTATCAGGAACTTACCCAGACGTCTGGCGGCGGCAACATCGGCACGACGAGTTTCAAGGACGTTGGTGTAAAACTTAAGGTTACGCCTCACCTGACACGTGGGGAAAAAATCCGGCTGAAAGTTGTGCCGGAATTCAGCGTCCAGACAGGCAACGTGACGTTCTCGCAGGGCGATTCTACGGCCCAGTATCCAGTGCCCATTGTCGATAAGCGAACAGCTGAGACCACTCTGCTGATTGACAGCGGCCAGACGGTGGTGCTTGGCGGCCTCCGCAAAAAGGAAGTCACCAAAACGGTCAACAAAATCCCGCTTCTTGGCGATATACCTTTGATTTGCTACCTGTTCAGGTTTGAGGGCGAAGACACCAGGAACAGTGAAATGCTTGTCTTCATCACTCCCAAGCTTGTCACAGAGGCGTCGCTTAATGATTTAGAGAAGAAACAGTTCGAGGTAACGGAGTTTCCAAGTCCTACGGTTGAACTGACAATGGCCGAAAAAGACGCCAAGGCAGGCAAGATCAATAAGTAAAAGCAGTTAATCAATGACTATATCCGCGTCAAGCGGATAAAAGCGAGATAGTCCCGAGTGTCGAACAATCGACCTCGGGACTATTTCTTTATTGCCACGTAGTTATTTTCTGTCCGCGGCGGCTTGCACACTGGCACTCATCTCAGCATACAAAATTGCCAAGCTATAATCATGTTGAAAAATCCGCCGGAAAATCATAAGCTATTGTGTCAATTTATTGAAAGGACAGGTGTAACTATGAAGAGATGTTTTATTGTTGCGGCAATTACTTTGATTTTGATATTCGGCTTAAATGGTTCGATTTGTCTGGCGGCGGAGATATCCTCGGATGCCAATAGTATTAACAGGATTGTTATTTACGCGGATACTAACAGGGAAACGATAAGCCCGGAGATTTACGGACATTTCGCAGAGCACCTTGGAAGATGCGTTTATGAAGGTTTCTGGGTGGACCCCAATTCGACGATTCCTAATACGAGAGGCATTCGCAATGATGTTGTGGAGGCGTTGAAGAAGATTGATGTGCCGGTGATACGCTGGCCGGGCGGATGTTTCGCTGATGAGTATCACTGGAAGGATGGAGTGGGCCCGGTTGAACAGAGGCACTCTATGGTAAACACGCACTGGGGAATGGTAACAGAGACTAATCGGTTCGGCACACATGAGTTTATGGATTTGTGCGAGATGCTCGGCTGTCAGCCGTATATCAGTGGCAATGTCGGCTCAGGTACGCCCGAAGAGATGCAGGACTGGGTTGAGTATATGACCTTTGGGGGAAAGAGCCAGATGGCGGATTTGCGCCGGGCAAACGGTCGTGAAAAACCGTGGAAGGTGAAATATTTCGCGGTGGGCAATGAGAACTGGGGATGCGGCGGGAATATGACGCCGGAGTATTACGCGGATGTGTTCAAACGCTATGCGACGTATGTCAGGAATTACTCCGGAAATAACGTTACGAAAATAGCATGCGGACCGGGCGGGGCGGATTATCACTGGCTCGATGTTGTACTTCGCAAGGCAGCAGGACAGATGGATGCCATAAGTTTGCATCATTATGTTTTTGAGGGCAATGACTGGAATAAAAAAGGCAGCGCGGTCAACTTCGATGAGAAGGGGTGGTTTGGCGTGCTGAAAAATACCTTGCTGATCG
>JBFZBL010000337.1:0-6577 GCA_041308485.1 Phycisphaerae bacterium | reverse complement strand
CGGTGGTGTTCTGGGACGACCCGAAATGCCCTCAAAAGACAACGGCTGACGAGAGACGCTCGTCTGCGATGGACCACCCCGGGGAAGTGATATTCATAGCGAAGCGATTCCGCAGAGAAATTGAAAAGACTGACCTGCGTTTTTTAGGTCCGGTGGGCAAAGGCGTGCTGACGATAAGCGGAGGACTTGCGAGCTTAAACAGGGATGGTGCGACGCCCGAAGAGCTTTTCTCAAAGGCCGACCAGGCGCTTTTAGAAGCGAAACGCAGCGGGAAAAACAGGATATACCTTGTTGGACAACCAGAAAACGACATCGACAAAATTCAGTAGCTGTCTTACGTCCCGAGAACAATCGTCTCGGTTTTACTGATGAGTTTATAACGGATGCCGCGCCAGCGAATCGTCCTGCCAAAGGCCGAAGACAATATCAAAATAAACATAAGAGGCGACCAGAGCCAGAACAGCGCAATATCGGCAATGGCCGCGATTTTCAATCTGGGCAGGTCGTCGGCGAGCAATTTGCTTGCCATATTTTGTCTGAGTATCGCCCTTGTTAGTTGCGCGATAAAAAACAAGACCGGCACCGCTGTAAAAAGTAAAATGTGCGGATTCCGCGTGATTCCGGCGTAAATCGCCAGCGCAGCACCGCCCCAAAGCCCGAAAACGGAATATACCGCGCTGAACAAACCAAATGACCACATCTGCGGGGCATAAACCTTTGTGATAACGAACTGTCTTCGGCCAAACTCAAAAAGTTTCGCCCAAGTGGTCGATTCAGAGGTGGCGACCAGACAGCCGGGGACAAACTCGACTTTTTTGTTAGCGCTTTTTACAGCACAGCTAAGCGAAAAATCGTCGCTCACAGCCTTTTGCCAGATATTTGCAATACCCTGTTCCCTGAAGGCCTGCGCATGAATCGCCATTGACCCGCCCCAGGCGTGATTGAAACGCGTGTTGCCCATAAGCTGGGCAATTTTGCCGTTTATTGCTGATAAGGCGAGCGTGGCAAGGTTGGCTGTTGCGGGGACAAACCAGCGGTAGCCGGTTACCGCACCCCTCGTTTCGGGATGCCGAAGAGGATAAACCAGATGATGCAGCCATGTCGTCTTGACGCAGATATCCGAATCCGCAAAGGCCAGCACCGCAACATCTTCAGGAATCCGGCGATAGGCATACAGAAGATTATGAATTTTCTGACTGCATTCCTGCCCCGCACCGGCAATAAGCACCTGAACATCTTTGGCGCCTGTGCCAGGAGTTAATTTATCTTTTAACCTGCACAATGGCTCATACGTAGGGTCGGCTTTATCCTGGACTACAAACCACAGCAGATAATTTTCGTAGTCTTGCGCGTAAAAAGAGGCGATATTCCGCTCGAAATCGGCATCGAGATTTTTGCAGGGAATAATCAGCGCGACGCGAGGAGAATAACGTTTGTGCTTTTTATTGTACTTGGCCAGCGCAAAAAAATAATTTCTCAACGGCAGCGTCGAAAAAAACACCTGCGAAGCTATGAGCATCCAGGCAACATAAACATACCATTCCATATAACCGGATTATCGTTTATTTGCTGTCTTGCTGTCAATCCGCATCTGGGCAGCAGGCTTTTTTGCTTGCAGGGACGCAGGCTAGAGTGTAAATTATGGGGCATTGTCGGCGAGCGTTGCTCTCGCGAGCGACAAGCCGCAAATAATGATAAAAGGGTCGGTGCCCGAGTGGCTAAAGGGAGCGGACTGTAAATCCGCTGGCGCAAGTCTACGGAGGTTCGAATCCTCCCCGGCCCATTTCCCTCTTGTATTGCGCCACAGGGCCTTGTCCTGTGTCAGCGTACCGTGTTTTGCCGGACTGAAAATACAGATTGTCGCCCACTCCCAAAAACGTATAATAATATCCCGACAAAAATTATGACACTACTATAAGGAAAGGAGAATATATGACTGGATGTCCGGTTTTGGCAAGCGCGTTGGTATCATGGGACTGGGCGGCAATCGGCCTGTATTTCGCAATCATTATGGGCGTAACCTGGTGGGTAATCCTCAGAAATAAAGACACCGCAGATGACTACTTTCTGGCGGGTCGAAACCTCGGCTGGTTTGTCGTAGGAGCTTCCATCTTCGCATCCAATATGGCTCGGAACATCTCGTCGGCCTGGCGGGTTCCGGCTGCACAGATGGCGTTGCGATGGCCCATTACGAACTGCATGCGTGGTGTCTGCTGGTTCTGGCGTGGGTGATGGTCCCCTTCTATATGCGGTCGAGGGTATTCACTATGCCCGAATTTCTCGAAAGGCGTTTCAATCCCACAGCCCGATGGGTGTTGTCTTTAATCTCATTAGTCGCCTATGTTCTCACAAAAATAGCGGTCGGCATATTCGCCGGCGGTATCGTTTTCAGCGTGCTGCTGCCTGACGTTACTTTTATGGGATTCGACAGTTTCTGGATTGGCTCGTTCCTTGTGGTTGTCCTGACGGGGCTTTATACCGTTCTCGGCGGACTTCGGGCTGTTGCATATAACGATGTTATACAAACCGTCGTTTTGGTCACGGGGTCAGCTTTGGTAACTTATTTCGGTTTGAAGGCACTGGGCGGCTGGGGTGAATTACGCAATATCTGCGGCTCAGAGATGTTCAACCTCTGGAAACCGCTTGTCCCCGCAGGCGTCGAGAGCACCTGGGCGCCGGTAAGAGAAACCGGCCGAATGGCCTGGTATTTCAACGACAATTATCCCTGGATTGGAATGCTGTTCTGCGCGCCTGTAATAGGCCTGTGGTACTGGTGTACCGACCAATACATTGTGCAGCGGGCATTAGGAGCTCCGAATGAGAGAGAGGCGAGAAGAGGGTCTATTTTCGCGGGATTTTTGAAGCTGCTGCCCGTGTTCATTTTTATCATACCCGGTATGATTTGCTTTGCGCTGGCCAAGAGCGGCAAGGTTGAGGCAATTCAACAGACGTTGTTCAGCCCGCAAGGCCAGATTGTCCGCGACGAGTGTCAGAAGGCCTTCCCGATGCTGGTGGCGACCGTTCTGCCTGTAGGGGTGCGTGGTATTGTTGTTGCGGGATTATTGGCGGCACTTATGAGTTCACTGGCCGGCACATTCAACGCATCCTCGACATTATTTACAATCGATTTCTACAGCAAGTTCAAACCAAAGGCATCACAGCACCAGCTGGTATGGATGGGACGGGTGGCAACCGCCGTTATGGTGCTAATCGGATTGTTATGGATACCGGTGATTCGAGGCGGTAAGGGGCTGTATGATTATCTTCAGACGATTCAGGGGTATCTTGCACCGCCGATTTTCGTTGTGTTCTTCTTAGGCGTATTTATGAAACGGCTCAACGGCAAGGGGTGTCTTGCGGCGCTGATTGTCGGTTTTATAATGGGGCTGGCGCGGCTGGCGGTCGATACACCGGTGAAACTGATGAAGGACTTCTCATACACGGAAGGGTCTTTCTTATGGATTATGAACAACATGTTCTTCCAGTATTACAGCATACTCATTCTGATCGTCTGTGCGGCGGTAATGATTTTGGTCAGTTACGCAACTGAAAAGCCGAACTATGAAAAAATCAGGGGACTTACATACGGCACAGAGAGCGATGAAGACAGGCAGAAATCCCGGTCGAGCTGGTCGGCGGTCGATGTGATTTTCTCCGCGGCGGTACTAGTTATTATAATCGCGGCTTATCTATATTTCAGGGGTTGATATGAAATACACATTGGGTTTGGATTACGGAACTAATTCGGTTCGGTGCGTGATAGTCGATATCACGGACGGGAAAGAAATCGGAACGGCGGTTTATAATTACCCGACAGGACAGGCCGGGATTATTTTAGACAAAAACGACCATAACCTCGCGAGGCAGAATCCGGCGGATTACATCAAAAGCATCGACGCAACAATCAAAAAAGCGATTGGACAGGCGAAGAAGATCGTTAAGAAATTTGATGCCGCTCAAATTATCGGTATCGGCGTCGATACGACCGGGTCAACCCCCCTGCCTGTGGACAAGAACGGAACGCCCCTGGCGATGCTGCCCGAGTTTAAAAAGAACAAAAACGCGCAGGCCTGGCTTTGGAAGGACCACACGGGTTTCGCAGAGGCAGCCCAAATAACAGAGCTGGCTAAAAAGGAGCATCCGGAATATTTAGCCAAATGCGGACAGGTTTATTCATCGGAATGGTTTTTCAGCAAGGTGCTTCACTGCCTGAGGACAGACCCGAAAGTTTTTGACGCGGCGTACAGCTGGGTCGAGTGCTGCGACTATATACCCGCTGTGCTGACGGGGACGGAAAGGCTGGATGTGATGAAGCGAAGCAGATGCGCGGCGGGACATAAGGCGATGTTCAACGCGGACTGGGGCGGACTGCCGGCGAAAGATTTCCTGGCGAAATTAGACCCTAAACTGGGCGAGCTAAGAGACCGGCTGTATGACAAGACATATACCGTCGAAACCGAGGCAGGGAAGCTTACGGAGCAATGGGCGAAGAAATTAGGATTGAAGGCAGGGATATCAGTTGCGGTGGGCGCTTTTGATGCGCATCTTGGCGGAGTCGGGTCAGGTATCACGCCCGGTAAGTTAGTCAAAATAATCGGCACAAGCACCTGCGACATGCTCGTATTCGAACAAGGCAGGCAAGTGGTGGATATACCCGGTATATGCGGAATAGTCGATGGTTCGATACTGCCGGGACACATCGGACTGGAAGCAGGACAGTCGGCGGTTGGGGACATATTCAACTGGTTCGTAAATTATATTCAGCCGGGCGGAAAGACCGCAGGCTCGCACGATGCGCTAACCAAAAAGGCAGCGAAACTAAAACCCGGACAATCAGGATTACTGGCTTTGGACTGGAATAACGGGAATCGCACCATCCTTGTTGACCAGCGGTTGACGGGCCTATTGCTTGGACAAACACTGCATACAAAACCCGAGGAAGTTTATCGTGCATTGATTGAGGCTACAGCGTTCGGATCGCTGACAATCATAAACAGATTCGAAGAATACGGCGCGAAAGTTTCAGAGGTAATAAACTGCGGCGGCATCGCGGAGAAAAGCCCGCTTGTCATGCAGATTTACGCCGATGTCACCGGCAGGGAAATGAAAGTATCACGCTCTGCGCAAAGCTGCGCGCTCGGAGCAGCTATTGCCGGCGCGGTCGTATCCGGCGGACATAAGAATTTCGCCGAGGCACAAGCGGCAATGTGCGGCGTAAAGAAGGTTACCTATAAGCCCATCGCCGAAAACCACGCCATTTACAAAAAGGTTTACGCCCTTTATAAACAGATTCACGACGCCTTTGGTTTTGCTTCAACGTCCAACATAATGAAAGAACTTTTGAGCATTAAAGACCTATGCACGAAGAACTGAAAAAATCTGTTTGCGTTGCGAATATCGAACTGCAAAAGCAAAACCTTGTCATATACACCTGGGGCAACGTCTCTGGTATCGACCGCCCCTCCGGCATAGTCGCGATAAAACCCAGTGGTATATCATACAATGAATTGACGCCGGATAAAATTGTGCTTGTTGACCTCGCCGGCAAAGTCGTCGAAGGCAATCTCAATCCTTCATCCGATACGCCGACGCATCTTGAACTTTATCGCAATTTCAAATCAATCGGCGGAATCTGCCACACACACTCAACAAGCGCCACTATCTGGTCACAGGCCTGTCGCGAAATCCCCTGCCTTGGCACAACTCACGCAGATTATTTTTACGGCGCGGTACCTGTCACCAGACAATTGACAAAAAATGAAATTCAAAACGATTACGAATTGAATACCGGAAAGGCAATCGTAAAGCGCTTCGCAAAGATTGACCCGATGCAGATGCAGGCTGTCCTCATCGCCAATCACGGCCCGTTCACATGGGGCAAATCTCCCGCTCAGGCCGTCGAGTCCATGGTCGTCCTCGAAGAAGTCGCTACCACTGCCCTGCGAACTATTATTTTGCAGCACAAACCGATGAAACTCAGCAAATACATGCTGGATAAACACTTCTTCCGCAAGCACGGCAAAGACGCCTACTACGGCCAGAAGAATAAATAGCTAATCAGCTTCCAGTACGACCACCGATTTTGATGGAATGGTCGCCAGTATTTTACCGTCCTTTATTTGTGCCCCTTTGAACTCCACCGGCTTAACAGCTTCGGGCTTTTCAAATGTATTATGTGCATTCATCGCTTCAGCAGTCAAAATACGCCCTGTCACTTTTTTCGCTGCAAATCCCTCGAAGCCGCAGGCAATCTCCGCCGGCTGCTGCGGATTGAGATTGCAAATCGAAATATGAATCTTGCCCGCCTTATCTTTCGATGCCGAAACTGAAATCCCCGGCAGAGTATCCGAGCCGCTGGTATACGCCGCGCAGTTAATATCAGCAGGAAGGAACCTCGCACCCTGGTGAACCTTATACATCTCGAACACATGATACGTCGGCGTCACAATCATTTTCTCGCCTTTGGTCAGAATCATCGCCTGCAGCACATTATTCGTCTGCGCGATATTGGCCATCCTGACCCTGTCGCAATGCTGATTGTATATATTCAAAAAGCACCCCGCGACAACCGCGTCCC
>JBFZBL010000336.1:0-11663 GCA_041308485.1 Phycisphaerae bacterium | reverse complement strand
TAATTGTCAATATTCATGGAATAATAAGATTTGCTTTTACCTTAACTCTATCGCCTCATTTGTCCCCGAGAAGTGACTCGTTTTGGGAGCAAAGCAGGGGAAAAGGCAACCTCACGCAGGCACCTCTAAATCTTCACCGTTCTGTAATGGGAAATGGTTCGGGATTTGAGTATAATGGCGAAAATGAGTGAATACTATGTGTATATACTGGCGAGTAAGCGTAACGGGACGCTATACGCGGGAATGACGGGAAATTTAGGAAAACGGGCAGTACAGCATAAAGGACAAAACACGAACCAGTTCGCTGCAAAATACGATGTAAACAAGCTGGTTTACTACGAAAAACAAGATAGTTTGGAAACGGCAGTTAAAAGGGAAAAGCAAATAAAAAAGTGGCGACGGCAGTGGAAAATAAAGCTGATTGAAAAAACGAACCCGGAATGGAATGACTTGTTCGGTGAAGTTATAAATGCTGGATCCCCTGTTGCAAAGCCAAAGCAGCGACTTCTCGGGGACGGGAATGTGGATGTGGAAGAAAACTGAAAATATATGAAGTTTGAATTGAACAACGCGATGAAGCCTGCGGGGGACCAGCCGGCGGCGATAAGCCGACTGACGGAGGCACTGCGCGCAGGGAAAAAGCTCCAAACGCTGATGGGCGTGACCGGCTCGGGTAAAACTTTCACAATGGCAAATATCATCGCGGCGTATAATCGGCCAACATTAGTCGTATCACACAACAAAACCCTGGCGGCACAGCTTTACGAGGAGTTCAAGGATTTATTCCCCAATAACGCGGTGGAGTATTTCGTGAGCTATTACGATTATTACCAGCCGGAGGCTTATATACCGCAAAGAGATATATACATCGAAAAAGACGCATCGAAAAACGCAGACCTCGACCGATTGCGGCTTTCGACTACGATGAGCTTATCGACACGCGAGGACTGCATCATCGTGGCATCCGTATCGTGCATATTCGGATTAGGTTCGCCCGAAGATTACAAGGCGAGCGTCGTGGGCGTGCGTGTGGGCGATACCATTGACAGAAATACTCTGCTTGGACGATTAGCGGATATACAATACTCAAGGAATGATTTTGATTTTCAGAGAGGCAAATTCCGCGTGCGAGGGGATGTGGTCGAACTGCATCCATCTTATGAGTCATTTGCGATTAGGTTTGAATTTTTCGGCGACCAGATTGAAAAAATCAGCTACATAAATCCCGTCAGCGGAGATATTCTCGCAGAAGAAGAACAGGTTTTTATTTACCCCGCGCAGCATTACGTTACAGGGGGGGACAGATTGCTTAGCGCAATAGAAGGAATAAAGGCGGAATTGCAGCAGCGGCTGATGGAGCTTCGCAGCCAGGCGAAATTATTAGAGGCGCAGCGATTAGAGGCACGCACGAAATACGATATCGAAATGCTTCAGGAAGTGGGCTATTGCAGCGGGATAGAAAATTACAGCAGGCACTTGGCGGGACTGCCGCCGGGCGCAAAACCTTACACACTGATAGATTATTTTCCGAAGGATTTCCTGTTATTTATCGATGAGTCCCACGTTACGATTCCGCAATTGCGCGGGATGTGGGCGGGCGACAGGAGCAGGAAGGACGTTCTGGTCGAACACGGGTTCAGATTGCCTAGCGCATTAGATAACCGGCCTTTACGGTTCGAGGAATTCGAGGAAAAATGGAACCAGGTGGTTTTCGTATCGGCGACGCCCGGGCCATTCGAGATGGGCAGGTGCAATAACGAGGTGGTGGAGCAGATAATCAGGCCGACGGGGCTGATTGACCCGGAGATTTTTGTTTGGCCCGCGAAAGACCAAGTGACGCACCTTATCAGCGAAATTGAGAGGCGAATCAAAGTCGGCGAGAGGGCTCTGGTAACGACGCTGACAAAAAAAATGGCGGAGGATTTATCCGGGTTTATCGCGAAAAAGGGAATCAAGTGTCAGTATCTTCACAGCGAGGTTGAGACACTGGAGAGGGTTGAAATTCTGCGGAATCTCCGGCTGGGGCACTTTGATGTGTTAGTGGGGATAAACCTTTTGCGGGAGGGACTGGATTTGCCGGAAGTGTCGATGGTGGCGATTCTGGACGCGGACAAGGAAGGATTCCTGCGGAGCGAGACATCGCTGATACAAACGATAGGCAGAACCGCCAGGAACGTGAACGCGACGGTGTATTTATACGCGGATACAGTGACGGAATCGATGCAGAAAGCTATTGACGAAACGGCCAGACGGCGTAAAATTCAGCTTGAATACAACAGGGAACATAACATCACCCCGGAAACGATTCGCAAGGAAATACGGTCGGGACTGGCCGTGGAGCTTAAGGCCCGGCAGGCGGCGCGCGAGGCGGTGCGGTTTGAGCCGGATGAGTTCGAGAAGGTCGAGCTGGCCGGCGAAATTGAGAAGGAAATGCTGGAAGCCGCGGCGGCACTTGATTTCGAGCGGGCAGCGTTTTTACGCGACAAGCTCAAGGAACTGAAAGAGCTGCCGCAAATGGTTTTGCTGGACTCAAAAAAGAAAAAGAGCGTGCATCTGGCGGCAAAGAAACAGAAATGGTTCAAAAACCGAGACGAAAGGTGATATGAACAAGTTAGAAATGGGAAAAGTCATACCGCTACTGAAACTGGCGATAGAAGAGGATATGGGACAGGGGGATATGACCAGCGACCTGTTCTTCAGGAGCAACACAAGCGGCAAGGCGGATATCGTTTCCCGCGAAGAAATAGTCGTCTGCGGCATGCAGGTGGCCAAAACAATACTTCGTATGTATGATAAGCGATTGAAACTTGATATACACGTCAAGGACGGGCAGCAGGCATATGTCGGGTGCTGCCTCGCGACAATCACGGGGCCGCTGGGGCCAATGCTGACGGCGGAACGGGTGGTGCTGAATTTTATGCAGCGGCTGTGCGGGATAGCGACTACAACAAAAAAATACGTGCGGGCGGTAACGGGAACAAAAGCCAAAATTTACGATACGCGGAAAACTCTCCCCGGCTGGCGCATTCTTGAAAAATATGCTGTTCGGTGCGGCGGCGGATACAACCATCGCCTCGGTCTTTATGACGGGATCTTAATTAAGGATAATCATATCGCGCAATTGGGCAGGAATTTTCAGCTCAAACTGAAAAAGATTATCAAGGAAGCACGCAAGATAAAACACGCCAAATTCGTCGCGGTGGAAGTTGACCACGTTGATGACCAGCTCAATTATGTGCTGGCAATACCCGGAATAGATATTGTGCTGCTGGATAATATGGGTCAGTGGCAGCTGAAGCACGCCGTAGAAATGAAACGCAAGATGTGCGGCAAGGGCAAGCCCCTGCTGGAAGCGTCGGGAAATATCTCGCTGGCAAACGTTTCAGCGATTGCTCAAGCAGGCGTTGACCGGATAGCCGTCGGCGCAATTACGCACTCGGCGACGGCTGTCGATATCGGAGTGGACAGGTAAATGTATTTTCGATTTATGATTTATGATTGCTGATTTATCAAGCGGTATGACAGGCAGCGATTCAACTCCATTAGATCCGGATAAGATAAAAGCAAATCTAAAAACAGCCCGAATCGGCAAAAAGATGGTTGTTTACAGTTCTACCGCGAGTACAAACGATGTTGCCGCCAAATATGCCAAAAGCAAAAATAACGACGGACTTGTCGTGCTGGCCGAAGAGCAGGTCAAGGGGCGTGGCAGGGGCGGCAATAAATGGGTCTCAGGCAAAGGCGACAGCGTAATTTGTTCGATACTGCTGACTGAATCCGGCATAAATGCTGAACTGCTGTCATTGACTATCGCTGTCGCGACCGCTGAGGCAATCGGCAAATGCACTAAGGCCGAGGCGAAAATCAAATGGCCCAATGATATAATCCTCAACAATAAAAAAGTCGCCGGCATTCTGGTCGAAGCAAAAAAGGCGGGTAAGAACGCGGCTTTTATAATCGGCATCGGAATCAACTGTCATCAAAGCAAAAATGATTTCCCCGCGGAGCTACGGAAAACAGCGACGAGCATCGATATTGAAACCGGCGGCCAAATCGACAGAATCTCGCTTGTCAGGCGGCTGCTGACATCGATTGAAAACTCACTTGAAATTGCGGGAAAAAACAAGGAAGAAATTATCGAACATTGGCAGCGGCTTAGCATGCAGTTAGGGCAGAGGGTGGCACTTCTTTACAACAGAAAGAAATTTGCCGGCAACTGCATCGGCATCGACCCGGAAAAAGGGCTTGTTTTGCAGTTAGACACCGGCGGAATCAGAATGTTTCAGGCGGCACAAACAACGGTTGCAAAATGAGCACTGATTGCTACTAACGGTTTGACCACGCCTTCTGTACCAGGTCATTTTGGTCAACCGTAACACCGTAGGTTGGCGAATAGGCGCGACAAGTCGGCGGTCCGATGAATTTCTTTTTTACTATCCACTCTGTTGTCTGTTTTTCTGCTGTATATTGCCAATAATCCTCTTTGCAACCGCTGGGGTACAAACGATCATCAAAAACGGTAAAATAATTGGTATCGAGTTTAATACGCACAACCGTTTTGGCAGCAGAGAAAAGTTCCTGGGTCAACTTGACCACCGAAATGGCCGTATCCGCGTCAGTAATCCTGATTCGCTGATGCCTGAGAAATGATGAAATAGACGGATAGTCGAGACGTTTGTCGGCCTGAGATAGAGCTAACATCGGTTTGCTGAGGTCTGTTATTTCGCCAGTGACCGATACGGCGAAGAGATTGGAGTAAAGACTTGACTGCGAGAAACCGGTGGTTTCGATCGCAAAGATTCTGTGCTTTGGCAAATATCGCGAAATTCGCTGACTTCTTATTTCAACACAGTTTATAGTAGGGTCGTTAAGGTCTTTTCTGGTTTTTTCAAGATACGGTTGAATAAATTGGCGCCATGTATCCAGAGCATCTGCCCAGCAGGCCAGTTTTTGTACTTTGGCGAACAATACAGGGTCTTTCCTGACGCTGTCTGCGATGACAACATCAATTCCTGCGGGGATATTCAAATGCTCGACGTTTACAACATTGCCGTCAAGAAAATAAGTCAGTGACGGATAAATTCTGTCTTTCCTTTCGCTATAACCGCTGATTATCAAACTTAGTTCGATACCGCTGGTTACTTCAAGTTTCCAGTCGAAGGCAAACTCTTTCTCGCCCATCATTGATTTTATTGTGCCGGATCCGGCTTCGATGAATAATCGGCGAACGGGAGAACTAATGGCTGCAAATTTCTGTAAGATATTATTAAAAGTGTTGGTGTCGGCTTTATAACAGAAGATTTCGCCACCATTGACCCACCTTGAATAAACCATGCCCGGCGATTGAGCAACCTCCGCAACGCCATCGTACCAGTCGCAGCTTATCTCGATGGGCCTGTCACCAAAGTTCTCCTGTCCAAGGGCATACACAACCACGGGAATACCCAAAACACACAGAAACAGCACAGCATATCTTGCCTTGCACATTTTATATCCTCCAAATCAAATATCCATTATAATTGAATATGTTCTTTGCGGCAAAAAGTATCATAAAAAATATGTTAATAATACGGATTTTATGGAAATTTTGACGGACGAAAAATATACTGGTTTAGAGCAATTAACGATACGTGATCGCGGAGTGGAGGATTTTCGCGAAACGCTGGAGTTGCAGCACAAACTGGTTGAGCAGAGGAGGCAAAACGAAATCGGCGATACGGTTTTGATAGTCGAGCATCAGCCGGTGATTACATTGGGGGCAAGGCAAAGCGCAAACAAGCTGCTTACTGAACGAGACGAAATAATAGCCCGTGGTATTGATATCGTCGAAATTCGCAGAGGAGGAGGCACTACCGCGCATAATCCGGGCCAGATTGTTTTTTACCCCATTTTGAACCTTCAGGAGTTACGGCTCGATATAAATCAATACATCAGGACGCTTGAGCAAATCGGAATTGAGGTTCTCGGCCAGCTCGGCGTCAAAGCCCAACGGCGAAAGGGTTTTCCGGGACTGTGGGCAAATGAAAAGAAAATAGCGTCTATCGGCGTGCGGGTATCGAGACAAATTACGCATCACGGGATGGCGATAAATATCCAAAACGATTTGAGCATCTTCGAGGCAATTATCCCATGCGGCCTTGAAAATATCAAAATGACATCAGTTCTTAACGAGACAGGCAAAAAACACCCGATGCAAGAAGTAAAAATTTATTTGTCGCAACTCCTGAATCATCATTTTAAATACGAAATACGAAATACGAAATCCGAAATAAAAAGATTGCCGGAGTGGCTGCGAAGGCCGATGCCTGCATCTGGCGAATACAGCAAAACAAGCGACATCGTTGGTTCGCTTGGCCTTGAGACAATATGTATGAGCGCTAATTGTCCCAATCGCGGGCAGTGCTGGGCAAGGGGGACGGCCACGGTCCTGATTCTGGGCAATATCTGCACGCGGGGGTGCAAATTCTGCTCGGTCACCAAAGGTAAACCATCGCCCGTCGATACAAGCGAGCCGGGGAGAATAGCGGAACTGGCCAAAAAGCTCAAATTGCATTACCTTGTTATCACAAGCGTCAACCGCGACGATCTGGCCGATGGCGGCGCGGGACATTTCCGCGATTGCATTAATGAGGTGCGCAGACAGTGTCCCGATATTAAATTTGAAATTCTTACGCCTGATTTTCGCGACTGTCAAAATGAGGCGATTAAGATTCTTGCCACAGAGGTTTTAAGCCACAGAGAGCACAGAGGACACAGAGAAGTTGTTTTTGCACACAACATCGAGACAGTGCCTTCGTTATATGCAAAAGCAAGACAAGGCGGTAATTATCAAATATCTTTGAATCTTTTGAAAATCGCGAAAGACAAATACGGCGATATTCCAACCAAGTCATCGATAATGCTCGGTCTGGGAGAAAGTAATGAAGAGGTTGAGCAGGTCTTAAAAGATTTGCGGGCCGTAGGCTGCACTCGGCTTACAATCGGGCAATACCTCAAACCATCGAAGGACTCTCTCGAAGTCGTAAATTATGTCACGCCCGCGAAATTCGACTGGTGGAAACAAAGGGCGATTAAGCTTGGCTTCGACTGGGTAATATCCGCACCGTTTGCCCGCAGCTCATATTTCGCAGAGATTGAGAATACTTTGCCATAACAGACTGTTTAAGGCCTGCACTCAATTTGATTTTGGACGCAGTTTCTTGTTTGACAGACAGGTTTTTTTCCTATACTCTAACCCGCCAAAGCTTCGCCAAAGCAAAAAAATGCTCTTTTACATGGAAGGAGAAAAACCCAATGCCCAGACGTAAAGGTATCAAGAAGGTGATGATTATCGGTTCAGGCCCCATCATCATAGGACAAGCCTGTGAATTTGATTACTCGGGGACGCAGGCGTGCAAGGCGCTTCGCAAGTTAGGCTACAAAATTGTGCTTGTCAATTCGAACCCGGCGACGATTATGACCGACCCGGGCATGGCGGACGTTACCTATATCGAGCCGCTGAATGTTCCGACTCTGGCCAAAATCATCGAGGCCGAACGCCCGCAAGCCATATTGCCGAACCTCGGCGGACAGACCGGGCTTAACCTGTCGTCGGCGCTCGCCAAAGAAGGCATATTAGATAAATACGGCGTCCAGGTAATCGGCGTCAACATCGACGCAATAGAGCGGGGCGAGGACCGCGGCATCTTCAAAGATACGATGAATAAACTCGGCATCGATATGCCCGCGAGTGAACTGGCATACAGCGTCGAGGAGGCGGAGAAAATCGCCGAAAAACTGGGCTATCCGGTCATTATCCGTCCCGCATACACAATGGGCGGGACGGGCGGCGGCGCGGTATTTAATGTCGAGGAGCTGCGAATTATCGCCGCAAGGGGACTATCGGCGAGTCTGGTAAAACAGATTCTCGTCGAAGAAGCCGTGCTTGGATGGGAAGAGCTTGAGCTGGAGGTAGTCCGGGACAGCAAGGGGCAGAAAATCACCGTCTGCTTTATCGAGAACGTTGACCCGATGGGTGTTCATACCGGCGATTCTTACTGCACAGCCCCGATGCTGACAATAGATAAGAAACTGCAAAAGAAACTTCAGAAGCACTCCTACGACATTGTTGACGCCATTGAAGTCATCGGCGGGACGAATATCCAGTTCGCGCACAACCCAAAAACAGGCAGAGTAGTCGTAATTGAAATTAATCCGCGAACCTCGCGGTCATCTGCGCTTGCATCCAAGGCAACGGGATTTCCGATTGCGTTTGTGTCGTCGCTGCTGGCGGGCGGCCTGACACTCGACGAGATTCCTTACTGGCGAAAAGGCACGCTCGAAAAATATGAGCCCTGGGGGGATTACGTGGTTGTGAAGTTCTCGCGATGGGCCTTTGAGAAATTCAAAGGCATCGAGGATAAATTAGGCACACAGATGCGGGCAGTCGGCGAGGTAATGAGCATCGGCAAAAACTACAAAGAGGCTTTCCAGAAAGCGATTCGCTCGCTGGAAAACGGCAGACACGGGCTTGGCTTCGCTAAGAATTTCAATAAGCTACCGTTAGATGAGCTGATGAAAATGCTCAATAATCCGACAAGCGAAAGACAGTTTATTATGTATGAGGCGCTGAGAAAAGGCGCAAAGGTCAATACGCTTTTTGAAAAGACAAAAATAAAGCACTGGTTCATCGAGCAAATGAAAGAGCTCGTCGAGTTGGAAGAGAAAATCCTGAAATACAAAGGCAAAAACGTGCCGGACAAGCTACTCATCCAAGCCAAAAAGGACGGCTTCGCGGACCGCTATCTCGCAAAACTACTCAATGTAACGGAAGACAAGATTCGTAAACAGAGAACCGGATTAGGCATCGTTGAGGCATGGGACGCCGTACCTGTCAGTGGCGTCAAAAACGCGGCATACTACTACTCGACATATAACGGCAAAGACAAAGTGCCGGTTAGCAAAAGAAGGAAAATTATGGTCCTGGGCGGAGGCCCAAACCGAATCGGGCAGGGTATCGAGTTCGATTATTGCTGCGTTCACGCCGCGTTTACTCTGCGCGACGAGGGCTACGAGTCGATTATGGTCAACTGCAATCCGGAAACCGTATCGACCGATTACGACACCTCCGATAAACTTTATTTTGAGCCGCTGACGGTAGAAGACGTGCTGAGCATATACGAAAAGGAAAAGCCGGAGGGAGTCATCGTTCAGTTCGGCGGGCAGACGCCGCTGAATATCGCAGGCCAGCTCGCCAAGGCAGGGGTAAAAATAATAGGGACAAAACCCGAAGCGATTGACCTCGCGGAAGACAGGGAGCTGTTCCGCAATATGATGAAAAAACTCAAGATTCCGATGCCGGAGGCGGGAATGGCAAGCAACCTAAAAGAGGCGCTTGCGCTGGCGAAGAAAATAGGTTATCCGCTCATTGTCAGGCCCTCGTATGTGCTTGGCGGTCGCGGGATGGAAGTCGTGCACGATGAAGAAATGCTGCGGCATTACGTCGCCGCGGCGGTAGATGTTACTCCTGAAAGACCGATACTCATCGACAAGTTCCTCGAAGACGCAATCGAGAGCGAGGCGGACGCCATATCGGACGGCAAAGACGCTTTTATACCGGCGATAATGGAGCATATCGAGCTTGCGGGCATTCACTCGGGCGATTCAGCGTGCGTCATACCACCCGTATCGATACCTAAAAAGCATCTGGACACAATAGCCGAGTACACGAAGAAAATCGCGATAAAGCTCAACGTTGTAGGCCTGATGAATATCCAGTACGCGATATGCAAAGACAAGGTATATGTGCTCGAGGCCAACCCGCGCGCGTCGAGGACGGTGCCGATTGTCTCGAAGGTCTGCGGATTATCGATGGCCAGGGCCGCAACCCAGATTATGCTCGGCAAAAAACTAAAAGACCTGAAATTAAAACACGGAAAGATCAAGCATTTCGGCGTCAAAGAATCGGTCTTCCCGTTCAATATGTTCCCCGAAGTTGACCCGGTTCTCGGGCCTGAGATGCGCTCGACAGGCGAGGTGCTCGGACTGGCGGATTCATTCGGGCTTGCGTATTTCAAGTCGCAGGAAGCGACACAGCTGCGCCTGCCCTCGGATGGAACAGTGCTGATAACCGTCGCGGATCCAGACAAAAAGGACATCGTTAGTGTCGCGAAGGAATTTGCGAAACTCGGTTTCACAATTAAAACCACTGAGGGAACGCATCGACTGCTCAGCCAAAACGGTGTTAAATCGGAAATGGTCCTCAAAATGCACGAGGGCAGACCGAATATTATGGACTGCATTAAAAACGGCGATGTACAGTTAATCGTCAATACGCCGGCGGGCAAGATGAGCAAATATGACGATTCGTATATCCGCAAGGCGGCGATAAAATACAAGATACCTTATGTGACGACGACCGCGGCAGCAGCGGCGGCGGCGAAAGGCATAGCAGCGTTCAATAAGGCCGGCTCCGCGACGGTAAAATCGCTTCAGCAGTATCATGCGGGGATTAAATAGTCAGGCAGGCGCAGGCAGCCGATATCAAACGCCGGAGACGACGATGTCGGTGAAGACCATACTCGGCGTGCGCCAGTCACTGTAAAGCCACGGGTCGTTGGCGCATTCGGCGAGTTTGTGCCAGAACTTGAGGTGGTTATCGGCGATGTTCATTTCGGAAACGGGATGAACTATTTTTCCGCCCTCGAAGTATTGGCCGAAAATGCCGACTGAGAAATCGCCCGTCGTGGGATTCGAGTTGCCGCCGAGGAAATCTGTAACAAGGATTCCTTTGCCGAGGTCTTTGATTATCTCATCGACCGAACGAGTGCCCGGCGGGACAATCATATTACCTGTAGAGCCGCTTGTCGGCTCAACGCTGAGTTTCCTGCTGTAATACCAGTCGATATAGAAATCCTTCAGGACGCCCGCCTCGATGATTGTACGCTTTTTAGCCGCGAAGCCGTCGCCGTCAAACAAGCGGCTCGCCTGCCCTTCCGGGATGAACGGATCATCCACGAGAATGAACTTGTCACTGGCGATTTTCTGCCCTTTTTTGTCGGCCAAGAATGACTGCTTACGGTAAATGTTGCGGCCATCGAGCGCATCGAAAAAGCCCCTGGTAATGCGGCGGACGTTTCGGTTTTCGACGATAATGGGCAAGATGGCCGTCTCTATTTTTTTGGCCCCAAGCTTTGCCAGGGCCTTGCACGCGGCTTTAGCGCCGATAGTCTCCGGGTTTCCCAGTTTTTTGTGGAAACGGCACTCCGCGTAGTCGTAAGCTATAGGCCTGCGGTTATCATCGTCAAGAACGCTTACCGAAGCGCCGACATTGAAATTTGTGGCCCTGGAGTCGCCTGAAAAGCCGTTGCTTGTCAGCGTAACTGATTCGCCCAGCTCGTCGCTAAACCAGGCCTCAACCGTAACGACTTTATCTCCGCCCGCCGACCAGGCGGCGTTTTCCACGGCTTTTACTAACGCATGTTTCTGCTCCGCGGACAGCTTATCGACAGAGGCGTCATCGATTTTAAGGTCTGTGTCCGCTCGCCCCTTGTAATACTTCGGGTCAGGTAATGTCCTGTACTGGTCCTCCGCAAGAAGCTTCGTAGTTGAAACAGCATCTGAAATGAAATCCTTAAGTGCGTCTTTGCGCAAATCGCATGTATTCTGCGAAGAATATCTGCCCG
>JBFZBL010000335.1:0-2919 GCA_041308485.1 Phycisphaerae bacterium | reverse complement strand
AGCAGAAGTTTTTCAGCGATATGTTGAACTCCACGACTTTTGTTATGGTCTATATCGCATCTTAAACAAGTGCTATAGTATTCGCCATCCTTAATGTGCCCCCGTGCCAGGAGGCCCACCTGTGAAGGGGTGTGTCGGAAATCCCGCCCTCTTTCGTCGTACACCCCCATTGGCGGGATTGGAGACCAGGGGAATGCTTTCCCCTTCCACAGACATCATTCCGTTGAACATTTTTTTCGTTTAAATTTACGTCTCTGCCGTCCTAAATCACGGCGAAACCGCAAGGAGTATTCTTGCCAGCCGCTGCCGCGTATACCGGAACTGAGACCGTAATGCCCTGCCTGTTCCGGCTATGTTGTGCCACACCATTTTCTTGATATATCCGGCGGATAAAACCGTGCCTTGTATGCACAATCTGACGATAAGGGTTGATAAGTGAAACGTATTCAGCCTCCCCTGTTCAAGGATAAGCACATCGCTGGTTTCACACAGCAGCAGGTTCCTTTTAGGCGGTTTGTAGTGTGCCCATGAGAAACAGGCCGGTATCGTGGCATCTTTCCGCAACTGCTTTTCCAGCTGAGTGCCGGGATACACCCGCAAGCCGATGGTTGTCGCGTAAAAATCAATGAAGCTTCTTCTGCTGCGGATATATTCGATATCCTTCACGCACTCGTCATAGGTCTGACCCTGATGGCCGAAGGTAAAAAAGACCTTTGTTTTGATTCCCAGGCTTCTGCACCATGCCAGAACAGCCTCAACCTGGCCGACCGCTATTTTTTTGCCCATTGTTTTCAACAAACGTTCGCTGGTGGTCTCGAGCCCCACGTTTATGGAGCAGCAGCCGCTGTTTTTCATCAGCGCCAGCAGATCCTTATCAACGGTATCGGCACGAATTTCGCACTCCCAGACCAGGTTATAGGGGCGGATCATTGCACAGAAATCAACCACATGCTGCCGGTTTGCAGTAAACGTGCTGTCGAATAGTTTCAGGGCTTCGATCTTTTTGTGCGAGAGAATGCACTCTATCTCCCTTTTCACTTCGCGCATGCTGCGCAGCCGCACACCGCCGGGAAACATCCTCGATGCGGAACAGAACGAGCAGGCTGCCGGGCAGCCGCGGGAGGTCATGATAAAGTCAGCCCTGCTGTTATTGCAATCAAGGGTCATCGCGTAAGAATAATCAAAAAGGTGCCGTGCGGGCATTGGTAACGCGTCAAGATCATGTATTCGTGCATGCCGGTTTTCTGCAATACCGTTGCCGCTGCGATAGCATATCCCGTCCGCCGAGAAAATATCGACCGCACTGTTTCGCACGAACTTTTCACACAGCCGGAGAAACGCGTATTCCCCTTCGCCTTTAACAATGAAATCTATCTGGGGTATGTTCTCAAACGTGTCCTGTACCGTAAATGTCGCATGAACCCCTCCATACACCACCGGCACGTGCGGCAGCACCTCTTTTGCAATTTTGGCCGTTAAAAAGCTCCCTTTGCGCGTCGGGGTTGTTCCGCCGATACCGATAATTTTGGGATTCCATCGTTTAAGGTCCCGGCGAAAATCGCCGGTGTAATGGTTGAAATCCACTACCTTTACGGTGTACCGGTTCTCCTCCAGCACCGCAGCAATACTGGCGATTCCCAGGGGAATCATCGATTCGAATATGCGCAGGTCCTCTGCCGGATAGGTAAGCAGAACATCGAAATTTTCGTGGGTACTCATGGTTTTGGCCTTTCGCTTAAAATAATTTGGGTAGACAACAGTCGCGTTCCTCATATACAATAATACAGAAAACATCGTTTTGTTTCTCTGACAAAAACGGCGATTATCCAAGAATCTGTTTTCTTTCAGAAAACAGCAAAAGACCAGAAAAACCCGATTGAAAGGATGTTTGTATCTCTTAAAAACCTGCTTCTTAAATCAGTAAAATGTCGCGTTTGATAATAGGCGTGCGGTTTAACGATAATTTAATATCGAAATCATGGCTTTAATGTTGCCTGCCCGAATTTTTTTAATCATCTGTTTCTTTGCCAAAAAATGCTTCAAGAATTATTTTAACATGCGTCGGTTACTTTCGGATTCGGGGTTTTGATTATCTGATAATCAAATGATTGCGAGAATCTCCTTGAAAAGTACAATGTGCATGCAACATCCTTTATTACCAAGGATGAGAACTGTTTCTGTGTTTGTTTCTGCTATTACAGAAAGCCTGTCTATACCAGTAACCGTGCAATCAGGCGCACAATCATTTTTTATTACAACAACGAAATTCATTTCAACAAACAATTCTTTTTTTTCAACTTCTTCACTCTTTATTAAAGGAGGGTTTTGATATGCAGAATCTTGTGTATTATACTCCGTGGCTTGGAGTGCTTGGATTCGTTATTATCGCAGTCTTGTATGCGTCTATTAAGAAACAGGACGCCGGTACCGAAAAAATGAAGGCGATTGCCGCGCAGATTCGTGAAGGTGCGATGGCGTATATGCGCCGGCAGTTTATCAATCTGTCTGTTTTTATTGTCATTGTTTTTATCCTGTTATTTTTATTCCTCAAGCCGTACAATCTTCAGTCCGCTATTGCCTTTCTGTTGGGCAGTGTAACCTCTCTTGTCTGCGGCTTTATCGGGATGTCCGCGTCGACGCTGGCGAACGTAAGAACCGCCAACGCCGCGAATAAGAGCGGCATGTCGAAAGCGCTCAGCATGGCGTTCAACGGAGGGGCGGTCATGGGCCTTGCCGTTGCCAGTATGGGGCTTCTGGGATTCGGTATTCTTTTCTGGTTCATTATGACTAAATACGCCGGCAACATGGAGTATCTGGCTATTCTCAACGGGTTTGCCATGGGCGCAAGCTCCGTGGCCCTGTTCATGCGTGTCGGCGGCGGTATCTATACAAAATCGGCGGACGTGGGCGCGGACCTTG
>JBFZBL010000334.1:0-3406 GCA_041308485.1 Phycisphaerae bacterium | reverse complement strand
CGCAGATCAAGTTTTTCTTGTTTACTCGGACACACGATTGCTATTGATTTAATATCATCTACAATTTGCCCGTTTTCCCGGCGCCGCCCTCCCCACCAAAGGCCCTTTCCGTCAACTCTCTTGACAGGGGCTTCCCAGGCGGGGCCACTAGTATTCCCACCTAATTTTATCGCCAGTTCGATTTTACGAATGTCCTCCCCGGCTATACTCATGATGTCGTTATCAGAACCATCATAAGGTGGTTTAGCTAAGACGGTTCCATCCGCCTGCCACCAGGATTGATCCCCTTTCGAAGGATAATCGGCAACTCCCACCAACTCAACCGTCACGCCGCTGGGTAGCGTGGTGGAAAAATGATTCTTTGCTTCAACAAGCCCAATACCTTCCCCCTCAACCTGCACATCGGTTTTATTCTTTTCTTTAGTTGCTTCAACCGAGCCGGCTAGATACAAATCCTGCTCAGTTGTTTTACCGGGAATTAACTCGACAGGCACCGGATCGTTCCGTTGCTTTACCTTATCGTGCCAGGCATAGATGTGCCATTCGCCTGGCATCAGGTTCTCAAAACGATATTGTCCGTCTTTGTCCGTAAGCGGTTCCTTGTAATCGGCACTCATCGGCAAGACCCACCGACCTCCTTCATATACGCATGATAATCCAATTTTTGCACCGGCGACGGGCTGACCATTGATGTCCCGGACACGGCCTTCCACCGCACACGTGGACTTCGATAGATCAATCACTATATCACCCACCGCCTGGCCGTTGTCAATCTTGATAAATTGCGCTGCCAGCACATCTTTGATGGGTGCTGACGGATAAAGCTCACCTGGTTTGCGCCAGGTATCCCACTTACCGTCATCCACTTCACCTTGTGTCGGACCGGTCCACGGATAATAGAGTAAGTGATTTCCCGGTGGAACATCCATGCGAAAGACGCCATTTTCGTTTGTGATTGCGCGCAGGTGATTGGTGGTATGTGAACCAGACCGTGGATATTGAACATGCGTTGACAGCGACAATGGAGCGCCGGCTAATGGTTTGCCGTCACGGTCAAGCACAGTTCCTGCAATACTACCCAGGCGAAACAGTTGTATCGTTCGATCATCGGGAAAGTATGTGCCGTCTATACGGTGCACGAAATCAACATGATCGCGAGTGTCAAACTGTGGAGCCGTGATATTTGTAAAGGATCCAGATTCGCCCGGCTCAATATACGGAATGACAAAACTACCGTCTTTCCCTGTTTTGATTGTTTGACGCCCTTCTATTTTCTTTTCTTTTATGTTCCACCGATAAAATCCCATCGTCGCACCAGCTATGCCCTTGCCGCTGGAGTCAACAACCCAACCAACCACTGCTTCTTCAGCCTTTGTCGTCCCCTCAACCTGAACATCAGTTTTTTTAACTTCAATTTCGACATCGGTTTTGTGGCCGGGCTGGAGGGAGACGTTTTTTAATTCAACTGTTTGAAATTCCTGCGTTTGTACTTCGACAGACTCTATGTCGTCAGCAGAAATGTCGAATTTTGCTGTAATAACTCCAGCCCAATTCATAGTCTTACCCCTCAATGACTTGGGATGATAAAGCTTACCGGATTTATCTTTTGCAATCACCCGAACCTCTTTGTCATAAATACGATGAGTAACGTTAGCAACTGCATAACCTTGTTCGCCCGTGCTAACGCTCAAATCCAGTTGGCCCGTATTCATTCCGCTGTTCGTTACAGGCGACGTCACCCGTGCGTGCCACTGCCAGTCAACTTCTGTTCCACAAGCAATATTTATATCAACTTTGTCCAACCCATCTACAACAGGTATCATTGCGTACACGCAATCTTCCGAATACGCTGCTGCTTTCTCAATATCCCGCTTCATATCATAAGGGCCAAAATATCCAGGCATCTCATCTGTACGAATTATCTTACTAACAGCCTTGCCCGGACCGCTCAGACGATAAACTATTTCAAACATTCGTAAATCGTTATACGCTTCCCTGTTATTGAGCTTGGCATAAGGCATTACTTTAAGCAAACTTCCATCAGCCCGCCACCATTGCTTGCCTTCGCTGGGATGTTCACAAACGCCTATTAACTCAACCGTCACGCCGTTGGGTAAAGTCTTTTTGAAGCCTGAGTTCTCTGTTTTGGTGCTGATTTCGATGTGTTTGCGAATCAGCTTTATCAAGCGGGGATGATTCTGATCGATTGCGTTATCCAGCGGGGTTTTGCCCATTTTATCTACTGCGTTCACCTCGGCACCGCGGATGATAAGCAGTTCGGCAACATCCCAGAAACCTTTCCATGCGGCCCCGTGCAAAGGTGTGGACTGTGAATCGTTCGCGGCGTTTATATCGGCACCGTTGTCTAACAGGAATCTTACCATATTGATCCTGTTACCGTAAACTGCAAAACAGAGAGGCCTTTCACCGTCGGGGCCTCTGGAGTTAACGTCGATTCCATCGTGGATGAATTGTTTTACCGCCTTTAGGTTTCCCTTGAATGCCGCCATGTGTAATGTCGATGGCGGATTGTCGAAGAGCGGAATGTCGTTGAAATTACCTTTTGCCATCGGCAAAAGAATTGCAGATGTCAAGATTACTGCAACAAGCCCTGTAAGTCCCAGTTTGGCGGATTTGGGTATCGGTCTGGTAACGATGTGTTTGATACGGGTTTTCAATGCGGATTTCGATTCTACCACGCCAATCAGACGCAGGCTTAAAGCTGGACGGCGAAAGATGAGCTTTGACACGTTAAGCAGTGTGTCTGGGTAATCCTCGGCTTGCGAACCCATCGCTACCAATACCATTTCATCGACCGCTTGTTCGCGAACCTTGCGAATAAGCGAATTAGCCAGCCACAGCAAAAGGTTATAGAAGTAAAGAATCTGTAAAGCCGTCTGAATGAAACTAACCCATAGGTCGCCGCGCCTGATATGAGCTAATTCATGCAATAAAACAGCCCGCAACTGCGGCTCAGTCAGTTTATCAACCAGCCCATGCGGAATAAGAATAACCGGCCTAAATAAACCACAAACTGAAGGGCTGGCAGCATTGGGTGAAAGTCTGAGCATGATCCTTCGTCGCATTGCCATCTGCCGGGAGCACTGACTGAGTGCGTCGCTCAAGGGATCGCCGACATCATCGGACTGGCTAATCAAGCATTTAACGAATATCAGTCTCTGCAACAACAGCACTGCCAGCACAATAACACCCACTAACCAAACGGCCAACACTATTGACTGCCAATTCATCGCAGTAGGATGTACTATTTCTGGCGGCGCGGCAGGGAGCCCTGTGGCCGATTTCTCTGTTGACCGGCGAGATTCATATCCACCCACAGGCGGCAATGATGGTACAACAACAGTGTCCATCGGCTGGGATGCAGGTAGTTCCTTCACTTTCTCAA
>JBFZBL010000333.1:0-3788 GCA_041308485.1 Phycisphaerae bacterium | reverse complement strand
GGCGCAAATATGCCCTGCACTCCCGAAGCAGCGGATGTGTTCCTGCACAACAAAGTGCTGTTTCTGCCCGGCAAGGCTGCCAACGCAGGCGGCGTGGCCGTCTCCGGTCTCGAAATGGCACAGAACAGCCAGAGAATTCCGTGGACCTTCGAAAAGGCCGACGCGGAACTGAAAATCATTATGACCACCATTTACAAGAACGCCAGCGAGGCCGCGAAAGAATACGGCCAGCCGGGCAACTTCATCGTCGGCGCAAATATCGCCGGCTTTGTCAAGGTCGCAAAGGCCATGATGGCACAGGGCCTTGTCTAAAACAAACAAATCTCAGATTCGCACAAGGGCGACTCATTATGAGTCGCCCTTTTTATTGCTTCCAATCAAAAACTAAATTACAATCCGGCTTATGAAAAGTAATCCTGACATTAAAAAAGTCGTCCGCCAGCACGCTGAAATGTCGGAATTCTTCTCCGGCGGCCTAACTGTAAAAAAATCTGAAGACGGAAGACAGAAGACAGAAGACGGAACAATTCAAATTCCGAACTTCGAGAATCGAGCATCCAGTATCGAGAATCGCACCGCAAGTGCCGAAACAATCAAAGAGCTTGAGGAAATAGCAGAGCAGACGCGCAAATGCCGAAAGTGCGAACTCGGCTCATTGCGCAAAAACGCTGTTCCCGGCGAAGGCAATATGTCCGCCCGCATTATGTTCGTAGGTGAAGCACCCGGAGCAGATGAAGATATGCAGGGCAGGCCGTTCGTCGGGAGAGCGGGACAACTGTTAGATAAAATCATCGCCGCCTGCGGCCTCAAACGGCAAGACGTCTGGATTGGCAACATCCTGAAGTGCAGGCCTCCTGATAACCGCGACCCCAAACCTGAAGAGATAATAGCCTGTATCCCCTACCTGCAAAGGCAAATCGAGCTGATTAACCCGGAAATAATCGTTGCCTTAGGCGCCCACGCCGCAAAGACACTACTCGACACCCCCAAGCCAATAGGTCAGTTGCGAGGCATCTTCCACGAATACGTCCCCGGCCTTGGTCATAAACCTATAAAGCTTATGCCCACCTTCCACCCCGCTTATCTGCTACGCAACTACTCCGACGATAACCGCAGAAAGGTCTGGGATGATATGAAAAAGGTCCTGGCGGAGCTGGGAATGCCCGTACCGCCATCCAAACATACCGGGTCATAGTAACCTTGCTGATTCTTTGGCCTTGATAAACAATAAATTTTTATTATAATCTTCGGCTGTACAAGGGCGATTAGCTCAGTTGGTAGAGCAGCTGACTCTTAATCAGCGGGTCGCAGGTTCGACTCCTGCATCGCCCATTCATTTCTCATTCGTCTCCCATAACCTGCGGAATTGCTAAGTAAAATCCGTTTGAACAGAATATGACCAGTCAAAACTTGAGAATGCAGAATTGAGAATTAAGCTGCGGTTATGGCTATGCCCCGATGCTTCTTACTACCGCCCAGGTTACCAGCAAACCAATGACCAATAGTCCCGCCCTGAGTATTCTTGCCTGTTGAGTCTTGGGTTCGACAAGACGCCACAAAAACGCCCCTACCACCGCCACAAGGCATATCCGCAAAACAAATATTATTGTGCTCCCGACCATATTGGAATTATACACTATATTATCATTTTGAGTCAAGCCGATATTGCCTATTTTAACATAATTCTAATCTGATAGCCCCCCTACCCAATTTACCAGTATTAAAAAAACGATTTTTTGGCCGTTCAACAAGGCGATCTGGCACTCGATTCGGGCAGGCGCCGAATCCTCCATGTTTGCCGGTTTCATAAATATTAAAGACCAAAAGAAGGATAAGCCGAAAAAAGCCGCAGGATGTTGTACAACATAACTGGTTTTAATTTAAGGAGATACAGATGCAGTTCTTCACAGAAATTAAGAAGTGGCTCGGTGAAATTACTGAAATAGCGCTGCTGCTGATTGCCCTCGGTGTCGCGGTCGAGATTCTGTTTGGCAACACTGTGCCGTTCTTCGGCCAAGTTGTTGGCAACATAACATTGCTGCTGAAGACCCTCGGCGAAAACGGGCTGGTAGGCCTGGTTGCCCTGGGCATTATTGTGTATCTGTTCAACAAGAAGAGAGCTACCACGTAAAACCCAGGTATATCACGAATTTTGGCCGTGCAGCCCGATTGCGAAAAGAATCCGGCTGCACGGTTTTTTTCTGCCCCAAAATTGCCCGCGGAAGTGGGCCCCCGATTGCGGTTACTAACGGAGCTTGAGTCGAGGGCAAGCAAAGGTGAAAAAATTTCATATCAAAAAGTAACGCAAACAGGCGGGGAAACATCGTAAAAATTTGGAAAATTTTGGAAAAGCGAGGGGGTTTTGTACCACTTTTTTGCACCAACATTATAAACTGATTTATTAGTGGTGGGCGCGCCCGTCTTCGTCTTCGACTACGCCGAGGTCTTCGCTGCGCTTCGAGAATTAATTGTAAAGATGGGGAGAATTAGACGCCAGACATAAGATAGCGTGTAGCGGGTAGCGGACAGTTCCGCAGGATTGCTATAAACTTCCCGGCAGGATAAGATCATTAAAATCCTTTATATTTTATCTGGTTGGGTATTATGAAAAAAGCCACGATGCTTTGGTATAATCTGGACGGGAGCGTTTTTTTGCTGCTGTTTACGCATAAAGACGAGATGATGGAAGTTAATTTAAAACTGGAAGTGTAAAACTTAACACGGGGCAAAGCGGCGAGCCGGCGTTTCGGGAAACCAGAAATAAGTTTACATATCAATAATTAATTTTTTTCGCAGCAGGATTTATATCTTTAACTTTAACTTCAATCGATTTAATGGCAATAGGTGCCTGATATACCTGCTTAGTCTGGCTGATCAGTTGAGCATGCGATACCAATTTCCCAGGATTAGCAGCTTGAGCTTTTTTCTTGGAATCATATTGTGATAAAGCGCTGATAACAACAGAGCTTAGATCCATGAAAAACACTCTATATTCGCCAGGAGTTTGATAAGAAAAGTTTCCGTTCATTTTTTCCTCCTTACTTATTTTATCAAGTATCTCATTCCGTACTTCTTTGCACAATCCTTTGGAACCCATCCCCATTTAATTCTATTCTACCAATTTTATCAGATTTTGTCAAGCCCATATTACTCATTATGACATTCCTACACTCTTTCAGATTTTGGAAACCTCGATGAAAAAGCAGATATACCCTTATAAACAGGGACTTAAGGAAATAGATGATGCAAATGTCTGGAAATCCTGCCGAGCGATTATTATTGCAAAAAAAACCTGTTTTTGGGTCTTATAATATTAGGCCTGCCGAAAGGTCGACCTCTAACAAGGCAGGGGAAAAAACCCTACCGCCTTTTTCTCACAATCTCCGCACCGAGGCCAAGAAGCAAAAGCGTGGTTGGTTCGGGGACTATCTCGTTACTTTATTGTGATGTTTTCAATACTTCCCCAAACACCAAAAACGCGCAATAGCCAGATGATGACAACAATCACCACAACGACATTGATAATCTTCTTTATCTTGCCGTCCATCGGGATATAAGTATTGACTAACCACAGAAGCACACCAACTACTATCAGCGTAATTACTAACGTTACTAAAGGCATTTTTTTATCCTTTCACAGATTCCAAGTTTTGGTTGTTTCCCTGTTTAATGTTTTCAATGTTCCAATGCCTTTTGCCCCCGGCAAAAGGCGAGTTATATGATACCCTTTTGCAGGTGTTAGTCAATCGCAAATAGGCCCCCCAAACCAGCCCGGCTTCGTCGAAGGA
>JBFZBL010000332.1:0-3200 GCA_041308485.1 Phycisphaerae bacterium | reverse complement strand
CGACGCTCTTCCGATCTTGCCCTCATCGCACAGCGACTATGAACGGCCTCAGTTAAGCGACGATGGGATGATAATTCAAAACCAAGCCCAGCCGAAAGATAATAGCCCGCTAAAGGCCGTGGCAGTGCGCGGCAAACCCGAGATGGAAAAATTCCAGGCCGGCTTCGAAACGCTCATCGAACAGATTCAGGGTATAAACCAGCACCTCGACAAACAGGTCGCCCAGCAGGAAAACCTCATCGCCCGCATCGAACAATTTCCCAAACTGCTCGAAAATTTCCCCCTTGTCGTCGAAAACCAGAAGGTGCTGACAGAACAGCTCGTTTTGCAGCTCAAGGCGAACATCCTCAAAGACCAGCAGCTTCTCTCGGCGATAGAGAAGATTCCAGCGGAAAGCGCAAAGCAGACCGACACCCTGCTGGCAATCGACAGACAATTGACCGCAGCAGCGGACGTCGATATCCAGATGACTGAAACATTCGGCAAATTCAACGAAACCCTCGCCAAGCTCAACCAGAGCACAAAAGACCATACCGACGGCATAGCGCAAATGAGCAGGACATTCGCCACCAGCGACAGGTACCTGAAGTACATGGTCGCCAAGCAAACCAGACAGTTTATGTGGATCTTCTACACTGCGATTGGCGTCTGCGTAGTCGTAATACTCCTTCTGGTCGGCATCATCATATTCACGGGCAAATAAGAGAATTCCCAGATGACTCCAAAAGTATACTTTATAAAAGCGTCTATTGAAGACGGCGAAAAGAAAATCTCCGATAAGGCAAAACATCTTTTCAAAGAAGCGGGCTTCGCCAAGTGCTTTAAGAAAAACGATTTCACGGCCGTGAAGGTTCACATCGGCGAAAAAGGCAACAAGACGTACATCAAGGCGCCGTGCCTTAAAGGACTTGTTGACGAGCTTCTAAGTTTAAAGACCAAACCATTCCTGACGGACACAAGCACGCTGTATCTCGGCAAACGGCACAACGCGATTGACCACGCGATACTGGCGCACGAGCACGGATTCGATATGAAGGGACTCGGCATACCGTTTATTTCGCCTGACGGCCTCTTCGGAACAAGCGAAACAGTTGTCAAAATTGATGGCGAGCTCAATAAAGAGGTCTCCGTCGCATACGACATTCCGAGGATTCAATCGATTCTGGCAGTGTCGCACGTCACAGGGCACTTAGGGACCTGTGTCGCCGCAACGCTCAAGACACTGGGTATGGGCTGCGCAAGCAGGAAAGGCAAGATGCGCCAGCACGCGGCGTTCAAGCCTAGCGTGGATACCAACAAATGCGTCGGCTGCGGCGAATGCTACCGGCACTGCCCGGAAGCGGCGATTAATATGAAAGACCTCAAAGCACATATCGACAAAGATAAATGCGTCGGCTGCGCGGAATGCCTGGCGGTATGCAGGTTCGGCGCGGTCCAGCACGATTGGGGTAAGGACATCAAAATACTCGAATACAGCGTCGCCGAGCACGCAAAGGGAGTGCTGACGGGTAAAGAAGGTCGAGCGGCATTTATAAACTTCGCGATATCCATTACCAAAGACTGCGACTGCATGGGCAGCCCCGACCACAACATCGTCAGAGACATCGGCATACTCGGCTCGATCGACCCGGTGGCCGTTGACGCCGCGGCGATTGATTTGATGGAAAAAACCGCCGGCAAACCCATCGACAAAATATCCGAGTACCCCAACCTCAACGGCAAATGGCAATTAGAGCACGCCGAAAAAATTGGGCTGGGAAGCAGAAAATATTCCCTCATTGAAATCGGTTAGCAGTTCAGTGCGTGTGCCCCATCAAAAATATAATTTTTCCCAAGACCCTAAACGCAGGCGCGACACGTATATATAGATGGAGGACGGGTGATACTCGTCCGGGCTGTCGGTTTTGGGTGTGGGCCGACAGCTCTTTTTATTTCCACGGAAGTTTACCCGCCAAAGTTTCCTCGCCTGTTCAACTACCAGTTCGTTGTCTTGAGTCTTTGGTCCAGCGTCTGAAATGTCTTGACTACTACCTGCAAAAGGGTATAATATAAATCGCCTTTGGCTGGGGGCAAAAGGCAAAGAAGAAGGCAGGAGAGTGCCGATGAGCAATATCTTAGAGAGAGATTTTGCAGCATACGTTTCGCACGTGTAATTCCCTGCCTTGTAAGCTTTAATCGCTTTTTGAAGAAGGAGAAGAGTATGAGAAGTAGAACACACCTAATACCTATCGTAATCTGCGCGGCGATAATGTTTTCCATTACCGGTAATGTCAGGGGTGGAACGTGGGCAGACTTCAACAGACCTGGGGCAGCTCTAACAAGGCTATACGGTGTCGAAGGCAAAAACTTCGTTGGTTGCTATATTACTGCCACCGAAAGCAGTAAAGGTTTTCTTTATAACAGTCAAACCGATACCCTGACTACTCTAAAATCGCCATGGTCTGGATACTATGGAGAGACATACGCGCAAGGTATTTCCGGCAACAATATTGTTGGTTACTATCATACCGGTATAAATAACCCAAACCACGGTTTCCTCTATAACAATGCAACTAAAAGCTGGACAAACCTCAACTATCCAAACTCAACAGGTACTTGGGCGATGGGCATTGATGGAAGCTGGGTTGTCGGCAACTATGTGGATGCCTCTGGCAAAGGCAGACATGGTTTTCTCTATGATGTTACGAATAACACCTGGGCTACCCTTGATGCGCCGGGATCAGCAATTACGGGCGATGGAGGGAAATACACATACACGATGGACGTTCAGCGCGATATTATTGTTGGTCACCACATAACTTATTCGGGAATGCAAGGATTTCTATATGACATTCCGAACAATACCTGGACCACTCTCAATGCGCCAGGGACGAATTTCACATATTTAAACGGCATCGATGGTGATAATATTGTTGGTTATTATGGTAACCAATCATTTCTTTATGACGGAACAAGTTGGACCATTCTAACATATCCAGGGGCGACGTACACATACGCAAATGGCATCTCAGGCAACACTATAGTTGGTTATCGCTACGAACCCCATGGTTATGGCGATTACGCCTTTATCTACACAATTCCCGAACCCGCCACGCTTTTGCTTCTCGGCCTTGGTGCGGTGATTGCTAAACGCAGAAAGACACTTAAAATTTCATAACTTTTTTTGAAAAATAGTATTGAACAAAAGGATTTTATATGCG
>JBFZBL010000331.1:0-4694 GCA_041308485.1 Phycisphaerae bacterium | reverse complement strand
TACACTTTGATGTCATACCCTTTCCCCATCAGTCGTTCAATAAGTTCCACAACAGGGCTTTCACGCAGATCGTCGGTGCCCGCTTTGAAGGCAAACCCAAGGATACCAACCCTCTTGTTCCCTTTGGCAATAATCATTTTGAGCCCCTGCTCTATCTGCCTGACATTGCTCGGAATAATCGCGTTGATTATTGGTAAATCAAGATCAAGGGTTCGGCTTTTGTATATGAGCGCCCGAACGTCCTTTGGCAGACAAGAACCTCCGAAGGCAAATCCCGGCTTGAGATAATATGACGAAAGGTTCAATTTGTCATCCTGGCAAAATATTTCCATTACTCTGCGTCCGTCAACATTTGACGCCTTGCATATAGAACCGATCTCATTGGCAAAAGTAACCTTCAGGGCATGCCAGACATTATCCGCATACTTTATCATTTCAGCCGTTTCAATATCTACGCGAATCATCGGGGCGGTGAGATTAGCATACAACGACGCCAAAAGGTTCCCGCTGCCTTTATCGATTTCGCCTATGACTATTTTGGGCGGATGCCGGAAATCATAAACCGCTGTTCCCTCCCGAAGAAACTCAGGGTTATTACACACACCAAAATCACGACCTGCCTTCTTGCCCGAACTTTCCTCTAAAACGGGTATAACCACGTTGCGCATCGAACCAGGCAGCATTGTGCTACGACAAACAACAACATGGAAATCGCGTTTTTGCTTTATCGCCGCACCTATTTCCTCACATACATGACGGACATATTTAAGGTCTAAACTGCCGTTCAGCTGACTCGGCGTCCCCACACATATCAAAGACAGCTCTGATTCCATAACGGCCCGCATGGGATCAGTCGTAGCTTTCAGCTGGCCATTCTCGACAGCATTACGAACAAGCTCGTCAACTTTTTCCTCAACAATAGGCGGCTTACCACTGTTTAACAGTTCAACCTTTACCTTATTCGGATCAGCCCCGCAAACGATATGGCCGTCCTCTGCGAGACAGCACGCCGAAACAACACCTACATACCCCAATCCGAAAATACTTATCCTACTCATATGCGTTCTTCCAAATTAAAGTTGTTTCCTGAATTATTCCCTTACAATGCAATATTGGCATTTAACCAATTGCGACCGTATCGTTTGTTATATCACAAGCTTTATTCTTGTTGTTAGTTTCTCTTTTCCACCGGAGACAATGCGGCAAACTATCGTCTCTATTGGCACCTTCCTGTCATACTTTAAACCTGCCCAGCCGCAGAGAGGATTTTCGCCGGCCCTGACCACCATCATACTCGCCCTCTCATCGGCTACAAGCTCAACAGATCTGCCTTTGTTCGTTATCCGGCACACATTGGCCCCAGATTTATTTACGACACAATCCGGGGACAAGTGGTAATACTGCACTATGCTGTGAGAACTGTCCGATTCTATCCAGTCGGTTATGATAACCAGTTCTTCTTTTTTATGAAGCTCTATGCTTCGCTTGTGGATAACAGGGTCTGCTAACCTGGTATACCCGTCGTGCCCGGCAACAACTTTTGAAAAATCATCTTTATCCTGCCACTCCAGAACAAATGAATTGGCTTTTGCCTTCCACAAAAAAGGGCCTGCAATTTCCGACTGGTTCCCGGAATCGATAACCACTGTGTTATGCGCCGCGGTGCCGCGAAAATAATTGCGAAAAGGGTCAGTCGCAACATATGTATAAGTCCCGGGGTCAATAAAAAATGCCCGCTCATACGCATCGAGAGTAAAACTCAAACTATCCGCGTGGCCATGCGCCGCTATCGCTCCAAAACCGAGCGGTCCGCAATCAAACACGATTTTGGGGTTGGCTGAGCCGCCACCAGCAAGTATATAGTAGCCGCCATGCTCAAACTTTGCCGGCAGACGGGTTGTCGCTGACTGCGCCTTTATATCATCGAATTTTCTCTGCCCATCGCTGCCAAGCAGCCACAAAGATGTTTCGTCGAAATACCCCGCTTTGGCTTTGAATTCCTCCCTGTTGAATAAAACTGCCGAGGTGGCCAGAATCGACCTGACAAAATTTTCGTCTGTTTCCGAAAGGGCAACCGCCCTGCCATCGTCACTGTCGCCTATTTCAGGCAGCAGGCAATTATCATCAGCAATCGCGGCAATAAAGGCTGCGTTTTTCTCCAACATCTTCCAGTATTGGTCAGGGAATTCCGCATTGTTGGCCCTGCCAAGAAGCCCGGCCATAAGCAGGAAATTGAAGGCAAAAATATGATAGTGAACCGCCTGTTCTTTATTAACGCCGTCTTCGTAATTTTGGCGAACAATCTCTTCGCACAAGATACGGTATGCCGTGCTATTGTGGGCACTTATTCGTTCGAAACCGCCAAAGCATATGCTCGCTATGAAAACCCCCGCGGCCTCCGCAACAAGATGATTGTTGGCAGATGAGTATGCCGCATAGTTTCTGGTAACATAGTCGATATGGCTTTGTACAAGCCGGCCTATCAGCTCGCACGCATGAACATTCTTCTTCAAATATCCTTTTAATAAAATCGTTATCCAGCTTATGGAAACCAGACGTATGCTCGCCTCCATCGGCATTATCCAGTTAACGCCAAGAAGATACGGCGATTGCTCGTCAAAGCTCTTAATTTGATTTGTTACTTCTTCGGCATACTTCTCCTGGCCTGTCAGATAATAAGCTTTAGCCAGCGTAATAAGGTGCTGAAGCCGCGGCAATTCCCAGAAGTACTTGAAATCACCGTAAGATTTAGTGTCGTGATAATCCATCCAGGGACCAAATTTCAATGGAGTCCTGATGCCCCTTTTGTATTCAAAATTCCAGTTGATTTCTTTTCCCAGGTTAATATCAGTGAGAGCAAGACAATCATAATGACACAGCAAAATCTTTTCAGCAGCGGCTATGGTATTATCAATCCATTTCCGGGGCACATTATTAGGCCTTGTGTCTCCCAGTCCATAAAACTTTAACGCGTTAAGCTTTTCAGGTATTGCCCTAAAGTTCGCGGAACTGCTTCGATATTTTACTTCCCATATTTTGCGAAAAACTCTTGCCGTAATCTGCCACAATAATTTTCTGACACGCCAGACAACCTCCCCCACAGACATTGACCTCAACCTGCGATAATACCATAGTATATTCATTGCGAGTCAGTTATTTCCGTCTCCTGGCATCCACGATTCAAGGCAACTTTAATTTGCGCAACTTTGCTGTCCCAAGTCTCGTTTCTAACTCTGTCGCGGCGATTTTGAGCAATCTCCGGGGCTCGTTCATTGACCGCCTCAACAATGCGTGACACAAAGCCATCGTAGTCAGATGCAACATAAACTATATCCGTGTAAGGCGTTATCTCCGGGTAATACGTCGAAACAACAGGTTTGCCCAGCGCCAGATACTCCTTGAGTTTGACCGGATTGCAGAACTGAATCCACCTGTTATTGTTCCATGGCATAATAGCGACATCAAACTCCTTCCCATAAAGAGGAATCATCTCATAGGGCTTTTGGCCCAAAAAGTGGACATTTGTGTATTCCCGTAAACCGGCTACATTCGCCGAAACAGGGCCTACAAAAACAAATGACATATCCGGCAGTTTCCCGGCGGCGAATTCAAGCAATCTTAAATCGGATGTCTTGTCGGAAATGTCCCCGAAGAAACCGATTATCGGATGCCGTATTTTCGCGATGTCTTTAGGCGTATCCTTCCCGTCGAAACTTCCGGAAAAACAATCAAAGTCCACACCATGGCCTATCAGCAGCGAATTTTTGTTTTTTCTCAGGCCTTTTTCGTAAAGCGATGTATTAACATACAGCACCAGGTCCGCAGATGCCGCCAGTTCGTCATCAAGAAAGGATATGTAGGTCTTGTTTATCCCCGGCATCTCCTCAAATAAATCTGTCCGTTCATAAATCATAAACCTCTTTGATTTCATTCTCCTGACGATTTCAAGAGCGGGCGGACATCCTATATAAACAACAGGCGAGGCAAAACTCAGCAAAACAGAAACGAGCTTTACCTGCAAAAATACACAATAGTTATTGAGCTTTCTTCCAAAACTACTCGCTAAAGGAATTGACACGGGGCTAAGCACATACATCCCATTATCACTTTTTCTTAGAAACCTGAATATACTGCGCAGCTTCCGGACAATTTTACCAATGGCATTTCGGTCTTTCCTCAGCGATGGAATGCGCATACCCAGCGAGTTTACAAACAATACTCTATAGTCCTTTGCCAGCCTTTTTATTATCTGTGGGCAAAACAGGCCTCTGTTGTGATACCACCAGTCACATCCGGCAAAACACACAAGAGACGGTTTTTTGTCCGCAGTTTTAAAGTTTTCTGCTTTTACCATAGGTCTGCAGTAAGGCCATGCTGAAATATCTTGACCACAAGGCGGTGAAATCTATAATGATATCAGAATTTGCTGTACCGCATTCGTGGTGCGTTTATATAACTCTTTTAATTAGAAAGTAAAACTGGTGAGTACAATTGCCCTGGCAATATACCGATTCGCTCTGCTATTGCACAAAGCGAGAATCCCTCTGTTGCCCCGATTCATTAATTCGTGTTTCCTCAGAATATTATTTGGCTGCCACATCGGCCTGGGAGCAAAAATAGGTAAAGGTGTCTGCCTGGCATATGGCGGCCTTGGTACCGTTATTCATCATAAAGCCGTAATCGGTGATAATGTT
>JBFZBL010000330.1:0-3381 GCA_041308485.1 Phycisphaerae bacterium | reverse complement strand
GTCTCTATCATTGTCGCCCGAATATCGTAATCATCCCAGCCGAGTTTCTCCGAAGCGAAAACCTTCCACACGCCGCGAATCTCCGCCATCGCCAAATCCGCGTCAGCTCCCGCCCTGAGTTTAACCTGAATCCTGGCGGCGACCGGCTCCTTTGAATCCGGATAAACCGTCCCGCTCAACTGCTCTATTGGCAAATACACCAATCGGCTGTCGAAATAATAAATACCCGTAAACACGGCATCGGCAAGCGTAAATTGTATGGTCTTTCGCTTGAATTTCTGTCCGCCATCTTTCTCAACAGCAGTCGAACCAGTTGTTATGACAAACTGCTGGCCAACCATTTTTTCCGCGGCGTTGACATCATACTCATCGGTCTTCTCATTCGGCTCAGCAAGAACACCTATCCCAACATAACCCTCGATTTGGGTGTCTGGGGTCTGGCTTCTGGCTTCTGGGGTCTTTTTCGTTTTGAGCAGCGACTTATCGAAGGCCGTCACCTTGCCAAATTTCGCCGGCTCAATACCCCAAATCTCAACCGCCCTAACGTTGCCCCTGCCCAGATGCAAAAGCCCCTGCGCAGACAGCGTAGCGCTGGTCACCTCAACCTGCTTTATCTCCTCCAATCGCCTCTCAAGCTCAGCGTATCCCGTGAAATTCTTCTCAGGCGACAAAACAACGTCTCCCATCCCGTCAACCGCGCTCTGCTCAAATGCGTTTATGAATCCATTGAACAAGCTGGCGACAACTATCAGAAGCGCTGTCGAAAGCGCAACCGCCGCGATACTCAGCAGTACTACCCTCCTTTTCCTGAGGTATCGCAGCCACAAAAATATCTTCAGCATTCCTTACCCATTCGATTTATCTTTGCCGTAAATCCTTCTTTTTGCCGCTGAAAACAAACAACCGCCATATTTTAGCCGCAGATGGCACATAGAGCACAGAGAATTTTAATCAGAATTTTCCCCCCTCTCTGTTGTTTGCAGAGTGGCTGCCCTGTTAAAAACAAGTATGGGAGTGGGGCTAAATCTGCAGTTAAGACAAAAAAGGGTCTTACGAATTGGTTTGAATTCCGCACAATAAGGCGTTATACTACCGAACTCAAAACAAGAACTTAAAACTTAAAACTAAGGAGATTTTTATGCCATTGGTAACGACGAAAAAGATGTTTGAGATGGCCTATAAGCACGGCTACGCGGTTGGGGCGTTCAACGTCAACAATATGGAAATCACGCAGGGTATCATCGAGGCGGTAGCCGAAGAGAAGGCCCCGCTGATTCTGCAGATATCGAAAGGCGCCCGCGATTATGCCAGCAACAGCTACCTGACCGCGATAATAAATGTGGCGGTGAAGGAAAACCCCGATATACCAATCGCGACGCACCTGGACCACGGCGACAATTTCGAGTGCTGCAAGCAGTTCGTCGATGACGGATTTACGTCAGTTATGATAGACGCCTCGAAGTTCCCCTTTGAAGAGAACATCAGGATGACCAAAGAAGTAGTTACCTACGCACACAAGCACGGGGTAGTGGTTGAGGCAGAACTTGGGCAATTGGGCGGTATCGAAGAGCACGTCGTCGGCGTTGACGATGTAGAGAAGCACCTGACGGACCCCAAGCAGGTGGTGGAATTCGTCGGCAAAACCGGCGTTGACTCATTAGCGGTAGCGGTAGGAACCAGCCACGGTGCATATAAATTTAAGAGTGAGCCGAAGCTCGCGATTGACCGTATAAAAGAGATACAGAAATTGCTGCCGGGTTTCCCGCTGGTGATGCACGGGTCGAGCACGGTCCTGAAGGAATTCGTTGACCTGATTAACAAATACGGCGGCAAGATGCCCAACGCGATGGGCGTGCCCGAAGCAGCAATAACCGAGGCTTCAAAACTGGCTGTGTGTAAAGTCAATATTGATACGGATTTGCGAATGGCGATGACGGCCAAGATCCGGCAGGTGTTTGCGGAGAAGCCGAGCGAGTTCGACCCGAGAAAGTATCTGGGGCCGGCCAGAGACGCTATAAAGGCGATGGTAAAGCACAAGCTGCACGTGCTCGGATGTGCGGGCAAGGCGGCAGAGTGCCTGTAAGACATTTTCGATTTATGATCTTTGATTGACTATGCGGTGAAAAGCGGCATCGCAGTGAGAGATATTTTATGCAGGTAAATCGCGGGTTCTGGATAAGGTGGCGGGTTTTATGGCCCGCGATGATAATTGGATTTTGCGCGGCAGCGATATGTTTGTGGGCCGCACCTCATGGCTTAGAGATTAATCGGCCCGCGGAGGTTGATGGGTATAGCGGAATCGCATACGCGGCTGTTGACATCAACAGCGAACGAGGAGTTGTTGAACAGGCCTGCGGACTTATTGATAACGGCAAGTTTGACGAGGCAGGCGAGGTAATCGAGAAATCGGGCGGAATTCAAAAGGGCTGGAAAAAAGTCGAAGATTTAAACGATATAGTGGCCCAGTGGAAACAATTGCAGACCAAGCGTGAGGAGCAGAAGCAAGTCGCATACAAGGAAGAGCTCACGAAGTTTGAGCGGCTGATTTCACCACGCATAGCCGGCGGAAAAGACGCTGACGGTAACGACGCCAACGACTCAAATGAGCCCAACGGCCCTACTGCGATATTGGCGGTGGTTGTCCGGACGATGGAATTCGCGAATGAGCAGCAGAAGCAAAAATTATTGAATGAGCCTTGTCTGCTGGACGCGATTGTAAGGGCCAAGGCGGACGCGGCAGCGTATGAGCGGAGGGGCAAGTGGCTTGACGCGTACGTGGTGTGTTACAGCTGGCTTGCCGCTCTTGAGCCGAACAATAAGGCATACTCAGATTACGCGGAGCAATTGATAACCAAGGCCGAGATTGCCGGTTCGTTCCAGGACAGTCCCTGCGAGACGGGCAAGCAGCGGATGGAGGGCGTAAAGAGGCGGATATTTGTTCGGGCGCTTGACGAGCTTAATTTTCGTTACATAAGTAAGATTGACTACCGTGAAATGGCATCGAAGGGAATTCAGCGATGCAGATTGCTTGCGGACGTGGTAGGGGCGCTGACGTCTATGCGGGACGCCAACACAACCGTGACGGCATCGGCTGCCCCGACCGCCAAGGCGTTAATACCCTGTGAAGACAATACCGATGCTTTTGAAAAGGCCCTGTGTGTCCTCTGCAGCTACTATCATGCGTGTATCCACGGCGACAAAGACGACACATATATTATTGGAGGGCGCGATACCGAACTAACCAGCCGGGTGGCGGCGCTGGGGGAGAGTTTCAAGGATTTCAAGCCGGATGCCAATGCGCTTGCGGCGTTCGGTGCGGCGATGGTTTCGCTGGAAGATGAAGTGAATAATTGGCCCGAAGGTGGGAGCAAGGACAATTTT
>JBFZBL010000329.1:0-20924 GCA_041308485.1 Phycisphaerae bacterium | reverse complement strand
TTCTGCAATCCTCAGGGTAAACACGTTCGTATCGCGGGCTCTTGTTCCATCAGCACCGACAACGATGAGAAGCTTTGGCTCTATAAGGCGGTACCTGCGCTGAAAAACTATTTTTCCGACCCGGCCGCGCCCCAATACGTGGTCATAAAGATGACGCCCGACAACATCCGTTGCGCAGAAGCTACTGACCTCAGCTACACTCGGGTAAAGCTAAAGTAAACAGAGTGCGGCGCTAGTTCCCCCGTTTCTCGTTATTCAAAGTAAAACGACGGGGGATTAAGAAAAAACCGGCGGAGAATTGACGCCAACAACCTCAGGATTTATAGTTGCTTTGGCAGGAACCGATGGATTAAATATGATGACAATAAACAAAATTGAGATCGTGCAGTCTTTTAAAAAATGGTTTAAATGCTTTTCCGAATCTATCCAATTTATATCCGCCCTTATTTCTTTGGTTGGATACTTAACTGTAATCCCATGGCTTTCAAGCAATTCGACAAAAGGAAGCCTAGATGTCACTTCGCAACATAAACCTATAGTCGCTACGATCGGCATTTTTGATTCATTAGTTTTTTTCATAATTACATTATGTTTGCTTTGTATTCTTTGGAATATTGTGCTTGCTCAAGCTGGCGCAAAATTGCGATTTGTGACATGGCGCAAGTCCTATAGACTTTTTGTAAGTATAACCTGTTTTGCATTAATGCTTTGGGGGTTTAATTTTGCATATGTAATTTTCTTCGGTGGCGCATTTTTTTGGTATGGTCAGCTATATTTTTTAAATGTACATGCGCCATGGTGTTTTTTATATGTCTTAGTCATATTAATTTTAAGCGCTGGCACGTTTTATAGGGTCTGGCTAGAATTAAGGGAATCAGAGATAAATCGCTTAGAAAACAACGTAAAAAGTATGAGAAAAATAGGAATATGGAATCAGCGATGGTAATCAAGTCGTTTTTATCATCGACTCACGGAAAATTAAGAATGACAAGATATCACTGCAACAAACCAGTTTAGCGTTTGCGATTTGGAATGTGAAATGGTGAGTTGGTTTGGCGAAAAACAGTTTTTAAGGCTGGAAGAGGTCTTTGCTTTCGCCAAAACGGCTAAGCGTAGTGATTGAGGTGTGATCGTAAACTGAATGGAAAATCCTTTATTAAAACTAAAAATTGATTATTGGTATAAGGCTATTTTAGTCACAGCTTCTTGTGTTCTGGTATTATCTCTCACTGTGGAATTAAAAGACATAAGAAATTCAGTGGTGCAAATTCTTTCCCTTGGTTTTCTTTTCTGGGGGCTTGGCGAATGGATTAACCATCCATATCAAGAAAAAATCGGAATTGGATTCAAAATTTCTGGACATCCCAGAAATGGGTCAGCAGCAGGTTATTTCTTTGATATTTTAGGTTTCGGTTTTATTATTATTGGTATTTGGAAAGTACTTCATTGATGCTTGTTAAGACATTAATAAAACAAATATTTTGCCGAACGTGGGCTTTCTCTTTTTGACTAAACTGATGAAGGGTGGAAATAAGAGTGAAAGATATCAAATATAATGAGGCCAGCCGTTTTCCGTAGCGCAGCGTAGGCCCTTGTGGTAAGCTTCCTTGGTCTTCTGCCGAGGATCCAGCTTTTCTTTCCCGCCCAGTTTTTCTTTGTTGTTTGTAATTTTTTTGGTTTGGTAATTCGGATTTATTTAGGATTTAGAAATTAGTATTTAGGATTTTGCCCTGTCCGCTGTCCGCTGTACGCTAATATCGAGCCACTAGTCACGAGTCACAAGCCACGAGCAACTAAATCCGCCCTCGGCGTTTACCTCGGCTTAATCTACTTCAGCCAATACCGAATGAATCCGTGTTTTATGTCAGACGAAAATACCTAAGGTATGGGCGACATCGTCGCCCAGCGTAAGAGACAATGGCCTTGCGCATAAATCACATTTAGAGCAAAGGTCTTGTCGATTACGTCTTGGCTGACATAAACCGTGTTAATCCTGTGTCTAATCTGTGGTTATAAATTCTCTGTGTTCCCTGTGAACTCTGTGGCTAAACCCCCCATTTTTGACGTAACCCCTTCTGACATAACGTCTTAAATTCTGGATAAAAACAGTTGTTATCCATTTTCGCGCAAGTCTTTTTTGCCAAATCCCAAAATTCTTAAAATTTTTTTAACCCTTATTAAGTAAGCACTTATGAACTTTTGCCTTGTGCCTTTTTTGTGATTTTTCGTCAAAAGCGCGCAAGTTCGCGCCAATTATAGAGGAGCATCTTTTTTGCTCTTTGACAATTCGTATCCGTTTAGAAATCGTCATTTGCAATTTGGTGCTTGTTTAGAGATTAGAATTTAGAAATTAGGAATTTTTGTTCGGGAGGCTTAAAATGCTGTATTCAATGTATCTTTCAAAAAAGCAAAGGGGCGTTTTAATTGATTTATTCTCAGGCAGATTCACCGTTCAGGAAGTCCTCGACAAGAGGAAAGTCACTCGGCGGACTTATTTCCGTTGGCACGCTCAGCAGTATTTCGCCGCCGAGTTTAAGCGTCTGCTTACTCTGGCACGCAGCGAGCACCAGTTGGTTTTTGCTCGTTACGCCTCTGATATAGCGACCAAGCTGGTCAGTTTGACCACCGCCGATAAAGATGAAACCGCCCGCAGGGCCTGTATTGATGCGCTTGCCAATCATGTCCGCAAGGCCAAATCCATTGATGATGCAAAAGATAAACCTCTGGATGAGCAGCTTCCTGAAATTCCGCCGGATGTCGCGAGCAGATTATTAGCTGCCATGGCTAATGAAAAACTTATATGTCCTTAAATTGAAAATTAAAAATTGTTTTAACTCTTTGATATGTAAATAGTTAGCGTCTTTGTGTCTTAGTGGCAGGCCCTTTTTTACTCTAAAAACGGGGCTGTTTTTGGTCAAAAAGGGACAAAAAGGGAACAAAAGGTAACAAAAAGGACGAAAACGGGACAAAAAGGGATAAAATGGCACAAAATCGAACAAAAAAATTGTAAAAAATCAGTAAAATTTTATCCGTCCTGCCAGCCTGCGGTGAGCAAGGCTGGCCGAGTATGCTTCGATTAATTTACGCTGAGAATTCACGTTTGCGGGTATTAAGCTGGGCTTTCAGCCGGAGAAGTATCGATGAGTGCATTTGCGAAACCCGTGACTCCGACAAATCCAGCGTCGCGCCGATTTCTTTCATCGTCATTTCTTCGTAATAATACAAAACGACAATCAGCCGTTCGGCTCGTGTCAGGCCCTTTGTCAGCAGGTCCTTGAGGTCTCGCTTCTGCGCCTCGATAGGGGGGTCTTCGCTTTTTCGGTCCTTGATTATGTCTATCTCGCGAATGTCCTTCTCGCCTTCATCGTCGCCGTACTGGCTGTCGAGTGATACTATCCCCACGGCGTCCGCGTCCTGCTGCAATCGTTCAAAATCTGTGATGTCCATATCCATCTCTTCGGCCAGCTCTTCCTTGCGGGGCTTGCGGCCCAGATGTGCTTCCAGCGATTGCTTGGCGCGGGACAATTGGTGCGCCCTGGCCCTGACTAATCTCGGCACCCAGTCCATACTGCGAAGCTCATCCAGAATCGAGCCGCGTATCCGGGGCGAGCAGTATGTCTCGAATTTTACTCCTCTGCCCGGGTCAAACGCGTCAATAGCGTCCATCAATCCGAAGGTGCCTGAGCTGATGAGGTCGTCGAGCTCTACTTTGCCGGGCAGTTTGGTATGCAGGCGTTCTGCTGTGTATCGAACAAGATAACGGTAGTGTTCCATCAGAAGGTTGCGGTTATGCTCATCGCGGGTTTTATGGAAATGTTCCCAGACTCGGTTGATATCGACCTGCCCATGATTAGCAGGGGTGGTTTGAGTATTGGTCTTCACAAGATTCCTCCCTGAATTTTGTCCAAGATTAGCCATCTCGGTTTATGACCCTTAATATAAGTTCTTATAATTTCACTTCCGAGTCCTGTAAAACTCGGCTTTTCAGCTACCCAACTCACATTGATGTTGTCTCAAGATGTGCATATCCATATCTTTATCGTTATTTTTGCCCGCGACTTTAATTAATTAAAACAGCGTCCCGGACAGGATTCGTTCGCCTGTTTTTGTTTGAGCAAATCCGCCGCTATCCGCTGATTGAGAGAATTTTCCAGCATTTTGATTATCTGGCACCGCAGGTACTCGTCGGAGTTTTGTTCGAAAAGCATCCTTGCCTCTTCGTCGATTACCGGCGTTGCCTCAAAGCTGCCGTTTATTCCAAACTTGACGTTCTTGCCGTCCCGAAGCACCAGCCGCTGGCTGCATGCGTGCTCTGCCAGTGCCTGCGCCATCAACCTCGAAAACTCATCCACCGGCAAATCCATGGGCGCAAAACCAGCCGTGTGCATCGCGTTTATATTTTGAATAAGGATTTTCTGCCTGTTCTGAGTGAACTCGATTATCTTGAGCAGAACCTCGGTGATGTTGTCCGCAGTCATTGTCGGCAGGTTCATATTCGGCCTCCCGGGCAGCCTGCCTTTGCCCCGCATCGCCTTTCGGCCGCTTCCCTGCTGCCTGACATCCGCCTCGGTCGAGTCGCGAATAACGATGACCTTTTTCTCATCCCTGCACCTTTAGTTTTCATCCATGTTGGGCCTCAGCCTCTGTGCCGCAGGTCCGTTAATTATTAATTGGGCCGTTGTTTTCCGCCGGCCGCACCCTTTGCTCTTCTCTGCTCAATATCTTCCTTATTTCAAAAAGCGACTTCGTCTTCTTCATCTCCATAATCCGGCCCAGTCGCTCGAAAACCGATTCGTCATACAGCCGATGTCCCCCCTGGGTCCACTCCGCTTCACGGATTAATCCCATCGTTGTGTAGTTGTGAATTGTTTGTCTTGAGAAGGGGGTGTACCGGACCAGGTCGCCGATTCGATACAGCTTAGCGGGCACTCTGAGCATCATACCTGTTGATCTTGTTCGCGTTACCAACGGTTGCTCCTCATAGGTTTTACTACCGACCGTAATTAAAATATCTTTTACATTTTGTAAAATGTAAAATACATTATGTAGGGCGTCAAGGTTTTTTTGACTTTTTTTTAAATTTTTTTGAATTATTTTTTAATTCGCTTTTTGCCCAACCCGGTGTCCGATAATACTCGGTTTTAAGTCGGCGATTTGCTTGTGGAGGCGGTCGTTTTCCACCTTATGTATCGCGGTCAGGCAGCCGATATAGCAAACACTATTACCCGGTAAGCATATAAATTACTATGGGACGACATAGCACTAAATTGAATGAACACACCGAAGCCGGCGCCCCTGCTGTTTCTCTGCTCGAGCAGATAACGCCGCTGGCCCGGCAGATAAACTGCCTGGATATCGAGCGTATCGCCACAATTTGCGTCCGGAAGATCCCCAAGCTTCTCTCTGCCCGTCTTGCCTCCCTCTATGTTCTCGACGAAGCCGGTGATATGCTGCATCTCCAGAAGAATAACCACCCGTATCTTATCAACAAAATCGTGTCGCTGAACCAGCATCCGCCTTCGCCTATGGTTATCGCCGCGAAAAGCAAAAAGCTCATTTACATCAACGATATTGACACTCAGGGCGAGGTGGCCATAAAAAAGTCGCAAAGGCCATACGCCGGCAACTATGGGACAAAAAACTGCCTTATCGCCCCTCTTTTGTGTCAGGATAAGGTTGTGGGGGTGCTGAACCTTGCGGATAAGTCCGGCCCGGGGGGGTTTACGCGAGATGATATTGCCTTAGTCGAACTTGTCGGCCAGCTTGTCGGGGCGTCCATCGGCAATATCGCGATGTTCGAGCGAATCCAGCATCAGGCCCGGACCGACGGCCTCACCGGCTTAGTCAACCACAGGACGTTCTATGAGGTTCTCGAAAAGGAGCTGTGGCGGTCGAAGCGATACGGCGAGCATATTTCGCTGATTATGGTGGATGTCGATAATCTCAAGACGATAAATGACAGCTACGGCCACCGCGCCGGCGACTGCGCCATAAAGGAAGTCAGCAACCGGGTTCAGGAATCCATCCGCCAGATAGATACCGCCGCAAGATATGGCGGGGATGAGTTCGCGATTATCCTTCCCAATACGTCGCTGACCGATGCGGCCGTCGTCGCGGAGCGCATGGTCGGTGTTGTTGCCAGATCGCCGGTTATCTGGCGAAAAGAGGAGATTCCCATCTCAATCAGTGTCGGGATCGGGCAGTATGATTCAGATGACACGCCGGATGATATTGCCAGCAGGAGCGACAAGGCGCTTTACGCCGCCAAGCAGGCCGGCAAAAATACCTTCAAGATTTCCCAGCCGCACAAGAAATAACCACAAAAGATTGCCGATTTCCGATTGTCGATTTAGGGATGAGGATTCCGCCTCCCGTGAGGGACACCAAACGGTGGAAGGCGGACAAGCCAGTCTTCGGAACCGTGTTTTTGGGCCAGGAAACGCGGTAAAATGCATAAAAACAGCCAAAAAACAGCCAAAAAAATGCCAAAAAGTGACCATTTTTTCGAAAAAGAGCCTCATTATTTTCCTTTTATTGCGGTTTTTGTTTCAGTTTAAAAGTCAAAGTGCAAAGTGCAAAACTGCGGTATCCCGTCCCGTAAGGGATGCCAAATGGCAAAGGGATGAATTTTTATTGCGGGGAATTTTTTAGACGCGGATTACGCGGAATTAATTGTAAAGATGGGGGGAGTTGGATTGCTGATTGCAGATTTCGGGTTGCGGATTGATGATTGACGCCAACAACGTGAGGATTTATAGTTAGTTTGGCAGAAACTTATGGCCGGAAGAGATTCACACCTTTGCCCGTCAACATTGCCGTCCGTCGGACATCTTTTATAAACGGTTAAGTTTGGCGGAAATATGAATTCGCCTTTGCCGAAACTGATGAAGGGGGAAATAAGAGCGAACGGAGACAATACTTATGTCTAAAATTCCTACGAACAAATTAGCAATATATCTCATTAAAAACGATTACTCCGACCATAAAGATATTATAAAAAATATTGATGAACTAAATACCATAAACATTAGCAAAATAGAAACCTTCTATTACGGCAATTCTTTTACCTTTCCGCCTTCATGGATTAAAAACTTTTTTGGAACAGCGTTAGGTGCTGATACTAACATTTTCAGTGCAAGTGCAAAGGGGCTTTTGCTTCTAGAAATTGTAAAGGATACAGAAAAAAGGATTTTTGCTCTTGCCTTCGGTTATGGATAGCAATTCTTGAAACCAGGAGTTTTTGAAGAACGTTTTGGACTTAAAACAGCATTGAGTATTATTGATCCTGATAACCTACGTAAAATTGATAAGAAGAATATGGTAACCGTTCCGAAGGATACAAGCGAGCAATTGAGCAAATCCGGTATTGCTGCTGATTTTGGAATTGATATTGAGCAGGATTTAATTCGTTCCATTACGGGGAAGAGCATAGACGAGAAAAAATACGGGAAATACGTAACCGGAAAAGGTTCCATAAGTGTTTCAGTTAAAATAATTTTATCGTCAATCAAAGACTTTCTGAGGCTGTGCTACGAAAGGTACTTAAGCGACGATTATAAAAAGAACTTTGACTGGATTGACCAAATAGCAGAAATAAAAGATATCAAGTTAAAGGATGAGCTTAACGGCAAATTGGTTGAGAATATTAAAGGCAATAAATTAGAGAATACATGGATGGCTGTTCCTGAAATAGTTGATTGGGAATATGTGTCAGGATTCAAATATACACATAGGAAAGACGGGGAATTAAAAGATGATATTGATATATTGTCTTTTTTGAATTGTCTGTCTGACGATGAAAAACAAAATATAAGCATAGAATTCCTCAAAAGAAAGACCATTTGTTGTCTTGGCACCCAAAATGATGAAATAAAGCAACAATGGAATGCTTATAACTGCTTATATTGCGAAGAACAAGATAACAAAAAGAAGAAAACATATCTGTTAAGCAATGGCAAATGGTATGAAATCGAGGCAGATTTTGCGAAAGCAGTAAATACTGATTTTCAGAATCTTAGAAGCGCCGGGTCATCCATTACCCTGCCGTCTTATGGTCATAAAAACGAAAATGAATACAATAAAGCGGTTGCAAAAAGCAACGGCAAATATTGTTGTATGGATAGAGAGATGATTAATCATGGTGGATCGTACAGTAAAATTGAATTTTGCGACCTTATGACTAAGGAGGGAAAATTTGTGCATGTTAAACATTACGGCGGCTCGTCCGTATTAAGCCATTTGTTTTTCCAAGGGCTGGTGTCTGGAGAATTATTCTTGGGAGATTCCAAATTCAGAGAGAAAGTAAATGAAAAACTGCCGAATGGTTTTAAAATAACCGATACAAATGCAAAACCAATACCTTCTAAACATGAGATTATATATGGGATTATTAGCTCTTCTCCCGGAGATCTTGAAATTCCATTTTTTAGCAAGGTCAGTTTGCGAAACGCAAAGAAAAGATTGGAAACATTCGGTTACCATGTTTCACTTTTAAAAATTTCTAAGAATAGCAATTAACTTATGCCACCAATCTTTGAATCCGACATAGGACAGGGGTTTGATAATTGTTTTAATCCGGTTTCAATCATTTTGCCTGCCCAGCGTAGCTCTATGAGCAAAGCGGGGTGATAATCATTTCGCGGATAATGGTTTCAAAAAGTTTGTATATCTTCGTATAACTCTGGGAATTTATCTTGTCTTAGCCGAAACTTTGTTCCGTGATTGTGTCCAGTTCGTGCGTCGAAATCAACATAGACGTACCCTTTTTCGATAGCATTTGTAAAGGCACGGATACTGAATTTTCTCAGCATTGATATCTTTTCGTAAGAAAAATATTCTTTTCCTCTTTCTTTTTTTGTTCTGGCCTGTACATAGAAGCAGTTTAGGAGTTTGGTTCCTGCCTTATGTTCAAGGTCATCAAAACCCCAATACGGTTGCGGGGATAATTCGCCAAGACCGATTCATTTTTTTACCGATTTAAGCCATTCAGCATGCCGAGGGTCAATCTGCTTTATCTTTCAGTTCCTTCTTACGTTTTGTTTCTATCTTTTTTATGTCCTCCGCAACCGGTAAATTTTCCGGCATAGTGCCGCCAAGTTCCTTAATGGTCTGGCGGATTTTAGCTCCGACTTCGCGATGCGTTCGGTTGGCCTTTTCTTTACCCTTAATATTTTCACGACGCAGTTTTTCTTCCGTTTGGGTGGCCCTGAAAAGATTTGCCGCAAGTTCGGTACTGCCCATGTGGTCGAGAATCTGCTGACTTTTTTTGAGGCCTTTACGATGATGAATGTCGCCAGAAGTCAAACCACCATACAACCCCATATAGCCGTGATTTTGAAAAATGGCATAATCAGACGCCTTGACTATCCCCGCCTCTTTGGCTGCTCCCGCAAGACGAACGTTATGCGTTTTCATCTCCTGACGCAAAAGTAATCGCCGATTATCTTCGGTCTCCTGTTCGGAAACTTCCTGCTTTCGGGTCTGGACGGCAAAATACGTTTGACCTAACGCAACTATTTCTTTGCCCGGGTCGGCGTTTTGTATTATCAGATAACACGCATAGCGGGACATATACACGGAACTTACAGGTCTTTGGCCACCTTTGCCTATTTCGATCATATCGGTGATATCAACGAAATGATCCTCTATGCGCTGGCCGCTGTTAAAACAGGCCGTTTTGGCCTTTTTGATAACCTGCTCAAAATTGCGGTAATCGGAATAACCAAGAATTTGCGAGAAATCCCTGCTTGACCAGTATTCATTACCTGCCTTGTTGGTTTTTTTTATACGTTCAAAAGGCGAATCATTGCCAGTAGGAGGTGTTTTGGTAATCTCATTAGCCATAATTGCGTCGATCTTTCAGCTGTTCTGTTTCCGGCAATTACAGTATCTTCATCGATTCTACGAGTTTCAATCCTTTGTGTAATTGCATATGTACCGTAAACCTGATGCCTTCGGGCGTTAGATAAATATTATCGTTAGTTTTGCCAAGTAGTCCTAAATCGGTTGCGTAATTGGTGTACATCCGAGTCGCATTATATTTTGCTTTATCTGTTTGCCAGTCGAAATACTTTCCAGCATGAAAAGTAAAGTATGCCATCATATTAGACATGGGTACAGGATACGTATTCTTTGCAAGTGCAAACACGGCCTCTACGGCAGAGGCAATTCCGAGTATAATGGATGACTCATAAGGATTGCTCATAACAAAAGAGCGAATAAGGATGGCTTGGCTTTCACTCAACCTAGATGGCAGTACAATATCCTTGCCCCGACAATATTCCTGCCCCAGCGGTGTTAGCGATATAACATCTTTGTTGGGAAACCAATCTATAAGCCTAAGTTCATGCGTAAATTTTATCTTGTTATAAAGCGTTCTGGGAGAATGTCCGATGCGTTTTCGCAAGATTTTTACGCTATTTACCCCATCTTCAACGGCATAGAGGAAATCATGAATAAGATGAATATTCCATATTCCAATGTCAATTGGCTTTGTTTCTGTAAACAAAGCGATTGGCTTCATATTCTTATAGAAATAATTTAGGACTTCCGCCGGATCATAAACGATGCACTTTACATCATCTGCCTCGCGGGTTTCGCGTCGGGTTCGTCCCTCTTCTGTGACAAGCAAATATGTGCATATTCGCCCCTGAACAAGGCCCCCATCTTCCTGCATCTTCAACAGGTCGTTTCTGTAAGCATTAAGTTGTTCAATAAATTGTCTCTTGAAAGGTACGACCTTTAATTCCAACAGAAGTAGTTCGGTGCGATATGCATAAAGAAGGTCAAGACGACCCGAAGGCATTATCATTTGGCGACATAAAAATCGTGGCTCGTCATCGAGATGTAAAATATTTTTGGTTAATACAGGAGCGCTTACTAAAATATCTTCAATTTGTGATTCTCTGATTTCCATAGGCGTTAAGGATAAATTTCAAACTCACTGATTCCAAGTCTATTTTGAAGCTCACTTACAAGTGAATCACGGATATTGCCAATCATTTCAATATCCCACGGAATTTGTCGCTTTGTAGGGTTTGCTTGGCGGATAAGCTCGAATACGGCATTATCAACAAAATCCTGTCGTGTGATTTGCTCATCGCTCATTTCAATAGCCATTTTGTATATCCTCAAAGCTCAACATATTTAGCCTGAAGGTCGAATCCTACACAATTTCTGTTAAGGTCATTGGCTGCTAGCAGCGTTGTTCCACTTCCGACAAAATGATCTAAAACCAATTCGCCCTGATGAGTAAAAAGCTCGATTATTTTCTTGGCAAGTGAAATTGGAAACGTTGCTGGATGAAGCGTTTTATCTCGTATATCTCTGCCTTCGTAGTAAAATTGCCATACTCCTAATTGGCTTTTCAGTCATTCTTTTACAGTCATGCAATTTATATGCGTTGGGCCACATTGGCATGTTCGCTTATCTCCAATCGCCAATTTTTTGTCCGAGAACTTGCTTCCTTCAAGAATTGCCGTTGGCAACTTCGTTTTAGGGGGTTCTATTGTTGCTGATGTTGATTTGGTCACAACCCTAATCCTTTCTATATTTATAAACGCTCCTTCCTGTAAGGCGATAATTTTTGCCTTTCAGCATTATAGGGTTTTAAAACGGCACGTCAACAAATAGAGAAATTGAGAGAATTCGATCACCCCCCAAAACAAGCCCCCTCATTTTTACCTCAAAAACGTAGATGCCCCCTCCTTCGCCAAGGGCTACGGAGGGCAGGCCCATCTCCACGAGCTAATGTAAGGTATGGCTCCCTGATTCCTAAGCAAGGCAGCTCACCCTGTTGGGATCTTCGCTGCGCTACGAGAGGGGCATCTAAGGTCAAGTAGGGGCCCTCCTTCGCCGGGAGGCTACGGAGGGTAAACAACTATGAAAATACTAATACTGCGGTAAGAAAGACTTAAGACTCCAGACACCAGACTCCAGACTGGCAGAATGTCCAATCCGCCTTCGTTAAAACTACGGCGGATAAATGTCCAATATTAAATGTTCAATATCCAATTCGCTGCGCTTGGTTCGACTTAGTTCGACTTTGCTCACTACTGGTCGCTCACCACAGGTCGCTACGAGAAGACGGAAGACGGGTCGAATAACCAATATCGAATATCCAATGTCCAATGATGAAGTAAATTCCGCCAAAGGCGGGGTATTGAATTTGGGCGGCAGAGGTGATAGAATAGACCCTGATAACGAGGAAAGAATATTAACCTTTTCATTAGCGCAATTTCACAAGGAGGATGGTATGTTGTCAAAGTTATACAGGGCAGTGGTAATCAGCACGCTGGTTTTCAGCATATCAACGGCTAATGGGGCGATTATCGCAGACCATAATTCGACGGCGGCGTTTTGGGATATCCCGACAGAGGCAATCCAGGAGGCAAAGGCCAACCTGCATATAGCATACGGACATACCTCCCACGGCAGCCAGTTGATAACGGGTATGAACGGTCTTGTCGGCTTTATGAACGGGCTGGGCTATCCGACGAACCTGTATGCCTGGAGCTATGGCGGAGACCCAGCCGCCTTGGACCTTCACGATAACGCGATGGGCGGAGACGTCGGCTATTATCCGCAATGGGTAAATAATACGGTAAGTTATCTTGGAACGCCGGACCCCTGCACGGGAAGAGGCACGGCTCATCCGGAAACAAATGTTATTATATGGTCGTGGTGCGGGCAGGTGTCGTCGCATACACAACAATCAATGATTGATGTTTATCTTGCCCCTATGACTCAGTTAGAGGCGGATTATCCCGGCGTGAAGTTCGTTTATATGACAGGCCATCTTGATGGGACGGGACAGGCAGGCAATCTGAATCTTCGAAATCAGCAAATCAGAGATTACTGCGTTGCCAACAACAAGATTCTGTATGATTTTGCGGATATCGAGAGCTATGACCCGGACGGTCTGGTGAATTATATGGTTTTGCATGCCAACGATAATTGCGACTATGACGGCGGCCATAACTGGGCGACTGAATGGCAGGCCTCTCATACAGAAGATATCGATTGGTTTGACTGCTCTCCTGCTCATACGCAGGCATTGAACGGCAACCGCAAGGCATACGCGGCGTGGTGGCTTTGGGCGCGATTAGGGGGCTGGGGCGAATGTCTTAACTCGCCTTCGGGCCTGACGGCGGTCGCGGATTCAGTGGCAGGCGAGATTGAGCTTAACTGGACGGATAACTCAGCAGAGCCGAACGACGAGGATAGTTTCATTATTCAGCGACAGGTCAACGGCGGAGCGTGGAACAACAGTTACGCGACAGTTTCGGCAAATGTCACTACCTATACCGATACGGGCCTTACGCCCGGCAATTACAGCTACAGGGTTGTCGCCCATCTGGATGCTCCATGTGATTCGAGTCCGTCGAATGTGGCGACAGCGGTAATTGTCAACACGAACCCGCCGGCTGCGCCATCAGGTCTCGCGGCGACGGGAAATTCTGTCAACAGAACCGTATCGATGAATTGGAATGATAATTCTTCGGACGAAGATAGTTTTATCGTTCAGCGGCAGGTCAACGGCGGCGCGTGGAATAATAGTTACGCGAGCACTGCCGCGGATGTGAATGTTTTCACTGACGCTAATATTTCGCCGGGGACATACAGGTACAGGATTGCCGCCCATAATGTATACGGCAATTCGACGGCCTCAAATGAAGCGGAAGTGATAATTATCGATATACCCGTTGCTCCTTCGGGACTTACGGCAACGGCAAATTCAGGAAACGGCACGATAACACTCGGCTGGAGCGACAACTCGGACAGTGAAACAGGATTTATCGTCCAGCGGCGTTTCGGAAGCGGCTCATGGGATAACAGTTATGCGACAACAGACGCCAATTCGCAGTCGTATATTGACGACAATAAAGGAGCGCCGCCTCTGCCGGACGGGACATATACGTATCGGGTTTTAGCGTATAATGCCAACGGCAATTCTTCGGCGACCAATGAGGCATACGCGGCGATTTCAATCGCTACGCCCGCTGCGCCGTCGAATCTCAACGCCACGGCGAGCGGCTATGATATTACTCTTACATGGACGGATAACAGCAGCAACGAGGAATATTTTGTTATCGAGCGGCAGGCCGACAGCGGGAAGTGGTATCTGCGTGATGGTTCAGTGCCTCCGAATACGCAGACTTATTATGACAGGTCGCTTTTGCCGGGGCATACGTATAATTACCGCGTCAAGGCGCGAAACGGGCTTGGCGATTCGGCGTATTCGAATGAAGAGTCAGCGTTGATTGCGGCACAGGGCGCTCAAAGCGTTACTTTCAAGCAGGACGTTAATGGGTACACGGGGTGCAGGGACGCGTTCCTCGATTCGCAGTATCCGACTTATAATTTCGGCGGCACGCAGTGGACGGATGTGCACAACAGCCCAAAATGCAATTATGTTATCGGATTCAACCTCCCCGCGGCCATTATGGGTAAACAAATTGCGCAGGCGACTCTCAGCATTTACGTCTGGCGTCTCGAAAGCTGGTCTGCAAATCAGTATCTTGAGCTTTACCGTGTTACCGAGCAGTGGGAAGAGGGTACGGCGGGCAGTTCGGGTTCAGGTGCATACCAGGCAGGCAGCGCAAGCTGGGATATTCGGACGGGCACGGAGGCCTGGACGACGCCCGGTGGAACATACGCGCCGACGCTGCTGGGAAGCGCACTGATTCCAAGCAGCGCGAGTTATGTGAATTTCGATATCACTAATATTGTGCAGGGATGGGCCAACGGAACAGAACCGAATTACGGTGTGATACTGGTGAATAATACGACTGTGATAGCGGGGATTAAGGCCAGCGAATACAGCGAGTACGCAAGGCCGTACCTGACGATTGTTTACAGCGACAGCGCTCAATTATGCCCGAATCTGTATGGGGCGGGGCTTGTGGATTTCGGCGATTTCACGGTGCTGGGCGATGAATTGGGTGATGTAGGAGCCAATCCTTTTGCCGACCTGGATGACGACGGCTCGGTGGATATCGATGACCTGAAGATGTTATGTGCTTATTGGCTGCACGACTGCGTTCAATAAGAATTGATATGTGGTTGTGTAATTGACGGGCAGACGGTATAATCGATTCGTTGTTCGTAGTTCATAGTTCGTTGTTCATTGTTAATTGGCGGGAATGACAGGAGCACGATATGTCAGGACATTCGCACTGGTCAACAATAAAGCACAAGAAGGCGTCAGCGGACGCGAAACGCGGCAAGTCGTGGAGCAAGGTAGCTCGAATGATAATCATGGCGGCCAGGAAGGGCGGAGGAGACCCGAACTCGAACGTGTCGCTGCGATACGCGATAGACAAGGCCAAGTCGGTCAATATGCCGAAGGACACGATAGATAAGGCGATAAAGAAGGCGACCGGCGGGGCCGAGGGGGTCAATTTCGAGGAGATGGTTTATGAGGGTTATGGCCCGAAGGGCGTCGCGGTAATGGTGGACGTGCTGACAGACAATCGTGCCCGTACCGCCTCGGAGATAAAGAAGATTTTCGAACGTCATGGCGGCGCTCTCGGCGCGACCGGATGCGTCGGGTGGATGTTCCACAAGAAGGGCCTGATTACGGTAAAGACGGAGGCGGTGCAAGAAGACGATTTGATGGAGATAGCGCTGGGCGCCGGTGCGGAGGATATGCGGAACGTCGGGGGGATTTATGAGATAACCTGTTTGCCAGCGGCTTTTGAGGGGTTGAAGAAGGCACTGGAGGCCAAGTCGATACCGATGGAGGTGGCGGAGGTCTCGATGGTGCCGGCGAACGAGATTCCGATAAGCGACCCGGAAACAGCGAGGAAGATTGTGGGGTTAATGGATGAGTTTGAGGACCATGACGACGTTCAGAACGCATACGCCAACTTCGACATTCCTGTGGATATAATGGCGAAGGTTTCGTCGTAGTTTTGCCGGGGTCAGGGAAGAGTTTTTTGTTCGAGTTCTTTTATTCGGTTGGTCGCGAAGAAGTATTTGTCCTCATCGATTCTGCTGACGAGTTTCCTGTCCGGGTTCATCATCCTGAACTGTTCACGGAAGCCATTTTCAATCTGGACGGCTGTTTTGTAATTTTGCAGGGCTAAATCCGTCTGGCCGAGGTCTTCGGCGATTTGGGCCAGGCGCAGGCGCAGGTCGGCGTCGCCGGGGTAAAGCGAGATGGCGACAGAGATGCTGTCGAGGGCTTTATTTAGCCACAATTCGTCCTGGTCCGGCTGTAGACGTGCGTAGAGAGAGTACACTTCGGCGAGAGCATCAAAGTTTTTGTAATCCTGGGGATTTCTCTGTGCGGCGATAAAGAATGCCTGTTCGGCGTTATTTAATATTTGCTCTTTCTGTGCATCGTAGCGGTAGAAATTCTGGATGTAGAGTCGGCCATTGAGAGCCGGCGCATCGGGGCCCAGCGGGTCATCATCCGTGGCGGCATCGAGGTAATTATGGGCAAGCTGGGCCTGGCCGAGAATCACGGGAAGGCGGGAGGCAGCGATTTCAGCGGTGCTTTTCGCGACGGGGACAAGAACATAGTTCAAATATCCCAAACCGATTGCGAGGGTAACAATAACAGCAGCGGCCTTCAGCCAGAGTGGCGAGAAAATCGCCGATATTTGCTGATTTTGAGCTTGTTTGTTTAGAGCGATAAGGCAGGCGAGCGAGGCGAAGAAGGCGGTGAGGACGCCCGGCTCGAAGATGGCGAAGTCGATAAGGTTGTGAATTATGACGCCGAGGATACCGCAGAAAATTGCGATGGAGGTGAGGCGTGTGTTTTGAAGGTTGTATTCTTTTAGCGCGGTGGTTTGCAGGGATTTTACGAACAGCGAGACGCCGACGGCGAAGGCTGCGGCGGGGGCTATATAGGCACTAAAAATGACGAAAAGTTTTTCATCGAAAGTTTCCGCGGTGCTCGGTGGCAATATAAAGGGGCGAATGATGATAATAACCGCCGCGGTGACGATGGCGCAGAGAGTGGCGAGGCTTGCGAACCTGCGGTTTTGCCGGGTTTCGAGAATTTGGGGGTCGGCTAATGAGGCCCGCCAGAGCGGTGATAGAATGATGATAAGAAAACCGAGGAGGGCTAGGGGCCCGAGTTGGGTGAGTATGCTAAGGACGAAACAGTGCGGATCAGAGATGGTTTCGGGGGCGGCGGAAGGTTTATATTTAGGGTAAAAGGACGAGAAGTTTCCGCCGCCTACGCCGGTGAGGTGATGGTCGAGGAACATTTGGGCTGAGGCGTGCCAGTATTGCCAGCGGACGAGCATCGCGTTGCCCCCGGGGAGCCGGCCGAATTTGAGGCCGAACCAGGCGACGAGGGGGACAAGAGCGATGACGCCGATGACGCAGGCGGTGAGGATGACATTTTTAGATAGTTTGGGTCTCGTGCTGCGCAGCAGAAATGCGAAGATTGCGGCGGCTATGAGAAAAGAGCAGACAGCGCCTTTGCTGCGGGTTATGAACAGGCCGAACAGGACGACTGCGGCGACAATGGCGGCCAGCGCGCGGTTGCCGGATAGTGTTGGGAAGGATTTGCGGTTTTTGAGCAGCTCGGCCAAGAGCGCGATTGCGGCAAAAGACGTCAGAATGGCGAATGAGCCGGCGGAGTTGCTTGTGGAAAAAAAGCCGCGGACGTCTTTCGAGAAGATGCGGTGTTCGAGCAGGATATGATTGAACGAGTTTCGAGTAATGCCGAGGGGCTGGAGTATCGCATCGGGGTCGTCCTGGTATTGCTGAATCATGAGGTCGTTTTCGATGAAGAACTGGTCGGCGGACTGGAAGGCGGCGGCTATGCCCAGAGAGGCAAGGACAATGAGAAGTATTTTGATTTTGGCGTGTGAGTCAAGGAGATGCGCGAGCATTACCGCCATAAGCATAGGGGCTATCAGGGTTACGGCAGAAGTTATGGCGACGCGTTTGTTGGCGGCGCAGAAGGCGGCGAGTGTCATTCCCGCCAGGAGAATTGCAATGCCTGTACCCATAGCCGTGATGTTGAATCGGGGTTGTCCGCTGAAAATTTTGGCAAGGCACCAGAGCAGGAAGGCAAAAATAAGCGTCCCCGAGAGGCACAGCGAAAAGACGGTGTCGTTTAACGGGGTCTGTATGGGCGTGCCCTGTGGGGAAGGGGCTTCGGAGCTGGTGGCGCGGAGGGCGATGACGACAATGCAGCAGATGAAGAGGATGTTTTCGAGCAGTGGGAGAAATTTGCCTTTTGAGTCGTCAATTTTTGTTTTCTTGTCGGTCATTTTTAGCAGTCGATTCCAGAACAGCGATAATTAAAAGGACCAGAATAGTTTGCGAGAAGATGAGTATGGCTCCGGTGCGGTCGACCTGATACAGGAAGATTGCGCCGATTCCTGTGGTCAGGGTGGCCAGATAAAGAGTCAGGACGGTCTGGGTGTCGGTGAGGCCGAGTTTTCGCAGGCGATGGGAGAAGTGCTGGGTGTCGCCGACGAATGGGGACTTGCCCTGGCTAAGCCGCAGCGCGGTGACTGTGATAAAATCATAGAGCGGGACGGCCATTGAGATGATGGGGATTAAAACCGGATACCATTGGCCTGAGGCGGCCTGGTGGTAGTAGGTTGTTCTCAGGGTTAGGACGGCGAGGAGAAAACCGAGGGGCAGAGAGCCGGCGTCGCCCATAAATATTTTGGCCGGCGGGAAGTTGAAAACGAGGAAGCCCAGCAGCGTGCCTATGAAGAGTATGGCGAGCGCGCCGATGAAAACTTGGCCGCTGATGGCGGCGGCGGTGAGCAGAATTGCCGCGACAATTGTCGCGATGCCTGCCGCAGCGCCATCCATATTATCGAGGAAATTGAATACGTTGATAATCAGTACAATCCAGAAGGTGGAGAGTATTGAGGTTGCGAATTTGTTTTGGATAAAAAATTCGACACGGATATCAGCGAAAAATGCGGCAGCGAAGGCGATAGCGAATTGGACAATGAGCTTGAAGAACGGGCCGAGGCGTTTTTTATCGTCCCACAGACCGAGTATAAACAACGCGAAGAGACAGCAAATGACAATTATGAGCTGGTTTGTTCTGCCGAGAAAGCCGGGGGTGTGAACGGCTGCGGAGGAGTCGAGGGCGAGTCGGCCCGTCACGACTAAGAATTTTACGATTAAAATGCCGGCGAGAAGAAATGAGATAATTGTTACTACGATTGAAATGCCGCCGCCCAGGGCGATTGTTGAGCGGTGGTATCTGTCTTCCGTGGGGCGGGCGACAAAGCCGGCGCGGGTGGTGAGGTTTTTGACGAGCCAGGTCAGAACGGCGGATGCTGCGAATGACGCGACGAGCAGGATTATTGACAGAAATACAAGTGTCACGTTTTCAATTGCTCCATTAAACGGCAACGTACTTTTGTTAAGAAATTATGGTAGCAGGACTGCCTGTAGTCAGGAAACGTATATTCAAAATGTCGCCAGCTGCCTTTTTCGTACATAAGCGTAACTTCCGCGAACATTTTATTGCCGATGTAGATGCGATGCGAGAAGTTTTTCGTTGAGGCGAGAATCAGTTTTGACGGCTCGATAAATCCCGGGTCGAGATTCACCGGCCGGGGCAGGGAAAGCTTTAGTGAATCGGCAAGCTGTTGTTCGAGAGAATTGGTATCGTGCTTTATTTGTGCAAGTTTGCCGGGGTCGATGGGTTTTTCGAGTGAGACAAACTGCCGCAGGGCGTTTGGGCCAAGCTCATCTTTATAATAGTCGGTTTGCGTAAATGGCCAGACATCGCTTGAGAGGTCGATTACGCCAAAGGATTTGCTTATCGCCTTTACCGCCGCAGCAAGAGAGGTTTCATTCGCGGCCAAGATGCCGATTATCAATTTGACGGGTTTGGGGTCGTGCAATTCCCACATTTGTAGTTTTGAGTTTTAAGTGTTGAGTTTTTAGTTATTAGGCGTTTAGTTTTTGTTTCAAAGAGTTTACCAACTCGACGGTTTTGGCGACGGCGGTATCGACAGGGATGAGGGTTGGTTTCGGCTCGCTGCGCTGCTTGAGTTCGACGTTGCCGGCGGCAAGGGCCTTTTTGCCGACGGTGAGGCGGACGGGGATACCGATTAAATCGGCGTCTTTGAATTTCACACCCGCGCGTTCATCGCGGTCATCCAATAAAACCTCGATACCTTTTTCTTTCAGTTCGTTGTAAATTTTCTCGCCGGCCTTAACGACATCTGCGTCATCCTGATTAACCGAAACGATGATGACCTCGAACGGCGCTATGCTGATTGGGAATATTATGCCGTTATCGTCGTTTGCGGCTTCGATTGCGGAAGCCACGATGCGGTTGATGCCTATGCCGTAGCAGCCCATCAGGCAGGGGTTTTCCTTGCCGGAGTCGTCTAAGAAGTTGCATTTCAGTTTCGATGAGTATTTTGTGCCAAGTTTGAAGACCTGTCCTACTTCGATGCCGTGTTTGAAGAGCAGTTTCTTTCCATTGTGGGTATCGCCTTCGACTGCGTTACGAATATCCGCGACAATGACGTTATCGCCAGATAGCGGGAAATCCCTGCCGGGGACGATATTTTTGACGTGGTAATCGGTTTTATTTGCGCCGGTAACGCCGATTGCCATAGCTGCGACGGCGTGATCGATGATCAGTTTCGATACTTTGCCTGCAAGGCCCATTGGCCCCGCGAAGCCGACCTTTGCGCCGGTGACTTTTTCGATAATTTCGGGGGTTGCCAGTTCGTTGTGTCTGCCGCCGAGGGTCTGGGTGAGTTTTTCAGGATTTAATTCGTGGTCGCCTCGAATGAGGGCGACAACGACGTCTTTATCCATCGAGAAGATAAGGGTCTTAATCATATCCTGCGGTTTAGTTTTCAAAAACGCGCACACGGCCTCGATTGAGCCGACGTTTGGCGTGTGGATTTCTTCTGGTTTTAATAGATTCCTCGACTCCCCTTCGATAAGCTCAGGATCGCTCGGAA
>JBFZBL010000328.1:0-7675 GCA_041308485.1 Phycisphaerae bacterium | reverse complement strand
TTCTGCACATAGCAAATACCTTGCTGCTCTTTGCGGTCCTTAAGAAAATGACCGGCTCGCTCTGGCCAAGCGCATTTGTAGCAGCTGCCTTTGCAATTCATCCGATGCACGTCGAATCTGTTACTTGGATTGCCGAACGCAAGGACGTATTAAGTACATTATTTTTTATGCTTACTCTGGCGGCTTATACAGGCTACACGAAAAGACCGACTGTATTCCGATACTTGGCGTCCCTCGTTCTCTTTGTGTTTGGCCTTATGGCAAAGCCAATGCTCGTCACTTTGCCGTTCCTGCTCCTGCTGCTCGACTACTGGCCGCTGAACCGTCTTATGGCGCAGGCCCCAATCCTCGGCAGCCCAGAAGGCAATTTTGCTCCTCGTATGCATAAACAATCGATTTGTCGCTGCCTAATCGAGAAGGTTCCTTTCCTTGTCCTGTCTGCGGCATCGTGCATCATAACCTTTATGACTCAGAAAGCCGGCGGCATCATCTTCGATACAAAGACCGTCCCCCTGACGGATAGACTCGGCAATACCTTCTTATCTTACGCAAGATACATAGGCAAATTGTTCTGGCCGCAAAATCTCGCGGTATTTTATCCTTTTGACGCCGACAGCTTTGTGTTTTGGCAGGTGGCAATGTCTGTTTTATTATTGCTTGTTATATCCATTCTTGTAGTTCGCTTTGGGCGAAATCTAAAGTATCTGCCTGTTGGCTGGTTTTGGTTTATCGGAACACTTGTGCCCGTCATCGGGCTTGTTAAGTTCACGGGCTCCTCCTATGCCGACCGCTTCACCTATATGCCATACATAGGTCTTTTCATAATGATTGCGTGGGGTCTGTCGGACCTTCTTTCGAAATGGCCTCAACGGAAAATCACTCTCGGCCTGTCGATGATAATATCACTGACAATCCTTGGAATATGCTCGCATAAACAGGTCGGCTTCTGGAATAACAGCTTTACCCTTTTTTCGCGAGCCATAGAGGTAACTAAAAATAATTATGTTGCGTACAATGGTCTTGGTATTGCCTATAACAGCCTTGGTCGCTCTCAGGATGCGATAGAATCCTATAAGCAGGCCGTAAAAATCAATCCGGATTACTCCGAGGCGTACTATAATCTTGGCATTGCTTACGGCGAACTTGAACGCCATCAGGAGGCGATAGAATCTTTTAACCGGGCCATCAGAATAAAACCTAATTTAGCTGAGGCCTGCTATAATCTTGGCATTATCTATGGCAAACTTGGCCGCCATCAGGAGGCGATAGAATCTTTTAAGCAGGCCATAAAAATCAGGCCGGATTATGCCGAGGCATACTGCATTCTTGGCGCCGCCTATTTAGAAACTGGCAACAAAGGGGCAGCCCTTGAAGAATACAAAATCTTAAAAACCCTCAACGCCGAAAAAGCAAACGAATTACTTAAATTGATTAATAATTAGGTGTCTCTGAATAGGAGTAATCACTTTTTCGGCAGGGAGATAGTAAAGGTTGTACCTTTGCCGGGATGGGAATCAACGGTTATTGTCCCGCCGTGAGCGTCGATGACCTTTTTGCAAAGCGCAAGGCCGAGACCAGTGCCGGTTCGACTCTGCTCACCACTGGCAGAGCCAGCGATTTTTTTGTGCTTTGTTGTAAAAAACGTATCAAAAACCCTCGGTATCTCTGACTGCTCTATCCCGCAACCCGTGTCGCTGATTTTTATTAGAGTACCATCGCTGTTCGCCTGGGCCGAGATAGTCAGTTTTCCGCCGTGAGGTATCATTGCCTCGCGGGCATTCAAAACGAGGTTCATAATCGCCTGCTGCAGATGCACAGGCGACGCAAGAACACGCAAATCCTCGCTCACTAATATCTCAACCGTTATTCCATCTTTTGTGAAATCCCTGCAAAGGCAGTCAAATACGGCGTTAACCATAGGCAGCAAGAGGGTCTCGACTTTTTCTCCGCAGCCGGCCTTGGCCAGCGATAGGATGCTTTCCATTACCTTTCCCGCCTGCCTGCAGTTTTTCGCTGTCCTGCGAAGGGTGCGATCCGCCAGCTCCCTGTCATCTAAATGCTTAAGCGACAGCTCCGCATAATTGGTAAGGGGGGTAAGCAGATTATTGATTTCATGGGCTATCATCGCCGTAGCCGAGCCGAGATTCGCCAGCGCCTCCAGCTGCACCATATCCTTTTCCAGTGCCTCATTGCGACGCTGCTGCTGCACCAGTTGGCCGTGTACAGCTTTGCGTTTTGCGATAATACTTGTCAATTTCTTAGCCCTGTTGTAAGATTAAGTCGGTGGGCTAAAGCCCACCCTACTATAATAATATCGACCTGTTCAAGGTGCTTTCTTGAGTCTGGCGTCTGGAGTCTGATGTCCGGGGTCTGGTGTTTATTATGAACGAACAGAGAATACTTGAAGAGCTTGCGATGCTGCTCGAGGCCAATGGCGTCGAGATTCGCCGGGAACCCCTTGCCGGCGGGGCAGGGGGGTTATGCACCGTAGCCGGCAGAAACTTGTTCTTTCTCGATACACAGGGCTCCTCAATTGAGGTTGCCTCCGCCGCCGCCGAAGCCGTTGCCAAGCTCGTTGATATCGAGAGCATATATCTTCGTCCGGAAATCCGCCAGTTTATCGAGTCGCACAGTTCTTCAGCCATGGAATAATGAATATGCCAAAATCCCAAAAAGTCGCCTTAATGATTGCCGAGATGTACCAGGTTCTTGAGGTCTGGTACCCTTATTACCGTCTTAAAGAAGCTGGCATTGACTGTGATTTTGTCGCCTCAGAAGCAAATAAAGAATACCCCTCAAGAGAGGGCTATCCCTGTATGTCAACTGTCGCCGCCAGAAATGCCAAAGCCGATGACTACTCCTGTATGATTGTCCCCGGCGGCTTCGCTCCTGATTTTATGCGTAGAAGCGACGATGTAACTAAATTCGCCAACGATATGGTAAACGCGGACAAACTAATCGCCGCGATATGCCACGGCGGGTGGCTTCTGTGCAGCACCAAAATCTTTAGGGGCAAAACCGCTACCTGCTTTATGGCGATTCGCGACGACATTAAAAACGCCGGCGCAAAATACGTCGATGAGAAATGTGTCGTCGATGGCAACCTGATTACCTCCCGAAAACCGGATGATCTCCCGGCGTTCTGCAAAGCGATACTTAAAGCACTCGGCAAATAAACCTTTAATCAAGCGGAGTTACTTACTATGACAAAGAAAAAATTCGACAACCAGTCAGTTCAAAAACCCGTTATCCTCGTTGTTGATGATAACCGTGAAAACCTCGAACTGCTCGAGGCATATCTTGAGGATATCGACTGCCGGACAATCTCCGCCTCCGACGGCCCTGAAGCCCTTGACCTTGTGAAAAAAGACAAGCCAGACCTCATCCTGCTCGATATTATGATGCCCAAAATGAGCGGCTTTGAGGTCTGCCGGAAACTGAAAAATGACCCATCGACCACCCATATCCCCATCATTATGGTTACTGCGCTTCATGAGTTTGGCGATATGCAGCGGGCGGTCGATTGCGGCACAGACGATTTCGTCTCCAAGCCCGTCAATAAAATTGAGATGCTCACCCGCGTCAAGACTATGCTCAAGCTCAAACACCTCACCGACAAGCTTGAACGCACGCTGGCGTATCTGGCCGAAATCGAAAAACAGGCACAAATCCAGGCCGACTGATTTGTGAAAATTTGAAAATCACGGGCAGGGGGGCAACATCCCAAAACTGGACGGTAATTTCTTCATGCCAGCCGGAATAGTCGTTACAGCCGACACCATGACGCATAAATATTCACTCTGCCGGCCAATTTCCTTTAACCTCATTCAACCGCCCACTAACGCCGAGCCGATAATCCCTGTGGACGGAGGTTCCAGCCATCTGGTCTGTATAAAAAGGCCGGGCTTATCGAGGGGGATGGCTTCCCATTAGAAACGAAGACCATTTATGGGTCAGTTACTGCGAATTTTGGGTAGCGGCATCGAGGTCGAAATCACCGACCTTATCTGGCATTGTCTCCGCCAGTCCGCAGAATCAATCGCCAAATCAGCCCCCGCCCATGCACAGATGCTCGAAGGATTAGTCGGTTTGGCAAACGCCAGGAAACCGTCAGTTCTTAAGCGTTGCCTTGACGAATATCATTCAGCGCATCCCCGTTCCCAGTACGCCAGTCTCGCTGCTGCCGCAATCGCTCTCGCCGACAGCTGCCTCAACGACGCCTTTGGCCTGCTCAACTCGGTTTATTCCAAGTGTCCTCGAAATATTACCGCGCTCTACGCCCTCGGCCATTGCTGCGAACGGCTTGGCCGCGAAGCCGACGCAATCGCCTTCTACCAGGACTGCCTCAAATTCAAAAATCATCTCAGGTTCCCGCGCCAGCGACTCGCCGCAATTTACTTCAAAAACGGACAAATCGAAAAAACCATTACTGAATATCAGTTCCTCGCCGCGGAATACCCTGACGACCTCACAATTCTGCTTATGCTCGCTCACCTTTACATCGCCGTCTCGCGATATGAGCTTGCCGCGGATACCTTCTCAAACGCCATTCTTATACAGCCCGACAACTTCTCCCCGGAAAACGACGAAATTGATTCGCTTATTGAGGCGGGGGACTTCAATGGCGCGATTGACCTTATCGAGACTACCCTTGAACAGTATCCGGATAGACCCGATTTGCTGTTAAGACGTGCCTCTGTTTTCGCTTCGCTCGGCCACGACGACCAGGCGCTCGAACATTACAATCACACCATTGCCGTATGCCCGCATTTCCTCGATGCCAATATCAAACTCGCCTCTCATTATATGCGGCTCAGCAAACCCGCCTCCGCCGCGATTCAGTTCGCGCAAGCCGCCCTTATTAATGACCGCCTTGTTGACGCCTACCTGGGTCTGGCCGCCGCACAGAAATTCAGCAATAAAACATCTGAAGCACTTGTCTCGCTTTCCCTTGCCTCAACCGTCGACACCAACGGGCCTATACTATTCGCGCAGGCCGCTTGTCTCCAGTGTCATTCACCGTCTGAGGGCCTCAAATCGCACCCAATCGATTCCATATTGGATGCCCAGAGAAATATGCTCCAGATTCGTCCACAAAACCCCGAATTACATTATCGTCTCGGCGTATTACTGATGAGCGTAGGACGTCTTACCCAGGCAGCGGAATTATTTCAAAGGGCTCTCCAGTTAAACCCGACCTTCTCTGCCTCCAGAAACAAGCTCGCCGTCTGCCTCTATGAAACCGACGAAACAGCTCTTGCCCTCGAAACTCTGACCCCACCCACATGCCTCCAAACCGACACCCTCGACCTCCATTATCGTGTCGCCTTGTTGTATTGCGACAAAATTAAATTCGCTTCCTCATTGCTTGACCTCGAGCAATGGCTCCACGAAACCCTCGCCTCCGCCGATGCCGTCGTCAATATCTCAATCGTTCTGCAAAACCTTGGCCTGCTCGACCCGGCTTACTCGACATGGGATAATCTGGCTCCTCTCGCCGCCTGCCAAACCGAATAAACACCATAAACCACGTGGATTCGGCCAATCCCGCTAAATCTGCCTGAATAACCTTAAATGCCTGAATGAAACATAACATATATTATGAGACGTTCGATATTGTGTATTCAAGGACAGGTTTATTTCCGCATGACAACAATAAATGGTTTAATCTCGCAACGACAAAGGCGGGCCGAGTATCTCGTAATTCAGAATCGCCTTGCGGAAACCGTCACGTGTCGCGTATTGCGCTGCAAGCTCAGCAAGATACGGATGCTCCATATATAGTATTTCGGCCTCAGTTGAGACCATGGGAACATCTGAGTGAATTCCCTCGATTTTTTTGATGGCTGGCTCAACCTTATCCAAAACCGGCCTTTCGACTTTTACCGGGACATTAACCGCGGGTTTCTCAAGACTCTTTACTACCCTCAGAGTAGCCTCCTCTGAGAGCTTTGTAACCTCATACATAGGTTGTTTTGCGCTTGTCTCGTACCTCGAAGATGGTGCAGTTGTTGCCGGACGAGGGGTTACAGGAGCAGTCGTAGGTTTTACAGGCTTGGCAGGGGGCTGTTGTGGTGTTTTTCCCCCCTGCTGCGCCTCCCTGTTTTTTGCCGCCTGTTCTTTGGCCTCAGCGTAACGCTGCCTGATTTTCTTCGCCAGCTCGTCGAAACTGGTCTCTTCACTCTCTTCAGGCGGCTCTGTTTCCGTTTCAGCCCCCTTCTTTCTCTTTTGAGCTGCCTTCGAAATAGCGCTGATAACCCAGATTACAAAAATTATAATCAGCGGCACAAGCTTGCCTAAGCCGTTGCCGTCATCATCAGCAGCCAGCAGTTTATTTAACCAGTCACTCATCATATTTTAATGCTGCTCTTTTTTGTCAACCTTTGCAATTGAATCCCTCATCGACGTATCCGCGCTTATATTCTTCATCCGGTAATAATCCATTATCCCGAGATTGCCCTTCAGGAACGCCTCAGCCATCGCCAGCGGCACCTTCGCCTCGTTCTCCACAAATAGCGCTCTCATTTCCTGCTCTCTGGCGACCGCCATCGCGCGGCGTTTCTCAGCTTCCGCCTTTGCGCGTCTCATATCTGCCTCCGCCTGAGCCGCCTGCAATTGAGCGCCGACGTTCTCGCCTACGTCTACGTCCGCGATATCAATCGACAGAATCTCGAACGCCGAGCCGGCATCCAGTCCCTTGCTCAATACCGACTTCGATATCCTGTCCGGGTTCTCCAAAACCAGTTTGTATGTAATCGAGCTGCCGATTGTGGTAACGATACCTTCGCCGACGCGTGCGATGATTGTTTCTTCAGTTGCGCCTCCTATCAGCCGCTGCATATTTGTGCGAACCGTAACTCTGGCCTTTGCCCTAAGCTGAATGCCGTCCTGCGCGACCGCATCGACTGTTTCTCTGCCCTTCTTGGGGTCCGGGCAGTCAATCACCTTGGGATTCACCGACGTCTGCACCGCGTCAAGAATATCCCTTCCCGCGAGGTCGATCGCCGTAGCGGTCTTCAAAGTCAGGTCAATATTGGCCCTGTTGGCGGCGATTAACGCACGCACCACGTTCGGCACACGCCCCCCTGCAAGGTAATGGCTTTCGAGGTCCTGTGTCGTCAACGACAGGCCCGCCTGAATTGCCGTTATCTTGCTCAAAACTATCGTCCTGCTGTCAACCTTCCGCAGCCACATCCCGACAAGTTCCGACAGCGTAACGTTCGCCCGCGAAAAATACGCCTGCAGCCACAGCCGGGCAAATTTCAGCACCAGCAGCGCAAACACAAGCACCACTATGCCTACGATAACCATAACGACCAGCCCGATTACCCTCGATGTGTCCGCTGTTTCCATAATGATTTTTGTCATATTACTCATCATCTTGACGCCCTTTCCTTATACTTGTTCCTGTCCCTCGTTTATAACTCGCACGGTAAGCTGTGTGCTTTCGATTTTTATTACCTGCACTTTTTTGCCCTTCTCAACATATCCGCCTTCGGCCACACATTCAACCCTGTGCCCCGCGAAATCGCATGTCCCCACCGGCCTCATCGGCGTAACTACTGTCCCCGTCGCCCCCATCAGTTCCTTCAACTTCGCCGTATCCGGTATGCCGTCCCCCATTTCTCTCCTGGGCGGCTCGAGCGTCACGTTTTTGCCGAATTTTGTTTTCGGC
>JBFZBL010000327.1:0-11003 GCA_041308485.1 Phycisphaerae bacterium | reverse complement strand
AAAAGACCGAGCCAATCGCGGGGCACTCTTTGGTCGAGATAATCGCCAACAAAGAAAAAGAGCTTATAATAGATGCGCTGAAGAAATCAGGCGGCCAGCAGAGAAAAGCCGCCAAAGAGCTTGGCCTCACTGAACGTATCCTCGGCTATAAAATTAAGCAATACGCCATTTACCCGAAACTGCTTTCCTGACGCACTATTTAACTACAATTTTGTAGTAGATATTAGATATATCTACATTTTTGTATTAAATACCTCTTCGCTGAACTTCGCAGCAAAAACGACGTAACATCAGCCAATAAAAGGGCTTACGTTACAGAGTGACAACTCTGCCTGCTTCTGGCACGCTACTTGCTTATCTATAGCAGTCAGGTCAGCCGTACGAAAAACTAAACAAACATATTTTAAGCAGTTTTTGAAAGGAGAAAGAAATGAAGCCGTTAATAACTGGCAGTTTTGTATTGGGATTCGCGTTGATTGCATTTGCAGCGGGAACAGCGGCAGCCGAAGACAAGGTTGTTACATTCGGAGTTTCCGCGGATTATTACAGCAAGTACATATGGCGAGGCCAGGTCCTCGATAACAAGAGCGTTTTCCAGCCAGCGGTCTCGGCAAGCGCTTACGGATTTACCGGCTCAATATGGGGTAATATGGAGCTAACGGACAGTTCGAGAATCGTCCCCGACAATGCCTGGGAATTCAGCGAATTCGATTATACGCTCGATTATACCGCTAAAATTCCGGGTATTGACTGGCTGAACGGCTCTGTCGGCGTGATTTACTATCGATTCCCCAACCAGATTTACGACCCGACAACCGAGATTTACGGCGGGCTGAGTTTGCCATCCGTTGTCTTGACACCATCGTTTAAATGGTATAGAGACGTTGATGTTGTAAAGGGCAGCTATTTCCAATTCGGTATTGGCCATACACTTGAGAAGATTTACATCGTCAACGATAAATGCTACTGCAACCTGGTATTAGGCGCAAGCTACGGCTGGGGCAATTCGATCTACAATAATGGCTACTTTGGCGTAGACAGCGGCCGATCCAATGACCTTACTCTTACTGCAGGACTGCCCATCACAGTGGATGTATGGACGATTAAACCAAGCATCAACTATTCGACGATGCTCAGCGACTCGATACGTGAAAATACATACGAAAGCGACAATTTCTGGGCAGGCGTGGGCGTTTCAACGTCTTTTTAACGAGCAGCGGAATCACTTGATTTATTAAAGGAGAACGAAAAATGAAAAAGATATTAATACCGGCGATACTTATTTTGCTGACCGCGGGGACAGCATTTTGCGAGACCGAATCACCTGCAGCAAGCACAGTCCCGGCTGCAGCAGTCGCGGCGCCAGCGCCGAAAGTCGACACGGGTGACACCTCGTGGCTGCTTATAAGCTCTGCGCTTGTAATGCTGATGACACCGGGCCTGGCGTTTTTCTACGGGGGGCTGGTTCGGCGCAAAAATATGCTCTCAGTGCTGATGCAATGCCTGATGATTCTGTGCCTGATTAGTTTGCAGTGGGTGGTGTTCGGGTACAGCTTGTCGTTCGGGCCTGATAAAGGTTCGATTATCGGCGGACTTGACTGGTCGTTTTTGAAAAACGTTGGTCTGACTCCAAACGCGGATTACGCGGGAACAATTCCGCATCAACTTTTTATGATGTTCCAAATGATGTTTGCGATAATTACTCCGGCGCTGATTCTGGGTGCGTTTGCAGAGAGGATGAAATTTTCGGCGTTTTGCGTGTTTATACTTTTATGGGCGACAATCGTTTACGACCCGGTCGCTCACTGGGTATGGGGAGTGGGCGGATTTATAAGAAACTGGGGCGCCTTAGATTTCGCGGGCGGAACCGTTGTGCATATCAATGCCGGTATGACGGCTTTGGCGGCGGCGTTAGTGCTTGGCCGGCGCCAGGGGTATCCCAATGGAATGTCTCCGCCTCATAACCTGCCATTTGCTATCCTTGGGGCGTCACTTCTATGGTTCGGCTGGTTCGGATTCAACGCGGGCAGCGCCCTCGGATCAAACGGCTTGGCAGTCAGCGCGTTTACCGTGACTCACATCGCGGCGGCGGCAGCGGGCGTTACCTGGGCAATTCTGGATTGGCTCAAACATAAAAAACCGACAACGCTTGGTCTGATTACCGGCATGGTCGCAGGACTGGTGGCAATCACCCCGGCTTCGGGATTTGTTGACCCGATGGGCGCAATATGGATTGGTATAGGAGCGGGTGTATTACCTTGGCTTGCGGTAACTTATGCGAAAAACGTACTTGGATATGATGACACACTGGATGCCTTCGGCGTTCACGGCATAGGCGGCATCTGGGGAGCGATAGCGACCGGTATATGGGCAACAAAAGCGGTAAATCCGGCGGGCAATGACGGCCTGCTTTATGGTAATCCGATGCTGCTCTGGATACAAATCAAAGCGGTGCTTGTTACGGTCGTGTACTCGTTCGTCGTTGGAATTGTACTGCTCAAAGTTGTGAATGTATTAATGAAACTGCGTGTAAATGAACACGATGAGCGTGTGGGCCTTGATTTGACACAACATCGCGAAGCCGCATATACCATTATTGACTAATTGAGCGAAAGTGAAAGGAATAAACCAATGAAATACATAATCGCAGTAATTCAGCCGGACCGACTTGATGAAGTGCTCAAACGGTTGACGGAAAAAGAGATTCATCTTGTAACGGTATCGAACGTTGTAGGCCGGGGCAGACAAAAGGGCATAGCTGAGGTTTATAGAGGCCACAAGGAACAGGGCAGCTTGCTGAGAAAAGTTCAGATTGAGACAGCAGTGAACGAGGCATTTGTTGAGCCGGCAATCGAGGCAATCATCGGCGGAGCAAGAACGGGACAAATCGGAGACGGGAAAATATTCGTCCTGGACCTTCCTGAATGTATCCGCATCAGGACCGGAGAACGAGGCGGCGAAGCCATCGGTTAACAGGTTTGCGACGACGGGACCTCACATATGGTCCTGTCAAAGGCGGGCTCTGTGCCACGGCTGGCAGAGCCCCCATTTTAAAGCGGAAAACAACAAAAAAGTAAATATTCTTTGGGAAATCTACAATAATGTAGGCGATTGCTTTGCGGCTCTTTGGAATATAAGAATGTAACCTGATAACTGACAAAGGCTTACATAAAAACCATGTTAAAGACAGAAACTGGCACGAAGATTGCGATAGTAACGATGTAATACAGCCGTTTTACGTAAGCATTTTTGACAAGGTTAGTTTCAGGTAAAAACCAAGGAGCTCAGAGATGAGATTGACTCTGGCCATCGCGGTGGTTGTTTTGTTGGCCGCCGGTACAGCGTTTAGTGAAACACAGCAGCTTGTTGCAGGTTCTTTGACAAGTCAAAATTCGACAATCGACACAGGTGATACTGCGTGGGTATTGATAAGCGCAGCACTTGTCATGCTTATGACGCCGGGGCTCGCGTTTTTCTACGGCGGGCTTGTGCGTCGCAAAAATATGCTATCGATTCTGATGCAGTGCTTCATGGCACTATGCATAATCAGCATACAATGGGTGGTATGCGGATACAGTTTATCGTTCGGGCCGGACCAGCGTGGGATAATCGGAGGGCTGGACTGGACGTTCCTTAACGGCGTTGGTATGACGCCAAACGCTACTTATACGGCGACGGTGCCACACGAGGTTTTTATGATGTTCCAGATGATGTTCGCGGTAATAACTCCCGCGTTAATCATCGGAGCATTCGCGGAGCGGATGAAATTTTCGGCGTTTGTAATTTTCATTCTGCTCTGGGCGACAATAGTGTATGACCCGATTACGCACTGGCTCTGGGGCGACGGCGGCTTTCTGAAAAATATGGGTGCGCTCGACTTCGCCGGGGGTGCGGTGGTTCATATCAATGCGGGCATGACAGCCCTGGCGGCAGCACTGGTTCTGGGAAAACGTCAGGGATATCCGAATGGCATCTCGCCTCCGCACAATTTGCCGTTTGCGGCGCTTGGCGCAGGATTGCTTTGGTTCGGGTGGTTCGGCTTTAACGCGGGCAGCGCACTGAAGGCATCGGGACTGGCAGGCAACGCATTTACGGTAACGCATATAGCAGGGGCAACGGCGGGGATAGTATGGTCGGTGCTTGACTGGCTCAGATTTAAAAAGCCGACGACGCTTGGAATGATAACCGGCGCGGTGGCGGGTCTTGCGGCGGTTACACCGGCATCGGGATATATAACGCCCGTCGGGGCAATGTGGATCGGCGTCGGAGCAGGAGTATTTCCGTGGCTGGTAGTAACTTGTCTTAAAACCAAACTCGGCTACGATGATTCATTGGACGCTTTCGGGGTTCACGGAATCGGCGGCATCTGGGGAGTTCTGGCAACGGGTTTGTGGGCGACAAAAGCAATTAATCCTGACGGAGCCGATGGTTTATTTTACGGAAATCCCTTACAATTGTGGGTGCAGGCGAAAGCAGTGCTTTTCACAGTGATTTACTCGTTTGTAATGGGTTATGTGCTTCTCAAGTTTGTGGACGTGGTAATTAAACTGCGGGTAACTGAACACGAAGAGCGGGTAGGACTGGACCTTACGCAGCATCGAGAGGCAGCATACACAATTATTGACTAAAGAAAAGGACAGGTCAAATGAAGTATATAATCGCTGTGATTCAGCCAGATCGACTGGACGAAGTGCTTAAGAACCTGGAGGAAAAAGAAATTCACCTTGTGACAGTGTCGAATGTTGTCGGCCGAGGCAGACAAAAAGGCATAGCAGAGGTCTATCGAGGCCATAAAGAACAGGGTAGTTTGTTGAAAAAGGTAAAGTTAGAGATAGCGGTAAACAAGGCGTTTGTCGAGCCGGCGGTAAAAGCGGTAATTGACGGCGCTAGAACAGGGCAAATAGGCGACGGAAAAATATTCGTAATTGACCTTCCTGAATGTATCCGTATCAGGACGGGCGAAAAAGGAAATATGGCAATAGGATGAAAAAGAGCCGCTCGCAGCGGAAAAATTTAGCAACCCAATTTTTATAGAGAGGTGGACAAATGACTCCGAAAGAATTTTTTGATTTTGCAAAAAAGAACAATGCCGGGATGGTGGACCTGAAGTTCGTTGATCTTCTCGGCACATGGCAGCACTGCACCTTCCCCCTCGAGTTTCTCGACGCAAAGACATTAGAGGAAGGCCTTGGTTTCGACGGCTCATCAATCCGCGGGTGGAAGCCAATCCACCAGTCGGATATGATGGCAGTTCCGGACCTGGGCACCGTTGTAATGGACGCGTTTTTCGCCAAGCCTACGGTGAGCGTCCTGGCGGACGTGGTCGATCCGATGACCCGCGAGGAATACAATCGTGACCCGCGCACCATAGCAAAGAAAGCGGCAGAATTCGCAAAAAGCACCGGATTGGCAGATACCGCTTATTACGGCCCTGAGCCGGAATTCTTCATCTTCGACGAAGTCCGTTATGAGCAGAATCAGCATACCGGCATGTATTCAATCGATTCATCGGAAGGTTCGTGGAACACGGCCCGTTTCGAGGAACCAAACCTCGGATATAAGCCGTCATACAAGGGCGGATATTTCCCTGTAAGCCCAACCGATACTCAGCAGGATATCAGGACCGAAATGGTCGAGGAAATGCAGAAGGTCGGTATCGTGATTGAAAAGCACCATCACGAAGTCGCCACCGGCGGTCAGGCCGAAATCGATATGCTTTACGCACCGTTAGTCGAGCAGGCCGACAAGCTGATGTGGTATAAATACATCGTCAAGAACGTAGCCAAGAGACACGGCAAGACGGCAACGTTTATGCCCAAGCCGATATTTTTAGATAACGGTTCAGGTATGCACACGCATTTCTCGCTGTGGAAAAAAGGGGTCAATCTGTTCGCCGGAAAGGGTTACGCCGGTCTCTCAGACCTCGCTTTACACGCGATTGCAGGGCTTATCCATCATGCGCCGGCCATTCTGGCATTTGCGGCACCAACGACAAACTCGTATCGCAGGTTAGTGCCCGGCTTCGAGGCACCGGTAAATCTTTGTATGTCGGCACGCAACAGGTCAGCCGCCTGCCGTATCCCGATGTACTCACCGAATCCTAAGGCAAAACGCGTCGAGTTCCGCTGCCCGGACCCAAGCTGCAACGGCTATCTGACTTTCGCCGCGATGCTTATGGCAGCCAACGATGGAATCAAACGCAAACTCGACCCGGGTAAGCCAATGGACGTTGACGTATATGAGCTTTCCAAAGCAGAGCTAGCAAAGACCAAAAAGGCGCCCGGCTCACTCGCAGAAGCGATTGAAGCCCTGGAGAAGGACCACAAGTTCCTGACCGAGGGTGACGTATTCACCGACGACCTTATCGAGACATGGATTTCGTGGAAACAAGAACAGGAACTGGATGAGATAGCATTAAGACCGCATCCGCATGAGTTCCATCTGTATTACGACGCATAACAGCGTAGAGTTTTGTTGTGTTTAATTAGGGCGAAGCTGCACGAATGGTCGTGCAGTGGGCATTGGGTTGCAGGTGAGGCCCGCTCATGTAGCTGACCTTCGGTCGGCCAAAGGAGTCGGGCCTCACCTCATTTACGCACAAATAAGCATAAGATATTCTGCAAATAATATCAATATATCTTATGGCGTATATTACCCGAATAGAGAAGATTTGTAATCCCCACCCGCGTATAATAGAATGTACATCCTTCAGCTTTGCGAGAAGGATAATATAGCCGTTACAAATACAACAAGATAGATTATGCGCAAGAAAATAATGAGACAACATGACCAGGGGCTTTACGAAGTCCGGCGAGAGCACGATGCCTGCGGCATAGGGGCGGTCGTGAACATAGACGGGTCTAAAAACCATTCGATAATCGAATACGGCAAGGAAATACTGATAAACCTGCATCATCGCGGAGCCGCCGGCGCAGATGAGATGACCGGTGACGGTGCCGGTATACTGTTCCAGATTCCGCATGAGTTTTTCGCGGAAGAATGTGATTTTACTTTGCCTGAGCCGCCCTTCTATGCAACGGGAATGGTCTTCGGCTCGAAAAATCCGGAGATTCGCAAACAATGCGAACAGATTCTCGAGTCGGCTATAAGTCACCACTGTATGAAAGTAATCGGCTGGCGTGATGTCCCTACCGCCAACGACTGTCTGGGTGAAATCGCGCTCGCCGCAGAGCCATCAATACGACAGATATTCGTTTATGGAATCGACTTACAAAGCGACTTGTTCGAGCGCCGGCTGTATATGGCCAGACGCCGAGCCGAACGGATTGTACGTGAGAAACTGGGCAAGGCAGGCGAAGATTTTTACATAACATCATTATCCGGCAGGACAATCTGTTACAAGGGCATGTTTATGGCGAGGCAGTTGTTCGCCTATTATCCCGACCTCGGCGACAAACGAGTCAAATCAGCCCTTGCAATAGTACACCAGCGATACAGCACAAATACTTTTCCGAACTGGCGTCTGGCACAGCCGTTCCGCTGCGTAGCGCACAACGGCGAAATCAATACTCTCAGCGGCAATCGCAATTATATGCGCGCCCGCGAAACGACAATGGCAAGCGAGGCGTTCGGCGACGAAATAGGCGACCTGCTGCCTGTTCTGCCGGAGGATACGAGCGATTCCGGATGTTTTGACGCGGCGCTGGAACTTTTGATGCGTGCCGGGCGAAGCATGCCTCACGCGATGATGATGATGATACCGGAGGCGTTCGGGCCAAAATATCACATAAGCACAGATAAGCGGGCGTTTTACGAATATCACTCCGCGATAATGGAGCCGTGGGACGGCCCCGCGGCAATGGTATTTACCGACGGGAGATTCATAGGAGGTACCCTTGACCGAAACGGGCTGAGACCCTGCAGGTATCTGGTTACAACCGACGGCCTGGCGGTGATAGCAAGCGAAGCGGGCGTGGTAGAGTTTCCGCCGGAAAAAATAATCAGGAAGGGCCGACTGCGGCCGGGCAATATGTTCTTAGTCGATACGATCGAAGGGCGGATAATCACCGATAATGAAATTAAAAGCAAAATCGCCCGACGAAGACCATACAGGCGATGGCTTGAGGAAAACCGGATTGAACTGCGAGGACTGTTCGATACGCCTGAGCTTATCAGCAGCGACCCCGAAAAAACTCTGCAAAAGATGCGGGCATTCGGCTATACCAGCGAAGAGCTGAAGATGATTTTGACGCCGATGGCGGTAAACGGACAGGAGCCTGTCGGCTCGATGGGCAATGACACGCCGCTGGCGGTGCTGTCCGACAAACCGAAACTGCTGTTCAACTACTTCAAGCAGTTGTTCGCCCAGGTTACAAATCCCGCGATAGACCCCCTGCGCGAGGGGCTTGTAATGAGCCTGATGTCGTTCGTGGGCAAAAAACGAAACTTCCTCGAAGAAAGCCCCGAACACTGCCGGCAGTTGAAACTGCCGCACCCGCTTCTTACCAACGAGGACGTCGAACGTCTGCGAGCGGTAAAAAGAGATGATTTCCGCGTTGCGACAATACACGCTGTGTTCGACTCTAACGGCCCGGATGCCGGCGAGAGCCTGCGAAAGGCGCTCGATACGCTTGTGGATGACGCCGAACAGGCGATCCGTAATGGAGCATACCTGATAATCATAAGCGACCGCAACATCTCGCAAGATAAGGCGGCAATACCATCGCTGCTGGCAACCGGGGCGGTTCATCACGGCCTGCTTGGCCGGGGACTGCGGGGCGAAGCCGGATTGATTATCGAAACAGGTGAGCCGAGAGAGGTAATGCATTTTTGCCTGTTATGCGGCTACGGCGCAAACGCAGTCAATCCTTATCTGGCGTTCGAGACGCTGTTCGAGCTGCGGAGACAGGGATATCTGCCGGCGAAAATGGAGCCGACGCAGATTGCCGACAATTATATTGCCGCTATCAAAAAAGGTATTCTCAAGGTGATGAGCAAAATGGGAATATCGACGCTGCGAAGCTATCACAATGCGCAGTTATTCGAGGCAATTGGGCTGAATCGTGACGTTATAGATAAATATCTCACGGGGACAAGCTCACGCATCGGCGGTATAGGATTGGATGCAATTGCCCGCGAGGCGATATCACGCCACAAAACAGCCTTCGAGCCGCACGCCGCGGGGACACCTGCGCTGGAGCTTGGCGGAGAATATCTGTTCAGACATACCGGCGAAAGACATTTGTGGAATCCTGTTACAGTATCGCGTTTGCAGCAGGCGGTGCGCAGCAATGACCCGAAATTATACGCCGAATTTGCACAGGCGGTAAACGAGCAGGCGGAAAAATTGTGTACGCTGCGGGGACTATTTGAATTGGAGCCGGGAAAATCTGTGCCTATTGAGGAAGTCGAGCCGGCAGGTGAAATCGTAAAGCGATTCTGCACCGGCGCGATGAGCCACGGGTCAATCAGCAAGGAGACGCACGAGTGTATGGCGATAGCGATGAACCGCATCGGCGCGATGAGCAACACCGGTGAAGGCGGCGAAGACCCGGCAAGATACACACCCGAGCGAAACGGTGACTCGAAAAACTGCGCTATAAAGCAGGTAGCAAGCGCAAGATTCGGCGTAACAATAAATTATCTGGCGCACGCGAAAGAATTGCAGATAAAAATTGCTCAGGGAGCAAAACCTGGCGAGGGCGGGCAACTGCCTGGGCACAAAGTTACCGAGGAAATCGCCCGGCTGCGTTACTCCACTGTCGGGGTCACGCTGATATCACCGCCTCCCCACCATGATATTTACTCGATTGAGGATTTGGCGCAGCTCATTTACGACCTTAAATGCAGCAACCCCGGCGTGCGAGTTTCTGTGAAATTAGTCGCGGAAGTCGGCGTGGGGACAATCGCCGCTGGCGTCGCCAAGGCAAATGCCGACGAGGTGCTCATCAGCGGACACGACGGAGGAACGGGGGCAAGCCCGCTTTCTTCAATAAAACACGCAGGTGTCCCCTGGGAACTTGGGCTGACGGAAACACAGCAGGTCCTCGTGATGAACCGGCTGCGGGACAGAATAAGAGTGCAGGCGGACGGGCAGATGAAAACCGGGCGAGACGTTGTAGTCGGCGCGTTACTCGGCGCGGAGCGTTTCGGTTTTGGAACGGCTGCGCTGGTGACGCTTGGCTGCACGCTGCTTCGCAAATGCCACGAAGGGGCATGCCCGTTCGGCATAGCTACACAGGACTCGGAATTGCGAAAACGATTCAGGGGCAAACCTGAATACATTGAACGATATATGTTTTTTGTGGCTGAGGAAGTGCGACAAATCATGTCGCGGCTGGGTTTCAAGAAATTTGAGGATATGATTGGTCGCGTGGACCTGCTTAAGACAAACAAGGCAATCGAACACTGGAAGGCAAAGGGGCTGGACTTTTCGGCAATTTTCCATAAACCGGATGTCTCTGACCCATCGACTTCGCTCAGGGCAGGCGGCAGAGCAACCCGGCAAATTGTAAGTCAGCCGGACAAACTTGCAGACCATCTCGACTGGCAGATTATTGAAAAGGCCAAACCGGCAATCGAAAACAAAAAACGCACCGTTATCGAAATGAATATTCGCAATCTAAACAGGACGGTAGGCGCAATATTGAGCAACCGCATTCTGTCCAAAAACGGCCCCGAAGGACTGCCCGATAATACGCTCCAGGTGCTTTTTAATGGTTCGGCGGGACAAAGTTTTGGTGCGTTCCTGTCACCGGGTGTTACTTTTAAGCTCACGGGCGAGAGTAACGACTACCTCGGCAAAGGACTCAGCGGCGGCAGAATCGTCGTCGTCACACCCGCAGGCGTGCCGTTTGCGGCTAACGAAAACATCATCGCGGGAAATACGATTCTATATGGGGCGACCAGCGGCGAGATATTTATCAACGGAATGGCGGGTGAGCGATTCGGGGTGCGCAACAGCGGCGCAACGGCAGTAGTCGAGGGCGTCGGCGACCACTGCTGCGAATATATGACGGGCGGAATAATAGTCGTGCTCGGCA
>JBFZBL010000326.1:0-3862 GCA_041308485.1 Phycisphaerae bacterium | reverse complement strand
AGCCGCAATTGCTCCGCAAACAGCACGCAGCTGCTCAGCGTATGAAGCGCCATTGTCCGGCAGCCAAGTTCGTTCAGCACTTTGCAGACCGGGTCATTTACGCTGTGAACCAGCGTATGTTCGACAATCCGCAGCGTCCGCTCGTCGGTATATCGTCTTCCCTGCACCCAGACCGGCTCCAGCCCCGCCTCGTTCATCGCGCGGGTTATCGCCTTGCCGCCTCCGTGAACGATTATCGTGCGGATACCGACCGTTGACATAAACGCCACGTCGGTCAGCATCTTCTTTTGCAGACATTCGTCGTCCAGAACGCTGCCGCCCAGTTTCACCACCACTATCTTGCCCCGGAACTTGCGAATGTACGCCATCGCCTCAATAAGCCCCTGGGCCTTGGTAATAGCTTCTTCCACGCCTGCATCTCCAAAAAAGTCAGTGTGCGTAAAATCGTAAGTTTATTATTGCCGCAGGCAGACGTCAATCAACAATTTCCCTGAATATAAATCTTTATCGCCCGCCGATGCCAAACTGGATACCGGCACTTGACGCTTCAACCCGGCCCGGCTAATATCAGCGAACCATATTTCCGATTATGATGTAAGGAGAAAAAAATGGACTTTCTAAAGAAAGCCGCCGGCTTCGTCATCGGGTTTGTTGTCGTTTATTTCGCAATTCAACTGTTCAAAGGCAGCGACAAACTCCCCCCGTTTCAGGAATTTCGAAGCGATGCGGGAAACTTCTCCATCCTTATGCCCGGCAAACCAAAAACTGAAAACCAGACCATCGAAACGCCTGCCGGCTCGATAGTTCTGGTCTCGTATATGGCCGGCTCAAGCAAAGCGGGCTGCGCCGTAGCCTTCGCAGATTATCCTCAACAGCTCATAGATGCTTCCGACAAGCAGAAACTCCTCGATGGCGCTCAAAACGGCGCAATCAAAAACGTAAATGGCAGGCTCGTAAAGGAAACCAGAGTCAGTTTCAATGGCCTGCCCGCGAGAGATGTCGTCATCGAGATACCCGGCAAGGCGTTCATCAACGCACGCCTTATCATCTCCGGCCCGCGACTTTATCAGCTTATGCTGATTACACCGACAAACGAGGGCCACGAAGAGGATGTCTCTAAATTCTTCAACTCTTTCAAAATCGACGGCGTAAAATAATCGTAACCAATTTCTTGCCAGAACGCATAGTATGGTTTGCACTACTCGCCGGCTAAAATCATCGCGGGGCAAGCGATTTCGCTTTTTCCCCTGTGTTTTACACCGGCCCTGCCATTGCCATTAGTAATACTATCTTCACGGATATCGGGTTTGGCTCCTTCCCAGGAGATTATTCCCCATGCCCCGTTACTCTCGCATTTGTTGGCGGTTATTACGGCTGTCGTTTTCTCGCCACGGACGGCAATTCCACTCCAAGTATTCTCGAAGCAAACGTTATCGTTAGCATCACCAGCAGCCCCATTCTCAAATGTTATGCCTGAGTGATTGTTCTGTATGCACTGATTGCCGATGAGCATAGCGGAAGTCCCGTTACCTTCGACGCCGATTCCGGCGAACAAATTCCTTTGGCATTTGTTGTCGCGGGCTGTCCCTTTTGAATTGCCGCTGAAGAGTATGCCTTCTTGACGATTGTCGCTACACACGTTTTCGATGACATTCATTTCGGCGTTCTCCCAAAGCCTTATGCCGCGTCTTTCGTTGTCCGTGCAGATATTTTGTTGAGCGACGATACTGTTCGCATCCCTGGCAACGATACCGTCCACGCCGTTTCCATTGCAGGTATTGCGTTTGAGGACTACAGGGTTGGACGTCTCATACACATAGAGGCCGCTGTCAATGTTGTTGTTGCATATATTTTCCTCCACCAACGCCCTGGTGCCGGTACCGATGCGAATGCCGTCCTTGTGATTTTGCTCACAAATGTTTCTTTGGACGGTGCCTTGCGACCTGTTATCAACCACTATTATTCCATTGAGGATATTGCCGCTGCAGATGTTTTCCTCGACAGTTCCGCTTGCGCCGAGCGATATTAAAAGACCGTCTTTCTGGTTACCGGTGGAGGTGTTCTTTTTTGCCGTGATTTGAGTGCCATCTTTGATTGCTGAAATCCCATAACGATTATTTTCTCGGCAGTGATTGCTCGTGAGAGTTACTGTGCCGTTGACGTCGAGGACGCAGATTCCGTCGCGGTTGTTGATGCAGTTGTTATCTTCTATCGTTGCCTGGGCGTTTTCCTCGATGAGAATGCCGTCGCACTTGTTATGCTCGCAGAGGTTTCTTCGAATAGCGGCCCGTGTCCCCTGATTTATCACCCAAACTCCGCACCAGCTGTTCCGGGAGCACACATTGTCTTCGACAATACCGAATGCGCTTTTGTCAATATTGATACCCGAGTACTGGTTGTCGATGCAGGTATTGTTCCTTGCGGTTATTCGGGATTGAGGCCCGCGAATCCAGATGCCGCCCCATTTGTTTTCCTTGCAGACATTTTTTTCTATGAGGCATTGCCCTGCATCGGAAGCAAAAACACCGGCGAAAACGTTATTCATACACCGGTTTTCGCTGATGGTGATGTTTTTTGGCCGCTCCATAAAAACACCGCATGAATTATTGTCGATGGCGTTGTTGCGTTCTATGAGCAGGCCGTTGGCGTCGATGGCGTATATACCGTTGACACCGTTCTTTATGCAATTATTGTCGCTGATTCGCACGTTAGGGACGACATCGGATAGGCCCGTCGGTTCAGTGCTGTCTCGCCCCTTTGACGCCACATGGCTTGGCAGTGGTTCTTTTTTGCCCATTATAGTTATTCCTGACGATTTTTTTTGCCTGCATATATTTCCGGATGCAAATCCCCCGGCACAATCGTTAAAATATATGCCTTCACGGCCATTATTGAGGCAAATATTGTTGCGAACAATCACATTCGTTGTCTTATTGAAGGCATAAATACCCGCCTGATTGCAATCCTCGACCCGGCAATTCTCGACGATCCCCTTTGCGCCGGAGTGTATATTTATCCCACAGCCGGTAAAACCTTTGATAACGCAATTTTTAATCGTCAGCGAGCCGCCGGAAACCTCGATACAGGTATTATATTTGTCCTTGGCATATTCGAAGGTCAAATTGGCGATGCTTACCTGCGAATTGCTGTCTATCCTGACGGTGCCGTCTGCAATCCGGCCGATTATTTTCACAAGGTTTGGGTCTTTCCCGGCCAGATGAATGCTTTTTTTTATTTTAATCGTCTCATCATAAGTTCCCTCGTTTACAAATACCGTCTCGCCGGGTTTGGCTGCGTTAATCGCCTCCTGGATTGCTTTGTAATCTTCGGGCACCCTTAGCGTTCGCGGCTCATCCGAGTAAACCTGCGCCGCGACGAAAAGCTGCGTTAACAGAAGGACAATCTTAACTTTTACCAATTTGGTTCGCATCGTTTACATCTTTACTTAAACCCAGATCCATTTTCCAGGGGTATTTGTTCCACGGACTTGAAGGCATATCAAGTAATCTCTGGACGGCGTCTTCATACAGATAGCCGTCCGCTTTCGTTTGCTTGTAGCTCCAGAATTGCCGGCCAATCAGGTAGTTGCAGCCGAGGTCCTCCCACGAATCGAATGTCTTTTGAAGCCTGCCCGCTGCGGGCATTATCTTTTCCCAGGCCTCCTGCTCACTGAGCAGACCTATCGAGTATCCCCATCGGCAAAGATTAACGTACCTGCTATAGTCCCAGCCGAGAATGCTTTTATTTCCGAGAGAAGCGGAAAATTTTCTGGCAACCAGAAGCTCCTGTGCTTTTTCCTTATCGTTACCGCAGGACGCAATGAGGGCATTGAATTGTTCGTCATTCAAATCCGCGACGGTTT
>JBFZBL010000325.1:0-10898 GCA_041308485.1 Phycisphaerae bacterium | reverse complement strand
TGCCGCTCACATAAATGATGTACGGAGTTTGTTCGGTATCCTGCACGTAGTAAATAAAGTCCGTGGCGTTGTTGACCTCAACAACAGTTCCGCCTGCGCCGCCTGTCGTGCCGCCGTCCATACTGGCCCAGCCAATAGGGGCGCTGTCATACGCCATCGCCGAAGCACAATAAAAAAGCAAAGTCGCGGTCAGCGCCGCCCCCAAAAATACTCTTTTCATACCTTCTACTCCGAAAGAAAGCCAACTTCCATGTCATTATACCACAAATCTTCGCTAAATTACCATAACAAGTGAAGATTTGCGCAAATTTATCCTTTTTTTTGCGCAAAAAGACTACCTTAGAAACTCGATGGCACATTAGAATGACTCCTAAAGGCCGTATTATTTCATACATGTTTGGAGTGTCCGGTATGCGAAAAAACCTTGTTCTGTTTATCACTTTGCCAATATTGCTTTGTGCCGCCTTACAAAAACAAGCCTGCAGCGCAATAGCCCCGGATTCTAACGCGTCAAAAACGGCTGTTGTCAAAGCTGCATCTGTTGCACCGCCCCAAAATGTGATGGTGCCCCCGCTGGCTTACGATGATTCCAGCATAACGGTAATTTGGAGCAAACCGTCCGATTATTCCAATGTTATCAGTTATAACGTTTATCAAAACGGCTCCCTGGCCGGAAACACAAAGAATCTTTTTTACAATATTACAGGATTAGAGCCGAATTCCCCGTATTCGCTTATCGTAAAGGCCGTAGATGCCTCCGGTGAAGAATCCGGACCCGGCAATAAAATCATCCAGTTAACAGCCCCATCAATGAAAGTATTTAACGTTACCGAATACGGCGCGGTAGGCGACGGCAAAACCTTAAATACCGCCGCTATACAAAAAGCAATTACTGAATGCTCGCCCGGCGGCAAAGTTTTAATCCCTGCCGGAACATTTGTCAGCGGCGCCCTCTTCTTGAAAAGTGATATGACTCTCCAAATCGACGGAACCCTCCGAGGTAGTGACGCCGTCGCCGATTACCCGTTAACAAGCCAAAGATTCCCCTACTATGCCTCCGGCAAAAATTATATGGGCCTGCTGAACGCTTACACTGAAACTTTCGGAATCATTACCAATGTCCGGATATGCGGATCAGGTACCATAAACGGCAGCTCTGATTCTGTCGGTTCTTTAAAAGGTCATCAAAATACAATACTTGGTGATAAACAGGCAAAGGACGCCAATGAAGACAGCGCCAGAGCCGATATGATTACTGTAAAAGGCGTAAACGGCCTGTATATCGGAGGGCTCAAGTTTGTAAACCCCGCAATGCACACCATCTTTATCAGCTACTCCAAAAACATCACTGTAAACGGAATCGATGTTAGCACCTACGACATACATAATGCGGACGGCATTAATGTCTGCACTTCCGATACGGCTTATGTTTTCGATTCTGTTTTCGATACCGGAGATGACTGTATCAATTTCAACGCGGGGGTCGGCGCTGACGGCGTAAAGGAAAATTACCCCGATAACAATATCAGGATTTTCAACTGTATTGCCAAACGAGGTCACGGCGGCGTCGTTTTCGGCAGTTTTACTGCGGCGTGGATTCAAAATGTCCTTGTGGAGGACTGCCTTTTCGACGGAACGGATATCGGCCTTAGATTCAAAACCGGAACCAAACAGGGCGGCGGAGCCAGAAACGTCCTCTGCAGGGACATTATCATAAAAAACATAGCCAAACATTCCGCAATATTTTTCGACAGTTCCTATGGCTGCGATTATCCATCAGGCGGCCCGGGACAATTCAGGGACATTACAGTAAAGAACATCACCTGTACTAATCTTAAAAAGAACGGAATTTATGTCAGCGGTCTGGCCGGCACACCGCATACCAATCTGTCCCTGAGTAACATTTCTATAGATGGGGCCGCGGCAGGCGGAGCGAATATCAAATACTGCACAAACAGCTCTCTTGATACCATCAATATTACAAACAGTACACCGGTCTGGACAATCGATACGAATTCGACCTCCGGCCTTACTTTCAAAAATTGTAACCCATCACCAAAAACTGTTTCAAAATAACTCGGGCTTTTAACATTATGGTTTTTATTTTGAATTAGGAAATCATTATGAATAACAAAAAAATTAGAGGATTAGCTTTAACAATTTGCATTTTAACTTTAATCGGATTTGCCGCAGCCAAAACATGGGCAGCCGAACCCGCGGATTCTAATTCGGCGGCGGCACCGGCAGGCAAAACAATTAAATTCGTTATTGTGGGTGATACAACAGCCAAGGACAGGCAGGGCTGGGGGCCTGGTTTCAAAAGTTTTCTCACCGACCGCGCGACGTCGAATAATTTGGCTGTCGGCGGACGCAGTACCAAAAAATTCATAGAAGAAGGACGCCTGACCAAGGCACTGGCACTGAAAGGCGATTATTATCTAATCCAGTTCGGCCATAATGATGAATCCGCCAAAGATGACAGCAAGACCGATCCTAATACCACTTATCGTGAATTTTTGTCGAAATACATAGACGAGAGCCGGACAACCGGGGCAAAACCTGTGCTCGTAACCTCGCTTTGCCGCCGTCAGTGGGACAAAGATGACCCCAATAAGATTAGCTCCGCTTTGGTCCCTTATGTCGAAGCAGCCAGGGCGATTGCTAAAGAAAAGAACGTGCCGCTTATTGACCTTTATGCCAGGAGCAAGGAATTGTGTGAACAATTAGGCAAAGAAAAGTGCAAAGAATTCAGCGCCATCAAAGACAACGGTCAGATTGACAACTCGCATCTTAACGACAATGGCAGTGTGATGTTCGGTAAAATTGTCGCTGAAGAGCTTGTCAAGGCCTTGCCCGAATTAAAGCCGTGCTTCCGCTTCGAACCGGCAGCAGATGTGAACTCAACTCCCAAAGTTCCAACTGCTCCTCAATAAAAAGGATTTTTATGCCAGGCAAAAAAAATTCAGTATTAGCTTCAGCGATTTGCATTTTTGTTTTAGTATGTTTCTCTCCTTACTGCTCCCTTGCTGCCGAAACTGCTAAGGATTCCAACGCATCATCACCAACCGACGGCAAAATCCGTATCGTTCTTGTCGGCGATTCGACTGTCACAGACAAACAGGGCTGGGGCTTAGGCTTCAGCCGTTTTCTTACCGGCCGTGCCGAGTGTATCAATAAAGCCAGGGGCGGTCGAAGTTCCAAAAGCTTTATCAACGAGGGACTCTGGACAGAGGCTCTGGCAATCAAAGGCGACTACTATTTAATCCAGTTCGGCCACAACGATGAACCCAATAAAGGCGACCGAACTACGGACCCAAATACTACCTATCGTGAATTTATGACGCAATATATAGAAGGAGCCCGCGCAATCGGCGCAAAGCCCATAATCGTAACTTCAATGGTGCGCCGCCAGTGGGACAAATCAGACCCCAATAAAATCAACTCCAGCCTGGTTCCCTATGTCGAGGCCGTTAAAAAGCTTGCGAAGGAGAAGAATATTCCCGTTGTTGACCTTCACGCCAACAGTAAAAAATTGTGTGAACAGTTGGGCAAGGAAAAATGTTGGGAGTTCAGCCCGATAAAAGACAACAACCAGTATGACAACACGCATCTCAACGCCAAAGGCAGCGTGATGTTTGCCCGTCTTGTCGTTGAGGACCTTATCAAGGCCGCACCAGAACTAAAGCCATACTTCCGCAGCGAACCTGCCCCGGAAGTAAACGAGGCAGCAAAAAAGTAGATTTGAGCGAACGTTATCCCTAAAATGACTGAAATGAAAACGAAGTGAGCGCTGTAACCATAAATTGAGAGGACTAACGTTATGTATATTTTAGGTTTTCACCCCGTCGATGTAGCACTAATAGTAGCATACCTGGCTGCTATCACCTATGTTGGCAAAAAAACAGTCGGCAAGGTCCGCAATCAGGAAGATTTCTTTATGGCCGGCCGCTCAGTGGGCAAACTCCTCCAGTACTTTATGAACATGGCCACTATAATTGATGCCAGCAACGCTGTAAGCACCGCAAGTTTTGCATTCAGCAAAGGATTGGCCGGCGTATGGCTTTTGCTGGCACCTATATTTTCAGGGCCCTACTATTGGTTCATGGCCGGCTGGTTCAGACGAGTCCGGCTCATTACTATGGCTGAGCTGTTCGATGAACGCTTCAAAAGCAAATTCCTGTCTTTTTTTTATGCCTGCATCGGAGTCTGGCTGACTGTGATTCTCGCCGGAATGAGCTACAAAATCACTTATCGAACCTTTGAGGCAATGACTGTAAAACCCCTCGATAAATGCACGCCCGTTGAAATTCAGCAGATGGAATCGTTCAAGGAATACGATAAGCTCAATAAACAATATAAAGCTAAGCAGCTCCCCCCTGAACAAATCGAAAGATATAAAGCCCTCGACAGTATGTATCTCAAAGAACAAATCAAGGCTTATATATCTTATACTCCAATGTGGTGGTTTTATATTATCTACACAGTCTTTATAGGCGGCTACGTTATAATGGGAGGGCTTAAGGCAACAGTCTGGAACAATGTAATCCAGGGACTCTTAATCTTCGCATTTTCAATAATGATGATACCTCTTGCGCTTTCTGCTATCGGCGGCTGGAGTGAATTTTCCTCAAGGGTACCGGAGCATATGCTGTCCTTTTTCGGCTCCGGACTGGACGAATTTTCTTTTGTTTCAATCATTGCATTCCTGCTGGCCAATTATGTCATCGGAATAACAGGTCATCAGGGGAATATGGCCCATAACGGCTCAGCTAAAGATGAAATTACCGCAAAAATAGGAGGTATAGGTGGCGCCTATACCAAAAGGGTGCTGACAATTATGTGGGCATTGTGCGGCCTGCTTGCTTATGCCCTTTACCAGAGTTCAATCTCTGACCCGGATACTGCTTGGGGCGTGATGAGCAATAACCTCCTCGGTGTCGGTCTCAAAGGAATTATGCTCGCTGGAATCCTGGCCGCCAATATGGCGCATCTGGCCTCGATGTGTATTTACCTCTCGGCCCTGTTCGTTCGAAATTTGTATAAACCCTTTATTAAAAATAAAAGTGAGCGTCATTACATTAATGTATCAAGACTCGCTATTGCCGGTGTTCTTCTTCTCTCTATTTACATTGCGGTTCATTATAAAAGCCTGATTGACATAATTAAAATGCAGCCTTTATTGAATATTATTTTCGGCGCCCCTGTAATGCTGCTTCTTTTCTGGAAACGTCTGACGCTTAAGGCCGTATATATTCAGGTAATAGTTTGCACAATACTTTTCGCCGTTTTGCCTGAAATATTGCCGTTTTTCCCGTCCGTAAAAAATTCTAAATGGCTTACCCAGCAAACCTCGGAACAGACAATTACACGCACAATAAACGCTGCCCAGCAGGATGTCGATAAAGGACTTGCTTCTGCAGTTGGACAAAAAATAACAAAAGAATTTATTATACCTCCTGTAAGTTTGTATTTTGATTCAGTTGCAAGAATCAATCCCCAAGACCCCAATTCAGCAATGACCGGCTTGGGCAGACTTAAAACCGAACTCATCGTCGCAAAATTAACTGGGTTAGACCTGAAAAATATGAAACCGTCCTCGTTGATGACACTGCGATATCTTATTGCTTCGATTTTGCCGTTTATTATCCTTATTCCTGTAAGCTTGATAACAAAGGATAAAGGTCTCGAAGAAAATATCTCGCATTTCTACGTCAAAATGAAAACCAAGGTCATCGCCGACCGAGAGCTCGATAAGGCTGAACTTGAGAAAAGTTATGCCAATCCCACGCGATTTGACCATACGAAGCTTTTCCCGAAATCGAACTGGGAATTTTGTAAATGGGACAAGGAAGACACTTGGGGCTTCTTCGGCAGTTCTGCCCTTACCATCGGCATCTTGGTGGCCTTCTGGCTGCTCATAAAAATGATTGCTCACTAATTTAAGCTTATAGTCGCATAGCAGGCTTGACAGATGAACAGGCGGATAAAATTATTAATCGCCGTGTTGGGTACACTCTTTTTTGCAGGCGGCTGCTCAAATCCGAATAAAACAACTCCCTATGTTTCCAAAGTATGGGTCGCAGACAATCGTGACGGCACGTATAAAAATCCCGTCCTTTACGCGGATTATTCCGACCCGGACATCCTTCGCCTCGGCAACGATTACTATATGACCGCCTCCAGTTTCTCATGCATCCCCGGTCTGCCGATTCTGCACTCGAAAGACATGGTGAACTGGACAATCATCGGCCATGCTCTTCAAAAGTACCCGGACGAACGCTTCAGCAAACCGCAGCCCGGAAACGGCGTTTGGGCCCCGTCTATTCGCTATCATAATAATTATTTCTATATCTACTGGGGAGACCCTGATATTGGAATCTTTATGGTTAAGTCACGGACCCCGGCCGGAAAATGGGAAAACCCAGTATTGGTTTTACCGGGAAAAGGATTGATAGACACCTGTCCCCTTTGGGACGATGACGGCAATGCCTATCTCGTTCATGCCTGGGCTAAAAGCCGTGCAGGCGTCAACAGTATTTTAACGCTCCATAAAATGAATCCTGAAGGCACTTTGGCAAATCCCGAAGGAACGCTTGTTTTCGACGGCCGCGACCATCAACCGACCGTGGAAGGACCCAAATTTTACAAACGTAACGGCTTCTACTATATCTTTGCCCCGGCCGGCGGCGTGAAAGAAGGCTGGCAACTTGCTCTGCGTTCAAAAAATATTTACGGCCCTTATGAAGCGAAAGTAGTAATGGACCAGGGAACAACCACTGTCAACGGCCCTCATCAGGGCGGCTGGGTCGAAACGCCCGCCGGACAATCATGGTTTATTCATTTTCAGGATATCGGGCCTTACGGTCGTATTATTCATCTCCAGCCCGTTGAATGGATTAACGACTGGCCTGTCATGGGTACAGACAAGGATAAAGACGGCAAAGGCGAACCTGTCCTGCGATTTGCAAAGCCGCAAGTCAATGTCGTTTCTCCGATTACGACCCCTGCCGAAAGCGATGAATTCGATTCCGCTTCGCTCGGCTTGCAGTGGCAATGGCAGGCCAATCCCCAATCTGCCTGGTATGCGTTAATGAAACAAACAGGTTTTCTGCGCCTCTTTGCGATTAACTCGCCCGAACAGCAAATCAACTTAGCATATGTTTACAATGTATTGCTGCAGAAATTTCCCGCCCCCGATTTTACGGCCACCACTAAAATTAAATTGACCGCGAACTCGGACGGCAAACGTGCCGGGCTGGTTATCATGGGCAGTGATTACGCATCAGTTTATATCACGAAAAAAAATCAGCAAAGTTACGTAGTCCAGGCGATTTGTACCAATGCCCTGCAAAATGGTAAAGAACAGGTGGTCGAAGAACAGCCGGTACAGACGGATGCCGTTTCCCTGCGGGTGAAGGTTTCGTCCCCCGATGCGCGATGTCAATTCAGCTACAGCGTCGATGGCAATCGCTTCGAACCTCTTGGAAATGAATTTAAGGCCAAACCCGGCAAATGGATAGGGGCCAAAGTTGGACTCTTCGCTGTGTCCCCTGTGGATACCGGTCCCGATGGCTATGCCGACTTCGACTGGTTCCATATAGATTAGCCTTACATTCAATATGAATGTCATCCCGAGCGGAGCTTGCCCCCAAAGGGCAAGCGAAGTTGAGGAATCTTTTTATTAGATTTTTTCGTTGCTCTCCTAAAATCCTCATTTTTGGGCCTGAAAACGGTCTATTTGCCTGCAAATCCGCTTAAGACAGGGAAAATTTTCTAAAAAAAAGCGTAACAATTCCCGCCCTATGTGGACTTACTTTGCAGATGAGCATGAGGTCAGGAGCACCTGTAAACATAATTTTAAAGGAGAGACAAATGGATAGTTTAAACCTGAAAGCCGTTATTTTAACTGTCATTATTTTAACAGGCGTTTCTTTTGCAGGCACTTACAGCGGTGGCTCAGGAACAACGGAAGACCCCTATCAGATTGGCACGGTTGCCGACTGGCAGGAGCTGATGGCCGACTCCAACGACTGGGACACTAATTTCATTATGATAGCCGATATAAACCTGCAGGGTATCCCATTAATACCGGTCGGCAATGATTTGTTTGAATATTTGCCCTTTACAGGTATATTTGACGGCAATGGCCATATCATCCGAAATGCCGCAATCAATAATCCTGAAACCAATAAGCCTGAAGTACGGCATATTGGCTTGTTCGGTCTTATTGATTCCAACAGTATAATCAGAAACTTAGGAGTAGAAGATGCTAATATGGTCGGTGTCAGAGATGTTGCCGGTCTGGCAGGACTCTCCGCAGGCACTATAACCAACTGCTACGCCACTGGAAAGATTTGTATTTGGTATGGCGTTAATTGTGCCGGCCTGGTAGGGCTGAATCGTGGAATTATCAGCCGTTGTCACGCCGATTGTGATGTCAATAATTCAGGAGGCAGCGGAGGATTGGTGGGACGTAATGAGGGCGGTACTATCATTGATTCTTATGCTGCTGGAACGGTCTTTGGCTTTTCTCAGTATGTTGGCGGTCTGGTAGGATGGAATAGTGGTTATTACGACGAAAATAAAGGTATCCTCGTTTTTGGCACTATCGTACGCTGTTACGCCACAGGTTCGGTTAACGGAGGGAGTCGTGTTGGCGGACTGGTTGGAATAAACCCCCTCGATGACAATACAGGTATGGGATTGTGTTCTGTTACTGACTGCTATGCCACGGGTGCAGTTACAGGTAACAGTTATGTTGGTGGTCTGGTTGGGGAAAACTACGGCTATACCACCAATTGTTATGCTGTAGGTAAAGTTATCGGAAATAGCAATGTCGGAGGCCTTATAGGATCTGGCTGGAGTTTTCGTGCCGTCAACTGCTTCTGGGATGTTGTAACTTCCGGACGGACATCCAGCACTGGCGGGACAGGTTTAACCACGGCCCAAATGAAGACCCTTTCCACGTTTACCTCAGCCGGCTGGGACTTTGTCGATACGTGGGGTATCGGCGAAAATCAGACATATCCGTTCTTGCGCACATACTCGGGCGCCGATTTAAATTACGACGCCGTTGTGAACTTTAACGACTTTGTAATCTTTGCCAATCACTGGCTTGAAGGCATCTGATTGCCGTTAATCTTCACATTTTCCATAACCAGATTTTTAACATTGCTGATAACATCGGTTTCTTTGACGTTATCAAATGTGCAATTCTTCAGATAAACATCCATTATAGGCGCATCTTCGAAACCTTGTAAAAACAACGCGTTTTTGCTTTTCCTGCTTGTAACATTCTCCAAATTGATATTTCTAACAACCGGCTTATATTCGCCCTTTTCGATATCAGGATAGTTGAAATCAATCGCCAATACCGCCTGTTTAACCTGCCCGATTGTAATATTCCTTATATATACATTTTCAATAAATCCGCCGCGGACCGCGTTGGTTTTGAGCCGAAATCCCCTGTCTAAGTTTGGGTCGTCCATCGTACAATTCTCGACAAAAATATTTCTCGCCCCGCCGGTCATTTCACTTCCAATGGCTACCCCGGCGTGGCCGGCTTTCATAATGCAATTGCGGACAATGATATTTTCGCTCGGCACATTTACTCTTCTTGCATCGTTATTTCTGCCTGACTTTATAGCGATGCAGTCATCCCCTGTGTCAAAATAGCAGCCCTCTATGAGTACATCTTTGCATGATTCAGGGTCGCACCCGTCATTGTTGGGCCCCATCCCCTCAACTCTTACATTTCTGACAATAATATTTTGCGACAGCACCGGATGAATGTGCCAGAATGGGCCGTTTACAATTCTTATTCCTTCAATCAGAATATTTCTGCATTTAACGGGCTCAATCATCGATGGCCGCAAATATCCGCCGCCGTATCGTCTCTGTTCAACCGGTACGCCGTCCCGTCCCTGTCCAAACAATTCCTGACGGTCCTTGCGCTGAAGCTCTCTCCTCCATTTCCACCAGTTGTCGTCGCTGCCCTGCCCGTCTAACGTGCCCTCCCCTGTTACTGCGATATTTTTCTCTCCATAAGCGTAGATTAACGCCGAGTAATTCATGCACTCAACACCCTCCCACCGCGTAAACACCGCAGGAAGATATTGATTGGGGTCAGTTGAAAATTTAACAACCGCGCCTTTAGATACGTACAGATTTACATTACTTTTCAAATATATCGCGCCGGTTAGATACGTTCCGGACCCAATTAGTACACGTCCCCCGCCAGCTTTATTAGCGATAGTTACGGCTTTGTTAATCGCTTGGGTACAATCGGTCTTTCCGTCCCCTACAGCGCCGTAATCGGTAATTGTAAAATCCTTAGCCGGAAACTGAGGCGCCTTAATCCTGCTTAAAATTCTATCTGCTTGTCCCCAGCCGGAATTTGTCTGGCTGGCGCATCCGCCTAATAGAACGACACATAATGTTGCTGCAATTAATTTGCTCCCTGTACGGGCGAACCTATGTGTTCGCCCTCTTGTGTTCGCCCCTTTTATTCTCATCTTATGCATACATTCCTCTGGATAAAATCCTTCACGAACTCGGCGATGATACCCTGCCCCTGCATTTCTTTAACGCCGAAGGCCATAGCCGGCCGTCCCGGTTTACCATCCTTGGCCATAGTTATTTTGACATTTTCAAACAGAATGTTTTCGATGGGTCTTTCCGGCAGGCCCAGCAAAAATGCCGCCGCCATTTGGGCATTCTCGGCCGTAACATTTGTTACTTTTATATTTCGAATACAAGGTGTTGTCTCTGTAATGGGCCTCGGATTGCGGTCGGAAATGGCCGCGATTTCTTCGGCCTTGGCGCCGCATTCGTAGAATAAATGCATCACTACCGGACAGCCGACACCGTTCATAGTGATGTTATTAAGTGTGATATTT
>JBFZBL010000324.1:0-4416 GCA_041308485.1 Phycisphaerae bacterium | reverse complement strand
TTCTGTTGTTTAATCGCTCTTTAGTTTCTTATCTGCCCATGCATTTACCCTTATCCTAGTTCCTAAACTCACTGCTTTTACTTTTCGGCCTCGGTGCCGTTCGACTTCGCTCACGGCAGGCAATGCTTTTACGAAAAAGACCCTGATTCGCGTAATTTTCACCACCGAGATACTAAAGCACAAAGTGTTGCCGTTGTTTTTTTTATGTGTTCATTGTTCGTTGCAATGAACCACAAACTATGAACAATGAACTTTCAGAATCACAGATTCCCAGATGCGTATTTCACGGCGTTTGTGAAAATGGTCATGCCGTCGCCATCTGGGGTCTGGTGTCTGGAGTCTGGAGTCTGATGTCTGGCGTCTGGTGTCCGTATTCTCGTCCATCGCGGATGCTGAGTGAATCGAACGTGTCGTTCCGGATGAGGCATAAGGCCAAGGACCCGGCCTGTCGAATCGGTCAGTCCGGCGATTGAATCAAAAGAGCCGTTTGGATTTATGGGGTAGCCGCCCTCGCTGCCGTTTTCATCGACGTATCTGAACGCTACGGAACCGTCCGCTTTGAGCTTATCGAGAATCGGCTGGTCTTTAGTAACAATCTTGCCTTCGCCGTGGGCAATCGGAAGATAAATGCGTCTGCCCTTCTCGACAAATACACACCTGTCCGTCGCCGGCTCAAGATAAACCCACCTGTCCTCGAACTTGTTGCTGTCATTATAGGTGATTGTGACTGCATCCAGCGTACCATTGCCGGGCAGTATGCCTGTCTTTACGAGGACCTGAAAGCCGTTGCAGATTCCGAGAACCAGTTTGCCCGCGTCGATGAATTTGCGCAGCTGCTCGTAGAGATGATGTTTTATCTGGTTTGCCAGGATTTTGCCCGCCGCGACGTCGTCGCCGTAACTGAACCCGCCGGGGACAACGAGTATCTGGTAACCATCGAGCAGCGATTTATCCTCGATGATTCTGTTTATATGAACACGGTCGGCCTCTGCGCCCGCCAATTCGAAGGCGTGCTGAGTCTCGAGGTCGCAGTTAATCCCCGCCGCACGTAATACGATTGCTTTAACATCTGCCATAGTTGACCAATTTTAAAGCTAAAAGTCTAAATCCAAAAACCAAAACCTAAAACGTAAAACTTATTGGCTTTAAGCTTTGGCTTTGCACTTTACATTTTAAGTTTTCAGTTTTAATCGCACTTGTCGCACTGTAATTTCGCGAGCTGCTCCATCAATGCATATCTGCCGGCCGCGTCGCTGTTTGCCAGCTTCATCAGTTGCTCCGCCGCCTCGGGTTTCGACTTCAGCAGCGATTTATAACGGTTCTCGTTATAGGCATACTCGTCGAACCTGATTGTCGGCGGCTTCGAGTCGAGCTGTAATGGGTTCTTGCCCTCTGCTTTTAGCCGCGGGTCAAACCGATACAGAGGCCAATGTCCGCAGGCCACAGCTTTTTTCTGCTCATCGTAACCAGTCGTCATATCGATGCCGTGATTGATACACTGTGCATAAGCGATAATCAGTGACGGCCCAGGGTATGCCTCGGCCTCGACGAATGCCTTAACGGTTTGACTCGTATTTGCTCCAAGCGCGACCTTGGCGACGTAAATATTGCCGTAGGTCATCGCCAGCAATCCCATATCCTTTTTCGGCCCTGGCTTTCCGCCCGCCGCGAATTTCGCAACCGCGCCGCGAGGTGTCGACTTCGACATCTGCCCGCCCGTATTCGAGTAAACCTCGGTATCGAGAACCAGTATGTTTATATCCGCGCCGTTCGCCAGCACGTGGTCGAGTCCGCCGTAACCAATATCGTATGCCCAGCCGTCGCCGCCCAGCGCCCACACCGATTTGCGAACCAAATAATCCGCTAATGTCACTAAGCGTTTGCACTCCAGGCAATCGCTCTTCTTCTTGCACATCTCTTTTAATTTCGCAACGCGGCCTCTCTGTATTTCAATCGCGTCCTGCGAAGGATCGTTTGCAATCACAGCAGCGGTTATTTCGCCCGCGAATGCCGCATCGACGCAGCCCTTCTTGGCAACCGCATCGACCAGCTCGACCGCCTGTTGTTTGAATCTATCGACCGTCAGCCGCATACCGAGCGAGAATTCCGCGTTGTCCTCGAACAAGCTGTTGCTCCAAATCGGCCCGCGACCGTCTTCTCTTGTTGTGTATGGCGTCGTCGGAAGGTTGCCGCCGTAAATCGACGAGCAGCCCGTCGCGTTGCCTATCATTGCCCTGTCGCCGAACAACTGCGTCAAAAGTTTCACGTATGGCGTCTCGCCGCAGCCCGCGCACGCGCCCGAATATTCGAACAACGGCATAATCAACTGGCTGCCCTTGACGCTCTCGCGTTTGAACAGTTTCGAATCGGTATTCGGTATCGACAGGAAGTAGTTATAATTTTCCCTTTCCTGTACCCTCAGCGGCTCCTGCAAAGTCATATTAATCGCCTTGCGTCCCGTGGGCTGTTTATTCGCGTCCTTTTCCTGCACCGGGCACATCTGCACGCAAACTCCGCACCCCGTGCAGTCCTCAGCGGCAACCTGAATCGTCGCCGTCATACCCGCAAATTCCTTGCCCTTAGCTTCGGCGTGCTTGAACGCCTTCGGCGCTTTGTCGAGATACTTCTTGTCGTATGCCTTCAGCCGAATCGTCCCGTGCGGACATACAAACGAGCACGTCCCGCACTGAATACAAAGCGACGGCTCCCAAACCGGTATATCAACCGCGATATTTCGCTTCTCGAATTTAGTTGTCCCCAAAGGCCACTTGCCGTCATTCGGCAGCTTGCTCACGGCCAATTTGTCGCCGCGCAGATTCATAATCTCCGCGATAACATTCTGCACAAACGCCGGCGCATCCTTCGACACAACCGGCGGCTTCGTCGTCTTGCTCGTAACCTGGCTCGGCACCTTCACCTCAAAAACCCTCGCCAGAGCCCCGTCAACCGCCGCGTTATTCATCGCGACAATCTTCTCGCCCTTCTTGCCGTAGCTCTTCAGTATCGCTCCCTTGATTGCCTCAATCGCCTTCTCAGTCGGGATGATACCGCTGATTTTGAAGAACGCCACCTGCATAATCGTATTGATTCTCGCGCCCAAACCGATTTCCTTCGCGAGCGATATCGCGTCAATCACGTAGAATTTCAGCTTCTTATCGATTATCTGCTTCTGCACTTCCTGAGGCAGCGTGTCCCAAACCTTGTCCGCCGAATGCGAACTCGTCATCAGGAACGTCCCGCCTTCTTTCGCATTCGAAAGCATATCGTATTTTTCAAGGAAGCTCGGATTATGGCACGCGATGAAATCCGCTTTGTTAATCAGGTATGGTCTGCGAATCGTCTTCTTGCCGAACCGCAGATGCGAAATCGTAATCGCGCCCGCCTTCTTCGAGTCGTAAACAAAATATCCTTGCGCGTTGTTGTCCGTCTTCTGGCCGATAATCTGTATCGAGTTGTGGTTCGCGCCGACCGTGCCGTCCGAACCCAGCCCGTAGAACATCGCCGTATAAATCCCTTCCGCGGGCAGCACAAACGACTCATCGACACTCAAGCTCGTATTCGAAACGTCGTCGATGATGCCCACCGTAAATCCGTTCTTCGGCTCTGCCGCGTCAAGATTATCGAACACCGCCTTGACCATCGCGGGCGTAAATTCCTTCGAGCCAAGCCCATATCTGCCGCCCACAATCACCGGGTAATTCTTGAAGGGGCTTTGCTTCCTGCCCATCGCCTCGCCGACCGCCGTGCGAATATCCATATACAACGGCTCGCCAATCGCTCCCGGCTCCTTTGTCCTGTCCAATACCGCGATTTTCGTTACGGTCTTTGGAATCGCATTGATGAAATCCTGCACGCTGAAAGGCCTGAATAATCTCACCTTCAGCACGCCGATTTTTTGTCCCTTGCCATTGAGATACTCAACGGTTTCGTGACAGGTATCCGCGCCCGAACCCATAATAATAATTACCTTCTCCGCATCCGCCGCCCCGACGTAATCGAACAAATGATACTGCCGTCCGACAATCTTCGCGAACTTGTCCATCGCCTTCTGCACAATCGCCGGCGTCGCCGTATAAAATTTGTTCGCCGCCTCCCTGCCCTGGAAATACACATCCGGGTTCTGCGCCGTTCCCGCAATCTGCGGCCTGTCAGGCGACAGCGCCCTCGCCGTCACCGCCGCGACCAGTTCATCCGGAATCATCGCCCGCATATCATCATAGCTCAGCTCTTAGACCTTCTGAATCTAATGGCTCGTCCTGAACCCGTCGAAGTAATGCAAAAACGGCACTCGGCTTTCAAGTGTCGCCAATTGTGAAATCAATGCGAAATCCATTACCTCCTGCACATTTGAAGAGCAAAGCATCCCCCAGCCCGTCTGCCTGCAAGCCATCACGTCCGCATGGTCGCCGAAAATCG
>JBFZBL010000323.1:0-10668 GCA_041308485.1 Phycisphaerae bacterium | reverse complement strand
GCGAAGGATGCTTTAGTTGAAAGTCAGCAGAGATTAAAGATGCTTGTGGGGCGTTTGCAGAAAGAATACGTTTCTACGATTTCATTATTATCTGATTGCGCAAGAATAAATTCTGCTCTTTTGAAGATTGTGTTCAATCGCGGCCGGTCCAGCTTAGTTTGCTATGATTCAGCCGGCATGACTGAACGGGAATCCGGCGCAGCTTTTATGAATATGCGCCTTTAACAGGCTTTTTACGGGGACACAGATAAAATGTCGAGTTTTGACATAGGGCTTACGGGGTTGGATGCGGCACGCAAGGGGCTTGACGTCGTCGCCAATAATATCGCCAATGCCGCCACTGAGGGGTATCATCGTCAGAGAGTTGAATTTACTCCAGCATTTGCCCGCCAGGACGGCAACACGATGATGGGAGGCGGCGTTGACATCAGCAGCGTGACCAGGATAATCGACAATTTCCTTGAACAGGAAATTCTTCGACAGCAATCCCTTCTCAGTCAGAGTTCTCAGGAATCCTCAATGCTCAAGAGCATAGAGATATCACTGGGTGAGCTCGGCTCTGGCATCGGCTTGAGCGTTGCCATTGACGATTTTTTTAATGCATTAAGTGACCTAAGCGCTCATCCTGACCAGATTGCCTATCAGAACCAGGTGCTGTCTGCAGGCGAGGCAATGGCAGGTCAGTTCAGAACGCTGGGGGATTTCCTGAACGACCTTGAATTGCAAATCAAAACACAGGTCGAAAATGTTGTTGACCAGATAAACTCGCTAGCCGACCAGATTGCCAGCCTTAATGAAAACATTCAGCGTATCGAAATGAACGGGAGCGAGGCTAACAATCTGACCGACCAGCGGGACCAGCTAATAATGCAGTTATCTGAATTGGCCGGGGTCCAGACGCAGGCGAGAGAGTTTGGAGTGGTTGATGTAAGCGTAGGCAGTGTACCGGTAGTTACGGGCACAACCTCAACTCATCTCGAGGCCGGTCTTAAAACTGAAACTCAGCTCGGCATTACCCCGGCCGGGGCCACTGTATACGAAACCTCAATTGACGGCGGTCAACTCGGCGGCCTGCTGGCTTTATATAACGGCACCGTCGATGATATCCATACAGATCTTGATACCCTTGCCGCCTCCATAATTCAGCAGGTCAATCAATATCACGTTCAGGGAGTCGGCTCTGAGGGTTCCTTTTCTGAATTATCAGGGCGGACAATGCCGACCGGAAGCATCGGTGATTTTGAGCCGCCTGTAAGCAGCGGTTCCGTATTTATACGCCTTACATATACCGACCCGGTTACGCACGCGCAGACGATAACCAGACATCAAATCGACATTGACCCCACAACCGACACTCTTACTACCGTCGCTGCGGCAATATCGGCAATTACGGGATTGAGCGCCATCGTAAGCAGCAATCGGCTTCAGATACAGGCGGATTCCAATTATAAGTTTGACTTCATTCCTGCGGCGCTGCCGGAGCCGACCGACACCACATTTACAGGAAGCCCGCCGCCTGAGATTTCTGTGTCCGGCATATACACAGGCGATGAAAACCAGACCTTTACTTTTACAGTCGTCGGCAGCGGCGAGGTGGGCAACGGCACCCTCGAGCTTGAGGTCAGAGACGGTGATAATAATCTTATCGATACCTTGAATATCGGTTCCGGTTATGCGGCTGGTGACCTACTCGATTTTGATAATGGAATCAAAATAGCAGTAGGCTCCGGAACCCTTAACGCAGGCGACAGTTTTGAAGTCGATGTTTTTGCGAATACCGACACCTCCGGCTTGTTGTCGGCAATCGGGATGAACACCTTTTTTAGCGGCACCAACACTTCAGATATGTCGCTTGCAAGTGATATGATGGATTCACCGGGCAGGGTAGCTTCGTCGATGGGGACCGATCTTACCGACAACGGAAACGTCCAGCAGCTTGCTTCGGTGAGAAATTTGGAAATCGACGACCTTGATTCTATGACCATAAGCCAGTTTTACAGAAAGTTAGTCACTGACGTAGGCCAGCAATTATCGGCCAAACAGACCGTGCAGACAAATAACGAGGCTCTGATGCAAAGCCTGATCAATCAGCAGAGCAACATCAGCGGCGTTGACATCAACGAGGAGGCGGCACAGATGCTTGTTTTCCAGCAGATGTTCCAGGCGATGGCCAAGTATCTCGGAACTGTCCAGAACACCATATCGACTCTTTATGAAATATTTTAACTTCGCCCTTCACAGGTGATAACTTATGAGCGGAATACTTAATACAACATATAATAACGTCAGCTATTCACTGGCGCGGCAATCAAGCGTGTTTTTCCGGCTTCAGGAGCAGGCCTCTACCGGCGATAGAATCAACCGGCCGTCAGATGATCCCTCTGACGCATATCGTGTTTTGACGCTCGACACCGAAAACAGGTCTCTCGAAACATATATCGACAAGCTCAGCGATATGTCCAACACGCTGGATACGAGCTCTTCCATCATTCAGCAAATAGTATCAGCTATCAATCAGGTAAAGGTCAACACTACTCAGGTTACAAGCGGCGTTTATGACCAAGCCAGCAGAGACAGAACTGCCGAGGCAATCAACGATATACTGGAGCAGATAATTCAACTGGCGAACACACAGTATAACGGCCAGTATCTGTTCAGCGGGTCAAATACCAGCACAGTTCCGTTTGTTGCCGAGTATTCCAACGGTGAAATTACAGCGGTCAACTACCAGGGCGGCCAGGACAGCCGGAGTGTCGAGGTAGCGCCTGGCGTATCGGCTGTCGCATACTTTAACGGCGATGAGATGTTACGTTCAGACCAGCGGGATACACCGGTTTTTGAAGGAACCACCGGAGCAGCGGCGGGAACCGGGACATCGAGTGTCACAGGCAATGTCTGGCTTACGGTAACTTATAATGGAACAAACTATGAACTTTCCATTGACGATGGTGCTACGTCGGTGGTCGTGCCGACCAGCGGGAATGAGAATGTTGCGGTTACCGATTCTCGCACGGGTAAGGTGCTTTATATTGATGCCTCGGGAATAACAACTACAGGCGTGGAACTGGTTAGGGTTCCTGGAACACACGATATCTTCAATACCCTTATTAGTATGCGAGACATACTCAAAAATGGAAGGAATCTGTCAGATGCCCAGATTCAGGAGCTGCGAACTTCCTCAATTGACTCATTAGACGAACTTTCCCAGCTTCTCCTGCAAAAAGAAGTTTCAATAGGCTCAAAAAGCGGCTTTTTAGAGAATATGAAAAGTAATCTTGAAAGCTTGAAGAGCAATAATCAGGATGAATCCGAACAGTTGAAACAAGTCGATATTGCACAGGTCGCCATAGACCTGTCTCGCCAGGAGGCCCTATATCAGATGTCGCTGGCGGTAGCGGGCAAAATTATGTCCTTGTCGTTGCTCGATTTCATTCAGTAACCTGTTTTATCCCCATAAAATGGGTTTTTGGGGGCGTCTAAAGGCTTTAGTGTTCGATATTTATACACATTTTTGAAATTTCCCGGTTATGTTGTGGCTGGCGCTATGCAGGGCAGGGGGGAGCGGGCGGGCACGCGGTTTGCATCACTTTTATTGGTTGCAGTGTATCAAAATGGCCATTTATTGGCTGACTGTTGAAAATTACATTTGGAGCGCATAAGAATGGAAGGAATTGCCAATTATTATCAGAAAGGGTTAAAACTGGCTGAAGCGGGGCGGCATAAAGAGGCCCTTGAATGCATCCAACTGTATCTGGGAAACACTCCTAACGATGGCCAGGCGATAAATGACGGGGGGGCGATTCTGCACTGCCTTGGGCGCAGTGATGAGGCGATAGAGTATTTCCGCAAGGCGAGGACGCTTATTCCGGATTCGGCGGAGGTCATCTGGAATCTGGTGGAGGCGTATCTTGCAGTCGGCGATGCCAGACATGCAGTCGGACTTTTCGATGATATGTCGCACAAAGGCATTTTGAATACAGATGTGCTCAACAGGGCGGCCAATATTTTACTTGAGCAGGGTGATAAGGCCAATGCCGTAGAGACGCTGCTTCGTTCACTGACAATCTGCCCTAACCAGGATTTGCTCAGGCCGATGGTGGATATTATTCGCAACAAAAGGCCTAAAGTCGCCTTTTTCTGCGGTTTAACGGGCGATGTTAAATTCCTTACGGACATTTATACGTATATCGAGCAGCGATTCCAGGTCAGATTTGTCGAGAGCAGAGATATTAAACAAATACACGAGGCGATGCAATGGAGCGATATTTCGTGGTTCGAGTGGTGCACGGATGTGGTCGTCGAGGCGTCGAGATTGCCAAAGGTCTGTAAAACTATAGTTCGTTTGCACCGGTTCGAGGCGTATTGTGAATGGCCTGCGAAGGTTCGATGGGAAAATATCGACGCCCTCATAACCGTGGGAAATACTTTCGTTAAGGACGCGCTGCTGAGGCAGGTTCCTGCGCTTGAGGCCAGGACACGCTCAATTGTGATTCCCAACGGCGTAAATCCGCAGAGGTATAAATACGTCGCGAGACCGCGAGGCAAAAACATCGCCTGCATAGGCTACCTTAACGCGAGAAAAAATCCGATGTTTTTGCTTCAGTGCATGCAGAAACTGCATTATATAGACCCTCAATACAAGCTGTTTTTCGCCGGTGTCTTCCAGGATGCTGCCCTCGAACAATATATCCGCTATATGGTAAAGGCACTCGACATCGCTGACGTGGTGTTTTTCGACAGCTGGCAGGACGACATCAACGGCTGGCTTGACGACAAACACTATATTGTTTCGACCAGTGTCGGCGAAAGCCAGGGTATGGGAGTTTTGGAGGGGATGGCCTGCGGCTTGAAGCCCGTCGTTCACAATTTCCCCGGCGCAGACCAGATATTCACATCCGAATTCCTCTTTAATATCGCGGAGGAATTTTGTCACCAGATTTGTGAGGGCTCTTATGAGCCGGAGCGATACCGCAGGTTCGTTGAAGAGCGGTATTCACTCGAAAGGCAGTTGAATTCAATCAATAAGCTGTTTTTGCGTTTAGAAGCAGAGATAGCGGCGGACAAGACGCCGGTTACCAGTGGGAGTCACTTATAGCCCAGCGATGTCAGAAATAGACCAGAGCAATATCGGGCCGATGGTCAGTGTCATTGTGCCGACGTTCAACAGGCCATTGTACCTGACAGAGGCGCTGACAAGCGTCGTGCGCCAGCAGTATCACAAACTTCAGATAATTGTTGTCAACGACGGAGGATGTGATGTGGCCGGCATTGTTGAATCCTTCAATGACCCCAGAATCGTATTTATTAACAGGCGACAGAACCGCGGCAAGGCGTTTTCTCTCAATGAAGCGATTGCGGCAGCCAAGGGTAAATATATTGCTTACCTTGATGACGATGATATTTATTATCCGAATCATATCAGCACCCTTGTTGATGTAATGGAAAATCATACGGATTGCGGCGTTGCTTATACCGACTTGTATAAGGCCTATTGCCGAATTGCGCCCGACGGTAAACGAACCGTATTAAGCAAGGTCGTTGAAGTCAGCAGGGACTTTGACCGCTTTGTTATGCTTCATTTTAACCATGTTCTGCACGTGAGCTGTCTTCATCGCAGAGACCTTCTCGACAAGACGGGACTATATAATGAAGGATTGAATATTCTGATTGACTGGGATATGACTCGCCGGCTGGCGTTTTTCTCTGATTTTTGCCACATTCCCGAGGTCACGGGAGAATATTATAACCCAGAAGGCGAAAGCGACAGGATATCGGTTCAGCGGCGAAAAAACAAAATGGAATATGCCCGCAATGTTCTTGCGATACGCACCGCCAGGCCGGCCAAGCCCTGGCCAAAGCTGGCGGATTTATCCATTATTTTTCTGGCCGAACGGCTTAACCAGCAGGCAGGCAATACAGCGGGGCTTATCTGGCGGCATACTTTTTATCCTTACAAATTATATCTGCCGCTGCCGGGAGAGGATTTTTCCCGTCTGGATACCGAGATGCCGAACATTGTTACAGTTCCAGTTGACACGGCTTGCACAGAGCAGCAGCGCATAGATAGAGTTCTTACCGATTGCGAAGGTGAGTATATAGCTATAGTTCCAGCCGGTTTTCCGGTACGTGAAATGTGGCTTGAGGATTCCCTCTATGCGCTGCTCAATACATCTGATACCAGAGAGGCGTTTGAGCTTGAAGGTTCAACGCCGGCCTGTTGGGCGGTAGTCGCACGTAAAGACCTGTTGCAGCTTGCGCGCGGCAGATTTCCACATTTATCGCTGCGTGAGGGGCTTGTGTCTGCCGGCATTAATGTCCGGCGTGTGCGGCCGGCTGAAATTCCTTTCCAGTTCGACACTCTGCTCAAAGAAGCGCAGATGGAGGAAAAAGCCGGCAACTGGAGGCACGCTGCGGAAATATATGAGCATATCGGCGAACATTACCGCAACCAGATATGGATGAAGTCGCTGGCTGCCGGAGTTTTGTTTAAAGCAGGCGATTTTGTCAGGTCAGCCGAGCTTGCATCATGGGTAAACCAGCGGCATCCTACGGTAGATACGCTTTTGCTGGAGGCAAAGATTAAGCGCCGACAAAAGGATTTTAAGTCGGCTCTGGCGTTACTAAAAGGGGCCGAGAATATACTTGCCGGCAATGTCTCGACTGATATTACGATGCCGACGAAAGCCAATAAATACTGCGAAAGTGTATAGGAACCAGCCAATGTCAGAAGAAAGACCAATTACAGCCGACACTGAGCAAGACGTGCCCGTTGAACAGCACAACTCGACGCAGCATTATGAAGTTTTGATGGAACTGGGTGACTGCCTGACATCTGTGGGCAAATATGACGAGGCACAGCAACACTATGAAAAGTCGGCCTCACTTTCCCCGGACGCCGCAGGGCCTTATGTAGGCCTGGGGGTTGTTGCCCTGCAGAAAAACAAGCTCGAAGATGCCGATATCGCGTTTAGAGTTGCCTTCCGGCTTGACCCGAAGTGCGCCAAGGCCTATGCGGGCCTGGCAATGATATCGCAGCAGCAGGCGCATTACACGCAGGCGTTCAAAATGTACCTGAAATGCCTTGAGCTTGAGAGTGATAATTTGACCGCGCTGCTCGGACTGTTTCAGACGTCGTGCCAGATGGGTTCATTTGAAAAAATCATCCACTACCTGCAGGTCTATCTCGATATGCATCCCGGCGACACGTCGGTTATGTTCGCACTGGCGGCTTTGTATATGAAAGACGGACGGGGCGCCGAATCACGGGAAATCCTTCGTAATATCCTGGCGCTGGAGCCGGGCCACAAGGACGCGACGAATCTGCTTGAAGAGGTCGAACGCGGGATAGCGCAGCACAAGCAAGCTGAGTTTTGCGATAAATGAAAAAGGACGACGAAGCACGATTGCTGGAAGAACTTGCCAATAGCCTGGGAAAGCAGATTGAGCTTGCCAGGCACGGTGATTTTGCAGGGCTGGAACGGCTGGCCGGTCAATGCGAACCGCTGGTTGCCCGGATAAGTGCCGCAGGACTGCTTGAGAATCCCGCGTATAAGGCCGAGCGGGAGCGATTGGCAGAATTTTATCGGGATATACAGATGGCGATTTCGATGCAAAAGGCCGAAACCGGTGAACAGCTCAAGTCGATCAGCAAGGGCAGAAAAACAATTGCGGCATATCGTAATGGTTTTTTTTGAATGTTATGAGGGATAAACAAAATGGCGGAAACATTGGGTTCTCTCTGCGATAAGCTTATCGTTGTAAACCTTAAGATATGGCATAGTGACGATGAAGATAAACTATCAAGCCTGTCAAAACAGGCAGCAGCTCTGCAGGATGAGTTAAATGAATTCATGGAGAATGCCGTTAAGGGCAATATCCAACGGGAAAGATTAACTTTTGCATCAAATAAAATTTACAGCAAAAAAGGCAACGACATCGAAGAAATCGAGGGGACAATAGGCGTCGTTTTCTCGAAGCTTGCCGAGGTAAACTGTGAATTGTGGCATGAACAGGAGAAGGTATATGAATTTGAAAAAGTGCCCGTCGAGCAGAAAGACGGCGTGGTAAAGGGCCTGGCCCTGTTAAATCTCAAAAGAAACAAATGCATTGACTTAATAGACAGGCAATTCGCCGATATGGTCAGGGATAAATGCGTCCAGTTCACTTAAAAGGGTAATAAAATGCAATCGCCGAACAATTTAATATGCAACGGAAAGCCTCGCGGTATTTTTATTAATACCCAGAAGGCAAATTGCAGCATATATGAATCAGGGGCCATGGTCTATCAATGCCTGAAACTGTCGGACAAATATAGTTTAGACTATATGGAGATTGATCCTCGTAATCCTAAACTTGACAAATGTGATTTTTATTTTTTCAATTATCATCATGAGACAATGAAATTTATTGACACCAAGACTCTAAGGCAATTGCCCGGCCTGACGCTTACGACAATTCTTGAAACTTTGCCCAATAATCCTTTCCCGTTGTGTCCACCCGGCGATTTCGATATTTATTGCGCCTTGGACCCCACGATGAATATTCCCGACAGAAGGGTCTATGCGTTCCCTCGTCCTCTTGAGGCAGTGGAGCATATTACACCTTATAAAGAAACACAAATTCCGGTCATCGGAAGTTTCGGCTTTGCGACTCCGGGCAAGGGATTCGAATTGGTGGTAGATGCGGTCAACAGAGAGTTTGACGAGGCGATAGTTAAAATCAATATTCCTGCTTCGACTTATGCCGACGATGTTACGTTTAGGCTTTTCAAACGAAAATACTCGGATTATTTAAGTGATTTATGTAAAAGAGTCGCTAAGCCGGGAATTAAAGTCGTTATTACAAATGACTTTATGAATAAGAATGAATTGATTGAGTGGTGCGGGCAGAACACGCTCAATTGTTTTTTCTATGACAGGAATCAGCCGGGACTTGCCGCGACGACCGACCAGGCGATTACGAGCGAAAGACCTCTGCTCGTCTCTGCTAATGATACATTCCGCCACATCCATCAATACATTAAACCATATCCTTATCAAACTTTGAAAGAAGCTATTAAGTCCTCCGGGCCTGCCGTCCTGAAAATGAAAAATGACTGGCATCCCCAAAAGTTCGCTGAAAAATTTGAAATCGTGCTGGAAGACTGCAATCTGCTTCCGCGGACAAAAAGGGAAAACGAAATAAATATAATCACGTCAAAGGGGAAAAAAGATACGGTACTGATTGTCTCTCACAAAAAAGCGCAATGCGGCATTTATCAATATGGCGTCGATATTGCCAGTGCGCTTCAGAAGTCCAAAGAATATGATTTTGTTTATGCGGAGTGTTCCAGCCAGGCCGAATTAAATGCGGCAATAACAACCTGTAGTCCAAAAGTTATTATCTATAATTATTACCACTTTACGATGCCCTGGCTGAATCGTGATATAACCAAAGGTTATCGCATTCCTCAATTTGCCGTTATGCATGAAGTTACACAGGAGGAGGCCGACAATGCCACGCAGGAAATGTTCGACGGGTTTTTGTGTCCAGACCCGACACTGAAGGAAAACAATCCGTATGTGTTTAAGACAGCAAGACTGATTCCGACGTTTTGCAATTGCCAGCATATGCCAGATGTCCCGACAATAGGCAGCTTCGGTTTCGGTTTTTGCAATAAGGGTTTTGAGCGATTGATTGATATCGCGCAAAAAGAATTTGACCGGGTTCGAATCCGGCTTCATATGCCTTTTAACAGCATAGTGGACGACAAAGGGGCGGTTCATGCGCTGGATACCGCCCAACGATGCAGAAAGACAATCACCAATAAGAACGTTGAATTGCAGATAAACCATTCTTATTTGAGCAAGGAGGAATTGCTTAAGTTCCTGGCAAGTAACACCATTAACGCATTTTTATATGATGCCAATAGATACAAGGGGGTTTCGAGCGTTATTGACTCAGCCCTTGCTGTCCGGCGACCGATTGCCGTAACAAAATCCGGGATGTTCAGACATGTTTTGAACGCGACTCCTTCAATCTGTATCGAAGACTCAGATTTCAAAACTATTATCCGAAACGGAATAGTTCCGCTCATTCCTTTTTATAATGACTGGAGCGAGGCGGCATTTATAAAACGATATGAAGATGTGCTGAATAAAATACTTAGTAAAGCCGGGAATAATGAATGCAAAACAGATAAAACTCCGCAGCATAAAGAAGTGGAGTGCAGTACAAATGTTGTAAATAGAAATAAAATAGGCGCAATATCGAGCAGTATCGCATCTAAAGATAGTGAATCCCCGTACGAGGAGAAGGCTGCAGCCATCTGCGTTAAAGAACAAGTTATGAATAATGTTACAGATTTGATTCAGGAAGCGGAAAAACTGATTCGGGCCAAAAGTTTTTTAACGGCTCGAATTATTCTTAACGAAATCATGCGACATGATTCGCATAATATTGTGGGTCTCATCGATTTGTCCGTCTGCGATATCCTTGAAGGGAAAAATGACGACGCAGTTAAAAAGCTGAATATTGTGTTGAGTGTTGATCCAGACAACAAAGTTGCGAAGGATAATCTTCAGTATATATTTCAACAGGGTCAAAATTGCAAAAACGAAAAGAGATTCAACAAGATACTGGATAACATCGCGCGTGAAGAATACAAAGAAACAATTAATACAATGTTCG
>JBFZBL010000322.1:0-13252 GCA_041308485.1 Phycisphaerae bacterium | reverse complement strand
GCGAAGGATGGCCATAGTTATACTCGAGGGAGCTGAAACAATCACTACCATCAGCTCGAAGATTGAACCCGACATAAGAGGTTGTCGCGGTTTTCATAAAGCTTTTTACATCAAAGTAAGCGTCTTGGCCATAGCCCAGATTAGGCAATATCCAGTCTCCCAGAAATACGCCAGCATCGAAATCGGAATTTGTCAGCTTGCCATCAGTGCTTTCATACCCGTACACGTGCAAAGTTGGACCCATTATAGGAAGTCCGTAAGGATTTACCGATAAGGTTGCCGTCTCAATTTGCTCGTTAATAGAAGCAATGGGGAATTCAACTATGCCTCGAATGGTAGTGCCGCACGATAAATAGCTGGTCGTGGCAACGAAGCCAGTGTTGTAAATATAGCCGTCATCGCTCGGATTGATTACCCAGTTGCCGGCGTATGTGAAGTTTACGAAAATTAAAATTGTTAAAAGAATTAGGTATCTCATACTCTTCTCCTTCTTACAAAAGCGATAAAGTTACAAGGCGGGAAATGAAACGCGAGGAATGAACACAGCAAAGTCTCTCTTCTCTCCTTTGCTCGTTCTCACTCTCCAGCCTTCTTTGCCTTTTGCCCCCCAGCGGTTCGACTCCGCTCACCGGAGCCCAAAGGCGATTTATATTATACTCTTTTGCAGGTGGTAGTCAATCGCAAATATGCCTACCAAACTGACCGGCGGCCCCACTCCGATTTGCTATGCAAAAAGAGACGCGGGGGCAGGCAAATCCTGTTCGTTTTAAGCCGACCGCGCTTCGCGAGAAATGTGAGCAGTCGAAAGTCGATAGTTGACGTTGAGCAGGCGAGAGAAATCAGCGTACAGCGTGCAGCGGATAGTTCAATTGCCGAATGGCGATTGTCGAATGTCGATTTTGGGATAAGGATACCGCCGAAGGCGGAGGATAAATATTAAATATCCAATTTCCAATATTAAATGTTGAAGTGAATGATGAATAGGGGAAAACTTTTGTGTTTAAGCGAAAAAAAGAGGGTAAAAAATGGCTGTTCCCATTATTCCATCAATATATTCCTTCTTCCAACCAGTAGCTGATAAAATCCGCAAGGTCGCTAATATCTACGTGCCCGTCGAAATTCATATCTGCCCATTCGCAGTAGTCGTTATATATCGCACAATCTTTTCTCAGCCAGTATTGGGCAAGAACGACAAAATCCTTGAAGTTGTTCCTGCCGTCGGTATAGATATCCGCCGGCGATATCTGCCAGGTTAAAATCGGATACTCATCTATAGGCATAAACCAATCCGCAAGGTCACCATCGGTATAAGAAAAATCCCAGCCGGCGGATGTAAACGAGGAAAGGGTCTTCATCTCGGCTGTTGTCATACCTATCCCGCCTCCGCTTTGAGTTTGTCCTGTCACATTGATATCCCAAAAACTATCCTGCAATAATGAGACAGGGGGAAAAGGCGGCCCAACCAAACCGCCGCCATTGGCATCCACCCTGCCTGCGGCATAACAATGAGTAATGGGAGGATCGAAAGGAGGCCTGCCGGGAAGCATGCAAAAACCAGCAAGACCGCCACTATATACAACACCTCCGTTAGGGATACCTGTAACTGTGCAGACGGCATAAGAATCGTTTATATAACCTGATACTCTTCCCGAATAGTCATCGGGCTCGCTGTTACTGCCTACAAGACCGCCTACATTTCTGTTTCCACTGACCGAGCCACGGGCAAAACAGCGTGATATCGAACCTATATAAAGCATGCCTTCGTTAGTGAAAGGAGTTTCACCGCCTAAGCAATTATTTAATCCAGCCAAACCGCCGATGTTAGTGTTGCCATTGACGGTTGCAATAGCATAGGAATCAATAATGTTAGAGATATTCCAGCCAACAAGTCCGCCGACATTTTTATTATTTGCATCGACATTACAGATTGCGTGACAGCCGATGATAGTTCCGAAATTTTTTCCTACAAGGCCGCCGAAGCCTGTGGTCCCGGGCTCCAAGCTCCGGATATTTCCAGTGGCATAGCAATTAGTGATTGTCCCGTAGGAGCATCCCACCAGACCGCCAACACGACTGTATCCGGTCATATTTACGTCTTCGGTGCCCAGGTTTTTGATTTGACAATTGGGATCGATACGGCCGAACAAGGCGATACCTGAAGAAAAGTCTTCTCCTGTTATAGCGGCGTTTCGAATGGTATGGCCATTGCCGTCAAAGATGCCTCTAAAGTATATGTATGTCCCGTTTAAATCGTTGCCTACCGGGATTAGGGGAACGCCTTGAAGGTTTATGTCGGCCATCATAATGAAATTCGCGTCCCAGTCCGACTGGGTATTCATCAGGTCGTTCCAGTCGGCAACCGTGGCAATCTGATATGGGTCTTCTGCTGTTCCTGTACCGCCGGAGTAGGCCAGACAGGTATAAGGGGCAAAGGAAACAATAATAAGGGCTGTTATTATTGTTATTAGACTTGTCTTTCTTCTCATACCCTTCTCCTTCTTCCGGCTTCGTTCCTTAGGAACTATGCCGTGGCAAGCTGCCTTTAGCCCCACCCTGCATGGTTCGACTAAGCTCACCATTTCCAAAAGGCGATTTTTATTATACCCTTTTGCAGGCAGCGGTCAAGGATTTCAGATGCCAGACTGGAAGAATGTCCAATATTAAATATCCAATGTCCAATGATAAAGTGAAAAATAGATTCCTCGACTCGCTGCGATCGCTCGGAATGACAACATTTGAAGAGATTCCGAAGCGGGCTCGTCGCTTTGCTCCGTGTCGCAGGAATGACAAACTCAACTGGATCCCCCCAGGTGGAGATAGGCAAAACCATCTCACGGGGCAGGCCCGGCAGAAAACAAAAGGAGCTGACACCGAGGACCTTCGCTGCGCTACGGGCGGGTAGCGTATAGTTGAGACAAAAGACTCCAGACGCACACAATTTATGATTTCTGATTTATGATTTTCGATTTAGGAATAAGGATGACGATTCCAGTTCACAAAAGGGATGGCTAAGCCATTAGCGGCGGGAATCAAAAACGACTTTATTCCATTGGTGTTTACGAACTTACGACGTTCTTGACGATATATAATTAAGGCATTATGATGCCCCTGCGCTGGCGGTGTAAGCAGGAGGGCAAATGGATAGAATGTTGGTGTAACGGCTGTGCGGGTAACGAGTTATATAAGTAATCTAATCAGTAACAACAGTTAGGAACGATAGTTATGGCGGATTCGACAAGCTCACCACGGGCGGATATGATTCAGGAAAACAAACAAATGCCGGATTCGGCAGGTTCGCTTTTGCGGGGCAAAACGGCAGGGGCCATCGGCCTTATCGCGATGCTGATTTTCGCCCTTCACGCAAGTACCCACATGGTAGGTGCGGGCGACACATGGGTAGCTCTTGCCTGCGGGAGGCACTTTTACAACCATGGCGTCGATACCAACGAGCCGTTCAGCGCCAATTCGCACAGGGTCGGCCCCACAGCCGCGGAGATAGCGACCTGGCCGGAATGGGCACAGACCATCGCTAATAGGGTCGGTATGGACACTGTAAAGTACTGGCACCCGACCGGCTGGATAAATCAGAACTGGCTTACTCACGTTATTTTCCACTGGCTGGCGTATCACTCGCCTTTCGCTGATGGGCCGTCGCTGTCTTTCAATACGCTTATGTACTGGAAGTTTGCCATATACATTCTCACCGTGATTTGTGTTTACTATACAGGAAGGGTTATGGGCGCGCACCCCGCGTTATCGGCGGCCCTGGCTTGCGCGGCCATGTTTATAGGACGCTCTTTTCTGGACATCAGGCCCGCGGGTTTCTCGAACCTGATGGTCGCGCTGTTTATGCTCATCCTTGCTCTGTCAACATACCGGAACTATCTTTACATCTGGCTGATAGTGCCCGCGATAGTGTTCTGGGCAAACCTGCACGGAGGGTACATTTACGTTTTTATAGCCCTTACTCCTTTAGTGGGGATTCGTCTGCTGGGGATATTCTGGAGAAAGGCGGCGGTCAAGCTTGAGTTGAGGACAGCACCGGCGAAGGCGTCGCTTCCGGGGACGACTACTGAGGCCCTGTGGCATACGATTGCCGCGGGCGCACTTGCCTTTATCTCATCCATCATTTTCAATCCATTCCATCTGACCAACCTGACGCACACTTTTCAAATCAGCATCAGCGCAAACGCAGAAGGGTGGCGAAACGTTCATGAGTGGTGGCCTGCGTTTAGGTGGGACAACCCTGTAGGGACGGGATTTCCGCTTTTGGTGATGATGCTTGTCGGGATAGGGCTGCTGGTGATATGGGTTTTCAGCCGGCTGCTGATACCGAAGCAAAATAAGCTGACAAAAATGCAGGGAGGCAATCAGCAGAAGGGGTTTGGCGTTATCGGGAATGTAATAGGGTTCGCATCGGCGTTACTTGTAATCTGGGCAACGATGATTTCGTTTTCATTTACTGACGCAAGCGGTGTGAGTTTTTTGGTGAGCGGTCTTTTTGTGGGAATACTTTGGTTGTCAGTGCTTGTCAATGTGCACTTTATCTATTTGATTTTGCCTTTCGGACTGTTCGCGTTGTATACGACGAATGCTGCAGAAGGATATTTGGGCAGATATATTTTCCCGTTTATAACTGTGCCATTTTATTGCGGGTTGTTCGCGGCAGCGTCGCGGATTTCGAAGAAGCCGGCATATTCATTTCTTCATATATTTTACGTGACGGCGGCGGCGATAGTAACGCTGCTTGTTTCGGCGGTAACGGTGAATCCGTTTAAGTTAACATTTATGAAGTTAACGTATGCAGGGTCGATATGGGATTCTTTAGTCCAGTTTGCAGGATCGAATTTAGCCCAGTTCGCGAATCTGCACCGATTATGGCAGCTGGCGTATGAGGCGAACCTGGAAATCACCTACGACAGTTTGTTTCCTGTTCTTTACGGGATAAACGCATTTTGCATATTGGCGTGGCTGGCAGCACCTTATGTGAAGGCATTGTTCAAAGACACAGCCGCAGGCAGCGATGCGACATCGGCGCAGGCAGAGAGCGCATATCAATTGCCGAGGATAGACCTCGCATTGATTGCGATAGCGGCGATGACGGTTTATATGGCGTTGCGGTCCCGGCGTTTCATACCGATTGCGGGATACGTGACGTGTCCTTTAATAGCTTTGCTCATAGACCATATTATCCAGACGGTCGCGGCGTCGATAAATTTTCGTAAGTATGGCCGTCTAACACTGCCCCGGATGTCCGTTGGGATGCAGAGGTTGTTGATTGTCGGGTCTGGGGCGGTAGTCATAGCTTTTGGGACATGGTGGGGGCTTAAATTCAAAAGCGTGTATATCGACCCGTGGCCGACGGAAACGAAACTGACGTCGGCGTTTATAAGGATGACGGCATCGGCGGCCAAACCATTCGATGCCTGCCGATTCATAACGGACAATAAGATGCGCGGCAATATGTTCAACTACTGGACGGAAGGAGGCTTTATCGCATGGGGGCAGACGCCCGACCCGGACGGGCATACTCCGCTGCAATTATTTATGGACGGCAGGGCCCAGGCGGCTTACAACTATGATGCTTACCTGCTCTGGTCGGAAATTATGTCCGGCGGTCCTGTTGTTCAAAAAGCCAGAATCAGAAATCAAAACCTTACGGAAGGAGATTATGCTCAAATGGGTGAATGGCTGGATGGCCGGCTGAAACAGTTCAAGGTATGGGTGGTATTGATGCCGAGCAACCAGTTCGATACGCCATTTGTAAGGGGGCTTGAGCGCAGTCCCAGCTGGCGGCTTGTGTATATTGACGACAAACAGAAATTATTCGTTGATATATCGACACCCAGGGGACTAGAGCTGTTCAAGGGCATCGACGACGGGAACACCATATATCCCGAGAAATATTATCGCGACATTATGATAGCGCACAACGCCTTGATATTCAACAGCACTCCGGAACGGCTTGTCGCGGGCTTACAGTGCGCGTTAAGCTCATTTGCGGAAAACCCAACGAGGACACCCATGCAGCTGATACAGATATATTACAAGGATTATCCACAATCAAGGCCCCAGATTGATGCGTTCTGGCAAAAAATGCTGGATGATTTTAACGCGAACAAGCAGAGGTATCTTAGCAGTGACGGGTATTACTACAGGGTGATAAGCGCGTTGATGGCGATAGGTCAGCTGCAGCAGACAGCCAATAAAGAGACGCTTGAGTCCTACGAGCGGGAAAAGGCAGAGCTGCAGCAAAAAATAGAACTATTACAGTACAAAAGGTGGTAAGAAAAATAAAAAATCAAAATGCAAAAGGTAAAACTGTAGTATCGCTGCGCGATGATTTTTTACCACAGACTACCGCGTAAAAGTGAAAAGGTGAAAATGGAACGGAAGATTTCGATAAGCGTGTTTTTTCCTTGTTATAATGAGCAGGATAACATTGGGCGGGTCGTCGAGGGGGCGGTCGAAGTGTGTGAGGGACTTGGGGCGGATTTCGAGATAATCCTTGTTAACGACGGCAGCGCAGACCAGACAGGCGCAAGAGCAGACGCAATCGCGGCAGGAAATAAACAGGTCCGGGTAGTGCATCATCCGCAGAATATGGGATACGGGGCGGCATTACAGTCGGGAATCAGGGCGGCGAAGAAAGAGCTTATTTTTTTTACCGATGGCGACGGGCAGTTCGATATTGGCGAGATAAAGCTGCTTTTACCTTTGATGGAGCAGAATGACATTGTGTGCGGATACCGGCTCGACCGCAAAGACCCGTTTATGCGGAAGCTGAACGGATGGATGTGGACGAGATTGGTAAATCTGCTGTTCGGGATGAATATTCGGGATATCGACTGCGCGTTTAAGCTGTTCCGGGCGGAAGTTTTCGAGGGGATGAAGATGTCAAGCTCCGGCGCGCTGATAAGCGCGGAGATACTGGCGAGGGCAACACGACGAGGATTCAGAATCGCAGAAGTCGGCGTTCATCATTATCCGCGAACGGCAGGCAAACAAACGGGAGCAAAACTGACGGTTATAATGAGGGCGTTCAAGGAGTTGTTTAAGCTTTATAATCGGATAAGAAAAGGACAATAGTAATTGCCGATTTGCGATTGACGATTGTCGATTTTTTATTCGGAAATAATTTAATAACCGGGATAAAATCCTGGAATAAATATACAGGATAAAAATGGCGGGCGGCAAGAGAAAGACGAAGAAGAAAACGACGACGAATCTTTTTGTTTATGGTTCGCTGAGGGACCCGCAGATATTCGAGTCGGTATGCGGGATGAGTTTTACGCGGAAGAGCGGTAAGGCGGACGCCCATACGCTACTGGCAGAGCCGGCTTTTCTGGCGGGGCACAAGAAGGTAAGCCCGGACAACGTGTATTTTTACGCAGTTGAGTCGCCGGGGGCAAAGATTGAGGGATTCGTGATTTACGACGTGCCGGCGGGCGCGATGGCGGAAATCGACCGATACGAGGGCAGGCGATACGAAAGAGAAACGGTGCGGGTACATACGGCCCAGGGGCTTGTGACGGCGCAGTCATATCTTGTCAGTCCTGAGGCCATGAAGAGACACTTCGGGGACAGATTTCATGTTAATCTGATACACGAGCTTTGGCTACGCAAGAGGATAGACAGTTTTCTTAAGAAGCGTACGCGGCCAGGGGACAAGAGCATCGACGCGGAGCTGGAGCGATTGGCGGAGCGGGAACTGCTGGCGACGACGGAAAGAGACCTGGTTATAACTCATTATCGAACCGACGCGGTAAGCGATTATTTTCTGGAGCATGAGCTTAACCGCCCGAGGCCGAGCATCAGGCATTTGTACAGGGACCAGCAGGCAGCTAAATTCATCAAAAATTATCTTACGCTTGTGGTAAAGCAGGTGTTGCTGAACCAGCTTGACGAGCGGATACAGGCGAATTTCAGGTTCGAGCTGGAGCATATGCGTTCATCGGAGCGATATTTCAAGCGGTCGGTGAGCCTGCTGATAGCGTTACAGATAATCAACAACAATATTTCAGCGGTAGAGATGATAGTTAAGCAGTGTCTTAAGGCAATGCCGTTCGAGAAGTTCGATTTGATAGATTACGTAAAATACGCGGTTCGGGCTGCGAGGAGCCTGTTTGACGCGAGGGTTGTGGAGACGCAGCTGAATTCGATACGGTCGAATTTTCAGCCCGGATTAGTGCCGATGGGATGCGAGACGGAGCTGAGCAATGTAGGCGCTGCAGTTGTAGAGCCTGACGCGGCACCGGCAGAAAAGGACGATCCTGCGTACGATTGTTTTCGGTATTTCCATGATTTTAAGCTCGACGTTCTGACCTGGAAGGTTGGCGGCTACATCGACGACAACAGCGGAGAAGAGGACAGGCCAAGGCGACAGGGATTTCTGGAGTTTGCGCCTGGCCGGCTGAATGTTGCAATGGAGCTGTCGAGGCCGGTGACGGCGTGCCCGTGGCTTTTGAACCAGCTTATAAATGAGATGACGGCATTTTATAATGTTCGACCGCACAGTTTACATTTGTCGTTCCAGATGCGGAGGCGGCAAATCGGCAAACAAAAGATTCTGCCTCTGGGTTTCGTGAAGTGCCTGCTGATACTGGGCGGCGGGACAGAAATGAACAAGACAGGGCAGCTGTGGATTTCGCGTATGGGGCACGACGAGATTACAAGCGGCGAAGAGCTTGTATTCGCGAGGACGAGCCAGCGGCAGTGGTTCGTCGGCGCGGACTCGGAGGGCGGAGGGGACAAAACGCCGCCATCGGTGACTACATATACTCAGCAATATAAATTTATCCGACTGGAGCAGAGGGCGAATTACGAGCCGCTGATAATGTGCCTGAAGGGCTTGCAGCTGGCGTATAACCCGGCAGATTACCTGACGGCGGAGCAGCTGAAGAAGAGCGCAAAACTTAGACGTGAATACGAGGAATTGAAGACGTGGGCATCCAGTCCGACGGAAATAGAACCAAAGATAATAAAGAGTTTTTTGAAGGCAATTCGTGACGGGTTAATGAACGAGGCGCATCACAAGCCATCGCACAAGCTGCATTACATTGAGTGGGCCGTTGGCGCAATCGATATGCGGCTTAGGACGTTCAACGAACAGGTTGCGCATTTATGATTGCGGATTGAAAATGGATCCCCTGTTCCTAACCAAATGAGCAGCACTCGGGGATGACGCTACGCGTCAATTTTTGATTTTAAGTGGTCGATGGCAAATTTGGCGACCTCGTTGTGGTCGAAGGCCATATCTGCCGGGAGTTTGTCGATATCGAACCATTGTGCCGCAACCGCATCATCACCGGCTTTTATGCGGTCGAGTCCTTCTTTAATTATTCCCATATAAACGACGGTGATTTGCCTGCCTCTTGGGTCGCGGTCCGGTTTGCCGAAGGTGTGCAGCTGCTCGAGGTGTACTCCTGTGAGGCCCGTTTCTTCCTGTAGTTCCCTGGCGACGGCGTCATCAAGGTTCTCGTCCATGCCGATGAAGCCGCCGGGGATGGCCCACTGGCCTTTGAAGGGTTCGTGGCCGCGTTTGATGAGCAGGAGCCTGGTTGCGTCTGGAGTGACAGCGAAGACCACAGCATCGACTGTAACCATCGGTCTTGGCCAGTCGTAAACATATTTTCCCCGCTTATTCATTTTGGACAGCATAATGAATACTGGGAATTTAAGCAATTGCCGAAAGGCAGATAAACGCATAAAATAAACGTATGCATGGTGTTGAAACAGTGATGAGAAATTTAATCGAGGTATCTGAAATTGCGCTTGCCGGCGGGTGGCGCGGACGGGTTGTGGTCCGTGCGTGCGGCAAAGAGCAATTTTCAAAATCGGGATGGGAAAAGCTGCTGACTGAGACGGAGAAACTGTTTGATGGGACACAACAGACGTTGAAAATCGATGGTCTAAATACCGTTACGGTCAAATACCTCGATATCGGGGGCAGAGGGGTCAAGGCGGTTATAAAGCGTAGACATCGCGGCAGTGGTGTTCGGGATATTTGCAGGTCGGTGGGGTCATCGCGTGCGATACGGAATTTTATCGCGGCGGTCAAAATAAAACAATATGGATTGCCCGTGGCGATGCCATTGGCGGCGATATCTCACAGGAGATTTTTGTTTTGCGATGAGAGCATATATATCAGCGAATATGTCGATGGGACAAACCTGCACGAGTTTTTGAAGGATATGCGTGCACAGGGCGCGGAGCGGTACCGTATAATGCGGGAACTTTGCGATAAAATGGCTGGAATATTCGCGGGGCTTAATAAAAATAATTTGTGGCACAGGGACGCCAAGGCGACAAATTTTGTTGTTCATCAGGACGGCGAGGAATATCAAATTACGATTACCGACGTGGACGGGATTAAACAGTATTTATCCCGCAGCGAGGGCAGGCAGATGGAGGGGTTGTGGCGGTTGGCGGCGTCGGTGATGGGGTTGCCGGGCGTTACACGGACAGATTGTCTGCGGGCCTTCGAGATATACTGCGATAAGGTGAGAATACCGGCAGGAGAGCGCAGGGATATTTTAAGGCGGCTTGCGCAGAAGGCACAGGCAAAGTTTCGTCTCAAACAAGCGAAACAGGGGCATTAAATGACAGGTGAAGAGCGGAAACGAATTTTGATTGTCAAGCCGAGCGCGTTAGGAGATATTGTGCTTGCATTGCCGGCGTTGTCGGCGCTCAGGAGGAGTTTTCCTAACGCGAAAATATCTTGGCTTGTCCGGCCTGAGTTTGCGCCGCTAATAATGGGGCATCCGTATATTGATGATATTATTCTTTTTGACAGGAAACGATTGTCCAAGTGGTGGTGCAATGTCGAGAGTTTTAAGGCGTTCAGGTCACTTATTAAACAGTTAAAGGCCGGACAATTCGATTTGGTATTCGATTTTCAGGGGCTTTTCAGGACAGGATACCTCAGTTGGGTGACGGGCTGCAAAAAACGGTTTGGGATGGCGGGAGCAAGAGAACTGGCACATATTTTTTATACGGACAAAATTACGCAGGAACAATCAGACATTCATTTAGTCGATTATTATTTGAAAATAGCTGCTTCGGCTGGCGCAAAACAGGTGGAGGCGGAATTCAAATTGTCTGAGGACGCGGGGGCAACGTCGGCAGTTGAGAAACTTTTGAAATCACAGGGAATAAGCGGGAAATATGCTGTGCTTGTACCTGGGGCGGCGAAGCAGGAAAAAATCTGGCCGATTGAACGGTTCGCGGAATTGGCTGAAAAGATTAGTTCTCGCTTTGGATTGCAGATTGTGGCGACAGGTTCACAGAGTGAGCGGGAGTATATTGAGACAATGGGGAAGCGAGTCATCAATCTTGCGGGCAAGACGACGGTGCGTGAACTTGTGCCGTTAATGAAGAAGGCGTCATTGGTCGTGAGCAATGACACGGGGCCGGGACATATCGCGGCGGCTTTGAGCGTGCCCATTGTAATGATATACGGGCCGACAAACCCTGCGAGATCGCAACCTTACAACAGGCCCGAATCTATTGTAGGCACTGAGCCGAAGGCTATGGGTATGAAAATGGAGAGTTTCGACCCGAGATACAGTATCAACCATATCACCGTCGAACAGGTTTTTGAGAATGTCTATCAGCAAATCGGCGAAAAAGGCTCCCCTTCGACTCCGCTCAGGGCAGGCTGACCCCTTTTTCACTACAATTGCTTTAAGGCGGCGGCGCAGCGTTCGCAGATGTCGGGGTGTTGGCTATTTTTGCCGACGGAGGGCCAGTAGTTCCAGCAACGCTGACATTTTTGATGGGAGCTCTTCTGGGCAATCACCTGAACTGGGCCTTCGGCTTTTTCGAATTTTACCTCGCTAACAATGCAAAGGGCGGCGAAATTTTTGATGCCGAATTGCTCAATGGCTGCCGCTTCTTCAGAACCGAATTTGATGGTTACGCTGGATTCCTGATTGCTGCCGATGAGTTTATCTCGGCGGAGCGGCTCGAGTGCGAGAAGGACGGCGTCTCGCAGGGACATAAGCTTTTGCCATTTGGCTTCACCTGCCTGCCAATCGATAGCAGGGTCAACTTTGGGCAGTATCGCGAGGTGGATGCTATCGACATTCTGTGATTTGTGCTGGATTGCTGCCCATGTTTCCTCGGCAGTGTGGACGAGGATGGGGGCAAATAGCAGTGTGAGTGCATCGAGTATTTTGTAAAGCGCGGTCTGGCAGCTTCGGCGAGATGCGCTATTGGCAGGGTCGCAATAGAGGCGGTCTTTGAGCAGGTCCATATAGATACTGCTCATTTCAACGGAGCAGAAATTGTAAAGCAGGGTGAAAGCGCGGTGATAGGCAAAGTCGTCGAATTCTTTGGTAACGCCGGCGATTAGCTTTTGAAGCTGCTGCATCGCCCATTTGTCGATTTCGAACATTTTTTCGTATGCGACGCTGTTTTTTGCGGGGTCGAAGTCGTAGATATTGCCGAGCAGATAGCGGATGGTGTTTCGGATTTTGCGGTAGGCGTCCTGAGTTTTGCCGATAAGCTCGTCGTTACATCGGACGTCGTCCTGATAGTTGACACTGGCGACCCAGAGGCGCAGGATGTCTGAGCCGTATTTGGCGACTTCATCCTGAGCGACGGTATAGTTGCCGAGGGATTTGGACTGCTTCATGCCTTTTTCATCAACGACAAAGCCATGGGTGAGGACGGCCTTGAAGGGGGCTTTGCCGATTGCGCCCAGCGCAGGAAGCAAAGACAATTGGAACCAGCCGCGGTGCTGGTCGCTGCCTTCGAGGTAGAGGTCAACGGGGACAGGCCAACCGATTTTTGTGGCAACGGAATACCAACTGCAACCCGCCTCGAACCAGACGTCGAAGATATTTTCCTCTTTTTTCATCTCGTTGAATGAGAAGCCGGGGGGCAGTTTGAAATCTGCGCCGAGGATTTGTTCGGGTGAATCGGTGAACCAGCTATCGGAACCCTTTGTGCCGATGTATTTTGAGACAGCCAGGACTGATTCCTTTGTCAAAAGTGTTTCGCCGTGAGGATTGACAAAAACAGGGATAGGCAGGCCCCAGCTTCTTTGCCTGCTGATGCACCAGTCGGGGCGGGATTCGAGCATGCCTTCGATGCGTTTTTGGCCCCAGTCGGGGACCCATTTAACATTCTTCACGGCGTCAAGCGCGAGGTCGCGCAGGGTCTTGCCAGTGGCGGGTAATTCTTTGTCAACGCTGACGAACCACTGTTCGGTTGCGCGGAAAATTACAGGCATTTTGCTTCGCCAGCA
>JBFZBL010000321.1:0-12015 GCA_041308485.1 Phycisphaerae bacterium | reverse complement strand
AAAACACGGCCGGCAGGTCAGCGTTTCATAAAATGAGCTTTTAAGCGAGATATTAACCTGGCTTTTCACAACAATCTTTTCGTAATAGCGTTCTTTGACACGCAGGAAGATTATTATGGCGAAGATTGCCATTACAACACCGAGTATGCAGGTATATACACGCATACCAAGAAGTACATTCTGCTTGCCCGTCCCCGGAATAAGAAACCACGCGAGGTTGGTAAATCGCAGCGCGTAAAAATTGGCCACCTCGAAAACCTTCTGCATCGCACTTCTGTAGGTCATAATAGATGTGCGTTCCTCGTAATCGGGGCTAAGCTCATTAGCCAAACTATTAAAAGGCACAGTGAAAAGGCTGAAGATGGGAATGTAAATCATATTGGAAAAAATCATATACCAGAAGACAGCCGATACCCCGAGAAACGTCTTGTCCGACCATGCAGGCGAAACAAGAAACATAATGGGCAACCCCAGGCCGCACCCAATGCCGGCTATTAAAATGAAGGGGCGTCTGCGACCGTATTTTGTCCGGACGTTGTCCGATATCCAGCCCACAAACGGGTCGGAAAAAGCGTCATAGAAACGGATTAGCGTTAACGCCAAACCTACCAGCCAGGGATTAACTCCGAGATAGATATTAAACACCGCGAAGGCAACGCTCGGATACAACCAAAGCCCCCACATATCCAGCGCTGTTCCCAGGCCATACGCCATTTTGGTAAGAACCGGGACACGGTCTCGCACCAATTGGCCGGTATTGGTTGCGCCTATTTCTTGTGCCATACAAGCTCCTTCTTATAATAAGTTTCGGCTTATTCTGACTCGATTAAACTTCCGAGTTATTCTTGATATAGTCGATTAACTCATCAACCTGCGTGAACGCGAGAGCTGTGTAGGTATCGGCTGCACCATAATAAATCGCGATTCTGCCCGTCTCGGCGTCATAAATGTTAGCGCACGGGAACGTTACGTTGGGCACAAAGCCGGTTACCTCATACAATTTCTCCGGCGTGAGCAGATAGTCGCGGGTCCTGTACAGCACCTTCCATGGCTTATCGATATCCAGTATGACCGCGCCGAAGCTGTAAACAAAACCGTTGCAGGTGAATGATACGCCGTGGTAGAGAAGCAGCCACCCTTCTGTTGTTTCAATAGGTGTCGGGCCTGCGCCGATTTTAGTGCCCTGCCACCAGCCGGAGCCCCCCCTGCTCATAACGTGCCTGTGATTTCCCCAGTAAATCAGGTCCGGGCTTTCGCTCAAATAGATATCGCCGAAAGGCGTATGTGCGCTGTCACTGGGTCTGCTCAGCAATATATACTTGCCGTTGACCTTTCGCGGAAACAGAACGCCGTTGCGGTTGAAGGGCATAAGCGGATTCGGCATACGGATAAATGTTTTGAAATCCGTGGTCCTGCCAAGGCCGATTGACGCCCCGTGCATATCATCGCACCACACAATGTAGTAAGCATCATCGAGTTTTAAGAATCTCGGGTCATAGCCGTAGCTGATTGGATTTGGCTTGCCTTTTTCGTTAACCCAGTTTATGGGGTCGGGGCCGATTTTCCATTTGAGGCCGTCTTTGCCTCTTCCGAAAAACAGTGTCGCGCGTCCGTTTTTCTGGTCGGCCCTGAAAACCCCGACAAATTCGCCCTTATAAGGCAAAACTGCGCTGTTATAAATCCTCGCCGCTTTGGGTATCGGGTTCCAGTCGATTATAGGATTGCCGCTGTATCTCCAGACGACATCGATGCAGCCTTTCGGTTTGTCTTCCCACGGTATGTTCGGCAGCGGTTCGCCGCCGATGATTGCCTTGCTCTTTTTCATTTTTTTCACCCTTATTTCACAGTTGAATTTTAAAAAACTTTAAGCCGTCGCGGTCTCACCGCTTGCCTTGCGTCTTTCGTCCAACTCCGATTTGACTTTCGCCATAGTGGTTTCATCTAATTTATATAAGAACATAAGAACGATTAACGCAATTACTCCTACCCCGACCGGTATCAGGCTCATCATCGACTTTATGCCGGTAAGAACACTTGAGTTTTGTACGACATTGGCTACGAACCCTGTCTGGGCCAGGATAAAAGCCGAAGCCATAGAACCTACAGCCCATCCGAGTTTGTTTGACATAATCGAAGCAGAGAATACAAGTCCCGTAGCCCTTCTGCCAGTTTTCCATTCTGAATAGTCAGCCGTATCGGCATACATAATCCACAAAAAGGCCGAAATCGGGCCGCCCGATATAGAGCCTATGGCCTGGAAAACGAAAATCAAAACTAAATCCTGCGGTTTGAAGAAATAGAATACACCGGTACAGATAAGCGCTATAGAGAAAAGAATAATCGTTGCCTTCCTCCTGCCTATGACTCTCACTATAACCGGAATCAAAGCAGTTCCTATTAAAGACGTAACTTGTCCTACAGTATTAAAGGCCGAAGCCAGAATTTCCCAGCTAAATTTATGGGTTGTGCCGAAAAGATTAATTTCCTGCCCTCCGACATAATACTTGAAATAGAAGGTGATAATGTTCATGCGGATACAGACAAAGAGAATAAAAAGAATTGTCACGATGAAAAGCATTATCCATGGCACATTCTTTGACAGGTCCTGTAAATCTCTTTTAACATCTGTTTTTTCTTTGGCAATAGGCTGAATACGTTCCTTTGTCGAAAAGAAAGTTATTAAAAAGAAAACAACTGCCGCTATGCCGTAAATCATCATTGTCACGTGCCAGCCTTTGGCGTCATTTCCTTCCCCGAAATGCCTGGCAAAAGGCAAAGCCGTTGCTGAAACAATAATCCCGGCTAAAAACGCACAGATGAATTTTGATGTCGCCGCGTCGGCTCTTTCGATAGGGTCACCGCTGATAACGCCCAGCAATGCTGTATAGGGAATATTGACCGTTGAATAAAGGAACATAAAGGAGATAAACGTGACATAGGCGTAAATAAGTTTTCCGGGATCTGCCAAAGCCGGTGTTGTAAACGCGAGAACTGCTGAAACCGCCAGAGGAACCGCCCCCCATAAAATATATGGTCTGAATTTGCCCCATCGGCTCTTAGTCCGGTCGGCAATCATGCCTATCACTACATCGAAAATCGCGTCAGATAATCTGGAAACGAAAAACATTATGCCGGCGGCTTTTGCTGTCAGGCCGAATATATCGATGTAAAAGTAAAGAAGCTGAGTCATGATAGTCATCCAGAACAGGCATGACGCGAGGTCGCCGAAACCGTAGCCGATTTTCTCTCTTAATGGAAGCTTCTCTGTTTGGCCGTTCATAAACTCCTCTCTCATTAAACCATTTGGCTTATTAACCAATGCAAACGTTTAGACGCAGTATGTTAACGGGGCGTAATGGCCTTTGCAAACCTTTTTCGCCGCTCTTATCGCAGCGGATTGCTATTGACGAAATAGCTTAAAATGGGTAGCTTTATGGACTTTGCAAACGTTTAAACGTGAGAAGCGATAATTTGCTCAAAGAAAGGAATTAAAATGTTCACGACAATCGCAGGCGTAAAGGCAAGAGAGATATTAGACAGCCGGGGCAACCCCACTGTGGAAGTTGATGTTATGCTCGAAGACGGCTCATTCGGAAGGGCCGCCGTACCATCTGGTGCGAGCACAGGCGCACACGAGGCGGTCGAGCTGCGCGACACCAAAGACAAGCGATATATGGGCAAAGGCACAGCAGGCGCAGTAAAGAATGTAAATGACAAAATCGCCCCCAAAGTCATCGGTATGGACGCCACCTTACAGGAAGATGTTGACCGGCTGATGATTGATCTCGACGGCACACCCAACAAAGGCAAATTCGGCGCAAACGCGATACTGGGCGTTTCACTTGCCGTAGCCAAAGCGGCTGCCGTGTCCGCAGCTTTGCCGCTGTATCGCTATCTCGGCGGGTGCAACGCCAATATCCTGCCTGTCCCCATGATGAACATCCTCAACGGCGGCAAACACGCCGACAACAACGTCGATTTCCAGGAATTTATGGTTATGCCCGTAGGCGCGCCGAGTTTTGCCGAGGCGCTGCGTTGGGGAGCCGAAACCTTCCACACACTGAAAAAAGTTCTGAAAGAAAAAGGATACAACACAAGCGTCGGCGACGAGGGCGGTTTCGCGCCGTCGCTCAAGAGTAATGAAGAGGCGCTTGAAGTGGTGATGGAAGCGATAAAGAAAGCCGGCTACAAACCCGGAAAAGATATCGCAATTGCGCTCGACCCGGCAGCCAATGAGCTGTTCGACGGCAAGACCGGCAAATACAGCTTCTTCAAATCGGACCCGAAGAACAAGGTCTCAAGCGACGTGATGGTTGACCACTGGGCCAAATGGATAGCCAAGTACCCCATTATTTCAATCGAAGACGGCCTGGCGGAAGATGACTGGGACGGCTGGAAGAAACTTACCGCCAAACTCGGCGGCAAAATTCAAATCGTCGGCGACGATCTGTTTGTTACCAACACCGAACGTCTTGCCAAAGGCATCGAACTGGCGAGCGCCAACGCGATACTGATCAAGCTCAACCAGATTGGCACGCTGACCGAAACCTTCGAGGCAATCAATATGGCCAAACGCGCCGGCTGGAACGCGATTATCAGCCATCGAAGCGGTGAAACCGAGGACAGCACAATCGCCGACCTGACAGTAGCCGCCGGCGTCGGGCAAATTAAAACAGGTTCGGCCTGCAGGACCGACAGAATCTGTAAGTATAACCAGCTTCTGCGAATCGAAGAGGAACTTGGCAAATCAGCAAGGTTCGCCGGCTTTATGCTGCAGAAAAGTTAACAGAACATCCGAAAAATAACGGCAGGTGTTTCGAACCGATAAAGGTTGGGCAGCACCTGCCTTTTTTCTTAACTATGCAAAGCGAGCGAGTCATTCGAACCGTTGCGTTTGTGGTGTTCTTCAGCGTCGGTGCGGCCGTATTATCGGCGACGACGCTGTGCGACGACCTGCTTGAATATTACTACTATAAAGGTCTGCTAAATCAGTCCGAAGAACGCCTTAAAAAACTCGAATCCTTGAACGCCGATTACGACACGCTGCTCACCCAGTTTGAAAACAATCCCAAAGAGCTTGCTCGTCTGGCCCCCGCAACCTTAGGCATCGAGGCAAACGAGCCGAATACTGTTTATCCCCGTGCAAGCGCAGCCAAACTCGCTGCCGCCCGGCGAGCGCTGGCCCAGGAGCCGAACGAAACAACAATCTCGCAGGGTGTCCCGCCGTGGCTTAGCCTGTGCTGCCAGTGGCCCCGCCGACATATTCTGTTTATCTCTGGCGCGACTTTGGTGCTGATTTCGTTTGTTTTTTTCGGACCTACAAGAGGCCCATCCCGCACAATGACGGTAACATCCGGCGGGGAAAGCAAAGTCAAACCAAGGCAAACCACTCAAAAAGAATCCGAAGCACCCCCATCCACCGAAGTCTGATAATCCCTCCCTCAGTGACTTCGCCAAAAATAGCAAAAAAAGTCAGAACTGTCCCAGGCGAAATCGAGTAAATGGCCGTATCATAAGCGGTTAAGTGATAAACTACCCAGCCAGTATGACCGATAATTACGAAACTGGCCGAATCTATGGACAAAACCGTTGAAAATGTTAAAATGGGAAAGTTTGGCGGTTTTCTGGCCTCTTTTATCGCATCCTTAATCGTAACTATCGAAGATGCTTGCAAAAAATTACAAGGTGTTTCGTGCTCGTTGGCAAAGCCGAAGAATTGAAACCGTGCTAAGGCTCGGCGCATTAATCGTGCTGGCAGTGAGTCTGTTTTGCTCATGCGCGGAGGTGGATGTAACGAGCCCGGAGGATTATATCGGCCCGGCCAGCGGGCCAGCCGCAACAGGCACGCTGACTCAGGAACTTGGAAAAACTCAAGAGCCCAATGCATTCTCACCGGTAGTTAAAACCGAACCGACGGGACCGCTCAGTATCACGATAACCGATGCGGTCTTTATATCTCTGGAGAAAAATAAATCGCTGGTCGTGCAGAAGCTGAATCCCCAGATAAGCAGAACTATTGAGCAGCAGGAGTTGTCGGTGTTCGACCCGGATTTGAGGGGAACCGTTTCGGGAGGCAGAACGCGGTTAGAGTCCCCCCCTTCGCCCGGCGGGGGCCCTTTTAAATCAATCGAAAAAACATTCGGCGCAGATGCCCTTATAAGCGAGTTTTTGCCTACAGGCACAACCTTATTTCTTAACGGCAGCACAAACCGGTTAGACGAATCCTATGCCGACGACCCATTCATATCCACAAGACTTGGCGGAGGCGTAACACAGCCGCTTCTGAGAGGTTTTGGCACCACGGTAAATCTTGTCGCGGTAAACCAGGCCAGGATTGATACAAAGATATCGCAATATGAACTTCGCGGATTCGTCGAGTCACTGGTGGCACAGGTTGAGGAAACATACTGGAATTATGTACTGGCTGAAAAAAGCATTGAGATAGTAAAACAAGCGCTGCAGGTGGCCCAGGAACAGCAGCAGGAAATCCAGGAGCGGATTAACATAGGCAAACTGGCACGAAGCGAGCTTGCCGCCGCCAAGGCCGAAACTGCCCTGAGACAGCAGAACCTTATATTCGCGGAAAATAAACTGGCCCAGACGCGGCTCGAACTTCTGCGCCTGATGAACCCTGAAGGTAATGAAAGCTGGGGAAGAGAAATCATCATTAAAAGCGAGCCGACAACGGCAGCAATCGAACTTAGCCCCGTCGAGGCATATATTCTGCGAGGCATGCAGATGAGACCGGAGCTGAACCAGGCGCGACTCCAGATAGACCGCGATGAGCTTGAAATTGTAAAGACCCGCAACGGCCTGCTGCCGCAGCTCGACCTTTTCATTACACTCGGCAAGACGGGTTACGCCGACTCATTCAGCGATTCGGCCCGGAACATTTTTAAGGATGATTATTACGATGTTGCAGGCGGTATAATTTTAGAATATCCCCCGGCCAATCGCCTGGCGAGGGCGCAACACGAACGGGCCACATTGTCACGTCAGCAGGCACAGGAGGCGCTCGACAATCTCAAACAATTAGTCGAGGTTGATATAAGAAGCGCTTATCTGCAGATTACAAGCATGCAGCAGCAGGTTGTCGCAACAAGAGCGAGCAGGGAGCTGCAGGAAGAAAAACTACGGGTCGAAACCGGCAAATTCGAGGTCGGCAAATCAACGTCGATTCTCGTCGCGCAGGCACAGAGGGATTTGCTGCAAAGCCAGATAACTGAACTTCTGGCTGTCATTAGCTACCAGATAGCGATAGTCGAGCTTTATCGGTTTGAGGGAACGCTTTTGATACGAAACGGAATTGCCAGTCCCGGCAGCGAACCGGTAAAAACATCGAAAATAACATCGAGTTAATTTTGGTTGGTAAATCTTTATGAATAACAACAATAATAAAATTAAAATCTTGTCGGCTGCGGCGCTGGCGGTTGCCACCCTGCTTGCAGGCTGTTCGAAGAAAACGCCCCAGCCCTCACCGGCCGTGCCGGTATCAGTGGCACAGGTAACGCAGCAGACCCTCCCTCTCGAGTTGAGCAGCTTCGGGACAGTCGAGGCGAACATGAGCGTTACTATAAAATCACAGGTTGCCGGCATCCTCACAAAAATCCATTTCAAAGAAGGTCAGGAAGTCAACAAGGGTGATTTGCTGGCTTCGATTGACTCGCGGTCCTTCGAGGCGGCGCTCAAAGCGGCCAAGGGAGCTCTTGAAAGAGACGAGGCGCAACTGAAGAACGCCGTAAAAGAAGCCTCCCGGCAAACGGAACTGCTCAAAAAGGGCTATGCCTCGCAGGACGATTATGACAACAGCATAACAGCCGTGGAAACACTCAAAGCAACGGTGAGCGCCGATAAAGCGGCGGTAGAGAACGCGGCTGTACAGGTCGATTATTGCTCAATCCGCTCGCCTATCGACGGTATTATCGGTTCGCTTTCAGTTGACCAGGGCAATCTGATTAAAGAAAAAGACGTCGCCATCGCGAGCATCAACCAGATAACCCCTGTCAAGATAAGCTTCACGCTGCCGCAACAGTATCTGCCTTTGATACGCAAATATATGGCCGGCAACACACTTGAGGTAATCGCGAAGATTCCCGGCGCAGAGGAACAGGAACCAGTGAGGGGTTCTTTGCTTTTTATCGATAACTCGGTAGATACCGGCGCGAGAACGATTCGGCTGTGGGGCATATCGCAGAACGAAAAACGCGTGCTATGGCCCGGGTTGTTTGTAAACGTTGTTCTTATTCTTACGCAGGAACCTAACGTCATAGTTGTGCCTTCGCAGGCGATTCAAAACGGCCAGCAGGGTCAGTTCGTTTACGTGGTGAAGGAAGACAACACTGCCGAAGTCCGGCCTGTCACTGTAGTGCGCACAACTAATAACAGTTCCGTTGTGGAAGGTGTCAAGCCGGGCGAAACAGTGGTAACGGACGGACAGTCACGTTTGGTGCCCGGCGCAAAAGTCGAGGTAAAAACTGAGATAGAGGCTAAACCTTAATACGGAACAAGTCCGAAATGAATTTCACAGCGCTATTTATAAATCGTCCCGTTATGACCACCCTGGTAATGCTGGGGATATTAATCTTCGGCATCACGGCGTTTTTCGCCCTGCCGGTCAGCGATTTACCAAACGTCGATTTCCCTTCGATACAGGTTTCCGCGTCGCTTCCCGGTGCAAGTCCGGAGACAATGGCCTCCGCGGTGGCGACGCCTCTTGAAAAACAGTTCTCGACCATCGCGGGCATCGATTCGATGACCTCAACAAGCTCGCTGGGCAACACACAGATAACGCTTATTTTCAATCTCAGCCGAGATATCGATGCCGCGGCACAGGATGTTCAGGCGGCTATAGCACAGGCACAGAGACAACTGCCTCAGGACATGCCGAATCCGCCGACTTACCAGAAGGTCAACCCGGCCGACCAGCCGATTCTATACCTGACGGTGACCGGGCCGACGATGCCTATGTATTCGCTGGACGAATACGGCCAGACCCTTATGGCGCAGCGTATTTCGATGGTCAGCGGCGTCGCACAAGTACAGGTCTACGGCACCCAGAAATATGCGGTCCGTATTTGGCTGAACCCGTCGGCGCTTGCCAGCAGGGGCATTGGAATCAACGAGGTTTCGGATGCTGTCGCGAGCGGCAACGTGAATCTTCCCACGGGAATTCTCTACGGGCCGTATAAGGCCGTTACGATAGAGGCGACAGGGCAACTCAACAACGCTTCTGAGTATCGGCCGCTGATTGTCGCGTACCGCAACGGCTCACCTGTCCGCCTGGGTGATCTCGGTAAAGTCGTGGACAGCGTCGAAAACAACAAGGTCGCCGCGTGGCATGTAACTTCAAGCACACAGCAGCGGGGAATAATTCTGGCGATACAGAAGCAGCCCGGAACAAATACCGTGGCGGTGGCGGACGCCGTTATGAAACTTTTGCCGACCTTCAGGGAGCAGATGCCGGCGGCGGTTTCGCTTAATGTCCTTTTCGACCGCTCGGTGTTTGTCAAAGAGTCGGTTGAGGACGTGGAATTTACGCTGATTTTGACGCTGGCGCTGGTGGTCCTGGTGATATTCCTTTTCCTGCGGAACGTCTCGGCGACAACAATACCCAGCTTGACGCTGCCGATGTCGATAGTGGCGACTTTCGCCACAATGTACCTTGCGGGATTCAGCTTGAATAACCTGTCGCTGATGGCGCTTACGCTGTCGGTTGGATTCGTGGTCGATGACGCAATTGTGATGCTGGAAAACATCTACCGGCACATGGAAATGGGTAAATCCGCGACTGAGGCGGCAAAGGATGGGGCGAAGGAAATTGCGTTTACGATTGTGAGCATGACGCTGTCGCTAAGCGCTATTTTTATCCCGGTTATTTTTATGGGCGGCCTGATAGGACGGTTGTTCAGGGAATTCGCCGTAACAATCGGAGTGGCTGTGCTGGCTTCAGGGTTTATCGCGCTTAGTTTGACGCCGATGCTGTCGAGCAGATTTTTGAAAAGACCTGAAACGGTAAAACACGGACACATTTATGCGTTTACCGAAAACTTGTACCAGAAAATGGTGGCATTTTACGAGCGAACGCTGAGGTGGGTACTGATGTACAGGCGCAGCACTATGATTTTCTCGGCTTTTATCCTGGCGGGGACGATTTATTTGTTTATCGCCGTCCCCAAAGGATTTTTGCCGAACGAGGACCGTTCGCAGATATTCGGATTCACCGAGGGAATAGAGGGAATATCGTTCGACTCGATGGCAACACATCAGATGGCGGTGAACGCCATATTACAGAAACAGCCCGAGATAGATTCGTTTATGTCAAACGTCGGCAGGGGTGGGGGCAATTTGGGAATGGTGTTTATCCGGCTGAAGCCGAAGTCCCAACGGATACTTTCAGCCGATGACTTTATCCAGAAATTGCGGGGCCAGCTAAGCGGCATACAGGGAATAAGGGTTTACCTGCAGAACCCGCCGCCTATCCCCTTGGGCGGACGGCTATCAAAAAGCCAGTATCAATATACGCTGCAAAGTTATAACCTCGATGAGCTGTACAGGTACGCCGGCATTATGGAAGAAAAGATACGGGTTTTACCGGGACTGCTGGACGTAACAAGTGATTTGCAGATTAAAAACCCGCAGGTTAACGTGGAAATAGACAGGGACAAGGCGTCGAGTATGAGTATAACCGCTCAACAGATTGAAGACGCCCTGTACAGCGCATACGGCTCACGCCAGATATCAACGATTCTGACGCCGAACAACCAGTACCACGTCATATTGGAGCTTGAACCAAAATACCAGCTCGACCCCGCCTCGCTGGGAATGCTCTATATAAGGTCCAACAGCGGCCAGCTCGTCCCGTTGAAATCGGTGGCCAGTTTGACCGACGGCGTCGGGCCTCTGAGCATCAATCACCAGGGGCAATTGCCCGCCGTAACCATTTCATTCAATCTGCAGCCAAACTTCCCTCTCGGCAACGCCGTCGATGCCATAAATCTTCTGGCCCGTGAGAATCTGCCGGAAACGGTAACAGGAAGCTTCCAGGGAACGGCGCAGGCGTTCGCGTCATCAATGCGCGGCCTGGGGCTTCTGCTTGCGCTTGCGATATTGGTGATTTATCTCGTCCTTGGAATTCTGTACGAAAGCTTTATTCATCCGCTGACCATATTGTCGGCTTTGCCGTTCGCCGGCTTCGGGGCGCTGATTACGCTGATTATTTTCGGCGAGGACCTCTCGATATACGCCTTTGTAGGCATAATCATGCTCGTCGGCCTTGTGAAAAAGAACGGCATTATGATGATAGATTTTGCCATCGAGGCGCAAAAACTGGGCAAAAGCCCCTATGATGCGATAGTCGAGGCAAGCATAATTCGTTTTCGGCCCATTATGATGACGACAATGGCGGCCCTTATGGCGGGCCTCCCCATCGCTATCGGGTTAGGCGCAGGCGCCGAATCGCGAAGGCCGCTGGGCCTTGCCGTAGTCGGTGGGCTGTTGTTCTCACAAAGCATTACGCTTTATGTCACGCCGGTATTTGCTCTCTATATGGAAAAACTCCAGACAAAAACCTCCGGCTGGTTCAATTCCTCGTAGCGTGGTTTGTCATTCTGAGCGCAGCGAAGAATCTCTTCCGCATCCTCCCGGCTCTCCCCGAGTGCTGCTCCATTGGCTTAGAACAGGGGACCCACGCTACTTTGGTCTTCTGCCGGGGATCCAAGTGTTGGTTGTCATTCCGAGCGCAGTCGAGGAATCTGTTCAAATCTATCGCCTTTCGGCATCCTTATAATATTTAGCCCCGTCATTTATGCCGGGGTTACTGTTTGTCATTCCCGCGCAAGCGGGAATCCATTTTTCAATTCATCATTGGACATTGGTTATTTAATATTGGACATTCTTCCAGTCTGGCGTCTTGCGTTGTGCTTAAGTTAACGATATACTCTTCCCTTATGGCAGGAATTTAATTTCCTGTGGTAAGCAATGTCGAACCGCCGGAATCGGCTTTTGAAGAGGATTCGC
>JBFZBL010000320.1:0-25780 GCA_041308485.1 Phycisphaerae bacterium | reverse complement strand
AAAACCGCCTCGCGCATCTTCGCCACCGCGGGGGTGTTTTTATCGCCTAACAAATGTCCGCCCAACCCCGGCTTTGCACCCTGGGCATATTTGAATTCCACTATCGGCACACGCTGTATCGTTTCCTCACGCACGCCGAAAAGCCCCGTCGCGACCTGCGTAATTACGTGGTCATCGTAGGGCCTCATCCGCTCCATATATCCGCCCTCACCCGTGCAGGTGAAGGTATTCCATGCTTTTGCGGCTCTCGCCTTCGATAATTGCGTCACGTTGCTCACCGACCCGAAGGACATCCCGCCCCCATACCAGGGAACGTCGATTTTGATTTCGGGACGGCCATCACCTCGTTTATTTAGCGATATGCTCGTGTCAATTTTGTCGGCGTCTATTTTTACCGGCGTTTTATCCGGGAATTTGAATCTTAGTTTGTCAAATCCGCCGCCTGAATTGCCGCATTCATATTCGTAGCCGTATTCCGGGGGCGGAACATCGCCGGTCTCCGCCATTTTCCACGTCGCCAGAATTAAATCACCCGGCCAGCGATAATCGCCCAGCGCTTTAAATAGCGGATTTTCTTTTAGCTGCAATGCATTCTGCGGACATTTCGCAACACAGAAATTACCATTGTTCTTCTCGCAGGCAGGCCCTATGCATAAATAATTTCTCGGTTCGGCGAAATACTTGTAGCCGGGCTTTAAGACATGAACACCGTATTTGCACACCTCCGCACATTTGCCGCACCTCTTGCAGTTTAGGTTTCGATGCACAATATACTTCGCAATCTCGTTGCGATAGCGGGATGGCGCGGGCTTAATAACGCGCGTCACCTCTTCCTGAGGCACAAGCGTCCTGACCGTATTTTCAGGAAGGATTTCCTTAATTTTTTCTGGAACCGAAAAGCTTGCCAAAGGTTTCCTCCTCGAGATTCTCGAAGAACATCGCGCGGCCGACATCGCCCCTGAGACGGCGAACTTCACGCATCCCCATCGCGCCCATCATCTCTATCAACTGGTCGTGCCAGGCGGCGATAAGATTGGTCATTCGGCCCACGCCATAATCAAAATCTATTTTTTCCAGCTTCGCCGGGCAGACCATCCCCGGCTTGCAGCTGCTGCATAGATGACACTCAAGCGATATCAGCAGCGGCAGATTTATCGTTATCAAATCCGCCCCGCATATAATTTCTTTCGCCATATGCTCAGGCAGCGCTATTCCGCCGCCCGCCATAAGCGTTATCTCGTCCCTGCATCCCTTCTCTATCAGCGTCGTATGAATATACCGCGTCATCTCCTTGATGAATCGTGGTTTGCTCGCGCCTATCTCATTGCCGTTAGCATCCGCGACGATATGTATCACTTCAACTTCATCTAATTGTGCGAGTTCAATCGCCCTCTCGACTCCAGCCGAAGCAAGCTCAACTCTTATTGCTATGACTACCCCAGGATTAATCTTTTTTATTTCTTTGATTCGCTCTGTTGCCTTTGGCCCATCTGGTATTTCCACCAGCCGTGTTTTCTTCAGGGCATCTTTCGGAATGACCTCGCCATCCGCGATATAAAACGCTATGTTGTCGAGCTGGCTGTCGCTGCCCTGCCACTGGCGCGAATCAATAATCGCTATTATGTCGGTGTTCACGGCAGTCTGGGCGATAATCGGATTAAGCTGCGGCAATGTATGCGCAGGCGACGTCATGTCTATTATTAAAGGCATAGGAATCGAAACTAACGGCGACGCATTTACATCGGCCCTGCTGCCGTTGACGGACAGGTAAGGCAGTTTCCTGCCGATATCGACTGAGGTGCTTATGTATTCACGCCCGTGGATTCCATCGCGTGTGGGCCGGACGATTTCTGACATATCCGTCCACATCGCGTCGAAACCATAGCCGGCAAACGGTCCGCGATAACCCGCGCCCGAAACCGGAATCTTCGCCGTCTCCGCCTGAAGCCACGTCGTCTTAATAATATCCGGCGTCCAGTAGCTGTTTCCCATCTTCTGGTATTCCGGATTGATGGACATACACAAAAGTCCTTTTGTGCAGTCCTGAACGCACGAAAAACATCCCATACAATCGAAAAACAAAGCGTTCACGTCGCTTAGATTGCGAATGTAATCAGCTTCCTGCCTGTAACGGTCATAAACACAGGCCTTCTTGACGCAGTTATGACATCTCGCACAATCTTCCCGCCAATCGACCATACCATACTTGCCGATTCGAGGTCCCTTTGGCGGAATCGGTTGCGTCTTAATATGATATTTTTCAGGCATATTCGTTTCCCATAACGCTAAGGCCGCAGCGATAATCTCAGGCGATACTGCCCCTTTGCATCCGGCGTGTATATGAATGCCCCGCAGACCTTTCATTTTCTTCAGCTTCTTGACTGTCTCAACGCAGATAGTCAATCCTTCTTTTCTCTGTCCCGTTTCATCGCCGGCTTTTTTTATCCGTTCAATCATGCTGTCCGGAATTGAATAATCAGTATATGTCTTCCTCAATCTCTCCGCCTCAGCGGCGCTATCCAAAGCTAAAACGCCAGCGAGAATCACTGCGTTGGCGGTAATGCCTTCGGCTATCGCGGCATCCAACCATTGGCCAAAAGCTTCTAGATCAAACACAGCGCTGGTCTGGATAAATTTTGCGCCTGAATCAACCTTCTTTTGCAGCCGGAGCATATTTAATTCCACCGGCTTAAGGAATGGATTGGCTACCGATCCAACAAGCATCGAAAATTGCCCTTCTTTTTTTGTCCCGTCGGCCAGAATACCTTTCTCACACATATTTGTTACCAGTTCGATGAACTGGGTAGAATCAATGTCATAAACATTGGCCGATTCCGGGCAGGTCGCCAACGTCTGATGATAACCCGAAAGGCACAACAGGTTCCTAATTCCAAGATATGCAGCTCCCAGCAAATCCGATTGAATCGCGATGCGATTCCTGTCGCGTGTAACCATCTGGCAAATCGGCTCAGCGCCTGCTTTCAGCGCCGCGACCGATGCCGCTATCGATGACATACCTATATTATGGCAGTTGTCCGCAACGTTGACCGCCGTAAAGCCATTGCCCATCGCCTTCAGCGCCGCCTCTGTTGCCTGGGCATCAGAACCCACCTTCGGCAGAAACTCTGCTGTAACAATAAAGTCTCCGTCTGCCAGTTTTTTTGCAAGTTTGCTCTGAACTTTCATAATATTCCCATCATTTTTACACGTTCACTGAGCTTTTTTGGCCCTGGGGTAATTTTTTTACCCTCTCAATGAAATCCTTGATTTCCCCAATCGCCTGTTCGACGCCGCTATCCTTTAACATAATGACAGCCATCCGCCCTTTGGTCATTCCGATTTCTTCCAGCAGCGATTCGACTGCCTCCGCCCGCTTATTTGCCCGTAAATTCCCCTCGAGGTGCTTGCATTCGTTCTGCTTGCAGGTAACGATTACAGCCCCGTCCGCTCCTGTTTCAAACGCCTTCACTAAATAAGGAATGTCTATCTTGCCCGAACAAGGCAAACTTATCGTCTTAACTTCAACCCCATCCAGTCTGCTGACACCTGAGGCCATTTGTTCCGGTTCTATGCCGTTCGAGCAGTAAAAAACATACATCTTTAAGGTTTTGCTATTCATAATGCTTTTTTATTGTATTAGCGTTACTTATATTTGAATTTCCGCTGTTTTTTCTTTTTGACAACCCAATTATTCGCTTTTTAAGCGGCTTTTAAGCTATTTTTCTACAATAACGTGCACTCAGTATAACTTATATTTATGAAATTAGCAACAATTTTGTGCCCGGTTTCCAAGCCTGCGTACCAAGCTTATAAACCAAATATTATCTAGTTCTTACAGAAAATCCCCCGTTTACTTGTAAGACCAATACGCCTATTACTTAGAGTGTGACATGCATCCTAAGAGATACACGTATCTCTTTTTTTGAGACCATTACATCATGCAATGCGCAAAAAAACCCTCCTTCGCCAACGTAATGGAGAATGGCCCGCCCTTCGAAACGAAGCATAGAAGGTCCTACCAAGGCGTAGTCCCGAAGGGACGGAAACCGGAGGGAGGATTCTCGAAACGAGGCTCGCCTTCGGCGTGTAAAACTCCCTGAGTAGATGCAAGGTGTCAGCGGGATTCTCAACAGCCCAAATCCAGCGGCCAGCCAAAATACGCCGCCCAAATTAGCTGAGATTGCACAATTTTAACTGTCACCGCCTGACCATATCAAATTGCTACTTACTTGCAGCAGTTGAAACGACACCATATTTATCCGTGATGGACTTGAGTACATTCTGGCGAAACCTGAACCAGGTGCAAGTCGGAATAAATTTAATTTGGCCGGTTTTAGTGTCTTCAAAGGCAAAAGCGCCTTGGCAGTTGGCCAGGCGATTGGATTCCACTGCTTGATACTGTTCGAAGGGAAGAACACCGACACGCAGAACTCTGGGCAGTTCGCAAACGCGGCTAAGCGCATACTCAAAACGCTCACCTTTGAGCGCGCCCCATAGTGTGCGTATGATGCCACGGACTGGCCTGCCCCTGAAGATGGCTTTGTAATTGGGTGCTATCCAAAGAAGCGGAATCAATGTTTTAATGATAATTGCCCTTGCCAGCCAGCGGTCGAGAAATTTTGCATGGTCATACCGCAAAAGCCGCTCGTTCATTTTTTTGGTTCTTTTACTTACAACTTCCACAAGTTTACTCACAGGAATTTTCAGGTAATGATTGATGCTGCGATATTTTTGTCCGTCTGATACCAAAAAGGCGGCCGATTCGCAGTTCGGATGGACACCGCCGAACATAAATTTATCGGATAGCCTGTTGGTGAAAAAGGACCTGGCCGGGGTCAAAAGATGTACAAGTCCGGCGGAAATAAACTCTACCTGCCCCTCAGGAACGCTTCTTTGGACCGCAGCCTCGACGTCTTCTACCGTAGTCACGATATCCGTGCCGCCTGAACCTGGTGCTAGGTCCTGTTTCAAAGGGATAATCCCGAGTTCATCAAAGGCGTCTCTGTACCGATGGCAGACCTCTATCAGGTCTCCCACATAATCGTCATTAATACCGCAACCTACGCAACTGAGGATAGTGTTTTTGTACCGATTATATTTTTTAATGTTTTCTAGTGCTTTGAGTTTTTTCTCATATACCCCTTCGCTCCTGCGCATTTTCCGGTAAATCTCAGGATTACTGCCGTCGAAGGAAAAGCGAAATCGTGATTTGGTTTCACACAACTTACGGCAGTATTCTTCGTCGGCCAGTTTCAGGCCATTGGTCACGACCCGAGGCCTGAGACCGTAAGAACGCGCCATCTTTATAATCTCGAGTAAATCGGCACGAACTGTCGGTTCGCCGCCGTACAATTCCACAAACGGCTTGGTCTTAAAGGTCGCCAGTTTCTTAAATATTTTATCGAAATATTCGAGAGGCGGATTATATTCAGTTCCGACCTGAACGCTGGCTATGCACATCGGACATTGCATATTGCATCGATTTGTCGTTTCGACAAATATGATTAAAGGGTTATGGTCAGTATTGCACGAGCCGCATTGAAGATTGCAGTTGCCGGCCTTTTGTGCGTCATACTCCCAGACCTGGCGTTTTCGCTGCCAGACCTCTGCGTTGGAGCTTATCAGTGCTTCGGTGATTCCGCATGCGGGACAGTCCTTTGTTAGATAGACCTTTCCATCCCTGATTGTATGTCTTGCAGGTGCATCCCCTTTGCATTTTCCGCATATGCCTGTGTTATTCGGTAGCGTCATATAACCGCCCCTTATCATTCTCCCCATTGTTAACATTACCAGTATTAAGTGGTAACATGAAAACCCTCGCCTTTGCCTGTTCGGTAAAGGCGGCTACCATAAGACGTCGCTTGTTTTAACCGGCGGCTCCTTACTTTGTAGTATTTGCATCCGCAGGCTGCGGTGTATTTACGTCGCAAGGGCAAGGCTGTTTAGTCTTGGATCCAAAAATCTTTTTAAACGGACATTCACCTCCGCAACAGCCAGACAAAAACAGACCTATTGACACCAGTAACAATAAAAGCAGGACTGATTTTTTGAGGTACATATGCGTTGTTCCTTTCCCAGTAATCTAAAAATTAACTTCCATTACCAACAGGCGGTAAATCTTTCAATTTTAACTGACACTTACTTAAACGTCTGACTCCACAACCAAATATTACAACCGGCAGAGAGTACCGAAATCTTATCGATATGTCAAATGTTTCGAAATATTTTTAAATTTTTACCGAGGCCGACGAAAAACCTGACGCCAAGGCAGAATCTGCTATAACTAATGCCGGCCTCGGACCGGGTCTTGTCGAGGATTGAGCCATGCCAACGGACGAAAACTACTTGTAATCTTGAGAAGGACTTGAGAGCTTATGACAATCGAAATGCGTATATTACGCTAATATAAAATGTTCATATGGGACCTTGCGTGTTTATGAAAAACTTGTGCCGCAACCGTCTGCACTAATTCAGCAGATACAGAAATCAGTAAGAAATCCGTTTGGGGCCGATAATCCTCCTTTATAAGCTCTGTTTGTCTACAAATACACTCAAGGCGGCTTGTTTTTTAATACGTAAAATATCTATATTTTATGAAATGCAAATTCCTGCAGTTTAATAGGAAATATTTTTTTGCCCAATGTTTTTTTAAATGGAGCCATATGCCGCAGATGTCGATAACATAACATAATTGAGTAGGCAAAAGTGGTTTGTCAAAAGTAAGTTTATTCTATATGCTTTTATCAGACAATTAATTAATCAGTGACAACCATTAATTAGGGGCTTCCACCAGTGAAACTTATGAAACTTATTTTGGCAGGGGGATTTTTTTGTCTCTACGGTATCGGAGTTGCCGTCAGCGCTTCTTCGAAAGTAGTTGATATTTCATCCGTACAATGGGCCACACAAAATCCGCCCACGAGCGAGGATTTAGCATCCTCTGTGCATGTAGTCGAGTTCTGGGCTACATGGTGCGGGCCGTGCATAAAGCAGATTCCTCATATTAAGTCTCTGGCAAAAGAATATGAAGGCCGCAACGTGATTTTCATAGGGCTATCTGTGGACCAGTCAATCGATGCCGTTCGCAAGTTTGTCAAAAAGAACAATATTAACTACCACATTGGTATGGACAACGGCCTTAGCGACAGTCTTGGCGTTAGCAGCGTACCCAAGGCCTTTATCATCAGCCGCGAAGGGAAAATCTTATGGAGCGGAAATCCGGGCAATGCAGACTTTGAGAAGGCTCTGAAATCGGCGGTAAATGCCGCACCTGAAGCAATGCTGGCCGGCGTCGACCTTGGGCAATTTTCACATTTGAGAATTAAGCTGTGCGGAGGCAGAAATTTTGCCAAAGCGTATTCAGAGCTCGAGGATCGTGCTAAAAACGGAAATTCTGCCGAAAAGATTTGCGCCGATAACGTCTTACAGATAGTCAACACAAAACTTCGTGATAAGATTGCCGCAGCTCATCTCATACAGGATAAGGACCCAAAGGCAGCCCTGCAAATGTATAAGGAAATCATAGACAATTACGGCGGCATAAACCTCACTACAGAGATTGAGTCGATGTATCAACAGCTTCAAAAGCAATTAGCCACGAATACGACTACGGTCGCCAAGGCTGACTAAATTCGTACTTTTAATATCATCCCAAAACCTTGAAGCAATACTAAAATTCTGATTCAATCCATAGAAGTTAGCCCACGTACTTAATCAAGGTCTTCACAAAGCAGCAAAACGGGGCGATTCATTGCTCATAATTTACTGCCTCCGCCAAAGGTGAATTGACTCACAAAAGCCATGCCTCAACACTACGCGTTACCGTCGAGGATGATTGTCTCGTTTGGGCTGGGGACTTTATAACGTATGCCGCGCCAGCATAAGGTCCTGCCGACGGCCGAAGAAATAATAAGAAACAGCATAAGCAGCGACCATAGCCAGAAACCTAAAATGTCAGCGGCGCAGGCTGTCTTCATCTGTGGCCAATCCTTTTCGAACAGCTTCCTTATCATTTCCTGTCGCAGTATTGTCTGGAGAAGCTGGCACGTTATGAAGAAAACAGATATGGCTGCAAAAAGAAGAACGTTTTTATCTTCGAAAGTCGCTGCATAGACCGCGGCGGCAGCTGTCGCCCAGATACTTAATACTGCATATAAGCTGCCCAGCACGCCAAACCACCATGCCTGAGGCGCATAGATGCGCGTAATCAGAAATTGCCTGCGGCCGAATTCAAAAAGTTCTCGCCAGCTAACGGAGATGTGTGAAGCTACCAGGCACGCAGGAACAAACACTGCTTTCATACCGGCTTTTCTGACGGCTGAACCGATGGGCCCATCGTCGCTTAAAGATTTAGGCCAGATTTTATCGAGGCCGATTTGGCGAAAGGTCTCTACTCGAATAGCCATAGAACCGCCCCACGCTTGATTAAAATGGGTGTTGCCAAATTGTTGGGCAATCCTGGCATTTATGGCAGATAGAGCTAAACTGGCCAGATTGTTCCTTTTCGGCACGAACAACCGATAACCGGTGGCTACGCCGGTCTTGGACCGGCGAAGAGGCCAGACAAGATGACTTAACCAGTCGTTGCGGACAATGATATCGGAATCCGCAAAGGCAAGGATGTCGACGTCGTTACCGATTTGCTGATAGCAGTAGAACAGGTTATGAACTTTTTGGCCGCAGGATTTTGCCTGGCCCGCGATAAATATCTTCACCTCACAAGCTTTGCACGTTGGACTGAGTTGGTTTTTCAATTTGCATAGTTCCTTATAGGCGGGGTCTGACTGGTCAGCAACCACAAAGCACAGGCGGTAGTTCTCATAGTCCTGATCAAAAAATGAGGCAATATTTTTTTGAAAATTCGGATCCAAACCTTTACATGGAACAATCAATGCGACCTGCAACTCGTGCCATAAACGTTTCTTTTTGTGTTTAGCTTTTACATTGAGAAAATTTCTATATGTATGGAACAAAAAGACCACTTGTAAACTGATTGCAGCCGCGACTATATAAAAATACCAATCCATAAGGCTAAAGTCTTTTTTGCTGCGACATTCCCCGTATTAAACCTTTGGCCACTCAACCAGGACTTGCGATTTCATAAAAATATCACAGTCTTTTCTTGAATTCTAACCAATTAGATAACGAAAAGTATTGTAGCAGAAATTGGTCGGTATAACACCCGGATTGTTGAATTGACAACGGTTTATATATCCGGCTGCTGGATAAAAGCATAGAGCTTGCGAAAACTTCATAAAAACTGCCATTTTAGCGGATTAAGGATAGTTGAATCGGGTGCAGGTCAATTTCGGTTATCCTATAACTAAGGCCGGATCAAATTTCGGGGAGCGGACCGCTTGATTTTTAGTTAGCATCCTGCTACAATACTTATTAATTATACATATTTGAGAAAGAAGTTTTCGAACGGGCTCATTCACCTCGGCAACATTTTGTTGCGAGTGTGATGCCCGTAAGGAATCCAGTGGACAAGAGCCATGCGAGGAGACGAGATGTATTTCGTTTATTCCGTTAGACGGGAGGATTCTATTATGAAATCATCACTTTGTGGTTTGAGCAGGACGTGTTTCTTTTACATGCTTGCAGTTGTTCTCTGGTGTTCCGCAACGAGCGTTTTCGCCGGGGGCTACTTCACGGTTGACTTCAACGATGGGCAGGTCTATTCATCCAATGGCGACTTCGTCACCACCCCAATCAATCCGCCTGAGCACATGATCGTCAATTTTATTATTCTTGAATGTCTTGCGGACAAGCAAAACGACGCGGGCAACGAAGAATTCGAGGTCGCGATCACACATGATGCAGCGGGCACGGATGTCGTTGAAGCGACGCTTTGGTGGCGCGAAGCTATAGCCAACCTTGCGGAGGATTTCAATTCGACTGACGGCTATAATTATGATACGCACCTCTACCTCTTTGACATCCCCGACACAAGGCTCTGGAATGTGTACACGTACTACCTCAGAACCAAAGTGCTATCCGGTGCTCCTGCGGAAACCTGGGGCAAGGCGTACATCTTCTACGGTGGCGCTCCGATCACGGACAGCAAGGTAGGCCATGGACGACAGGTAAAACAGATTGATGTCCCCAACGGCCAGCACTATTGGAATGCTGGTGACTTCGTCACAACAAAATTCCAGTTATATCAGCAAACTATGGCACGATACGTCACCATGTTCTGTCTCGACGACAATAACGACGACGCAGGCAACGAGACTTTTGAAGTTGCGATTTGCCTGAGCAGCGACGGCAATGACGTTCTCACCAGTGCGCAGATCACAGACAATTTCGGCAACAACGGCACGTGCGATGGGCACCAGTACTCGTTTGATTTCCCGGATGTGAACCTTTCTCCCGGAACATACTACCTGCGCACGAAAGCTATCAGCGGCGTTGGACTCGGCGGCCCTATTCGAGCCTGGGGCGGCGCACAGCTATATTGGAGCAGTTGGAGCGACTACACCTATACAAAGATGTCGAGCCCGCCGGACGTCGACAAATACTTCCACGGCCACTCGGGCTCAAATTCATGCTGGATGGCAACAGCTGCGAATATGCTCGCTGCCGCTGGCTACGGCACCGGAGCAACTGTCCAAGCCAGGGCCGACGCCATCTACCTTCAAATGATTGGTAACTGGAGCATACAGACGCCAGGCTGGCCTGATGCCGCAATACAATGGTGGCTTTCTTCCGGGCACAATAACTGGCCAACAAATCCGTATATATGGATCGGCGTCAGAGGCAATAGGGAACTCAACATATCGTGGAGTAATTCGGCTGTGCCCCAAATCATAGGCAATAAAATTCGAAAGTGCGAATATGCCGGCGTTGCTTTCTTCTGGACCGGCTACAACACAGGCCATGTCACACCTGTGTGGGGAGATGAAGGCCGCACCGCTGAAAACTATGACTGGCAAATTCAGAACAATCCAACGAAGATCATCATGTCTGACTCCGACCGTGGCGATGCCCAGGACGGTAAACAAGACCTGCAAAACTACACGTACACATACACCACCCTAAGCGGAAAGAAAGCTTGGACGCTGAACTACGGCGGCCCCGGCGGGCTTGATCCGTGGATAAGGTGTATTTCAACCTTGGCTCGCTCTACGATAGACCCGCAGACTACTTATACCAGGCGACAAAGAATAATTGGCTCATACAAGGTGACAAAACCCGGCATCATTCCCGATGCCACTAAACTGCACTACGTCGTGGGACCGCAAAGCGGCACGCTCCTGCTTTATGATACCTATATCGACTGGGATACCAACAGCACACCAAAGGTTGTGCCAAGCATCGGCACACCTAAAGAGCTTACTGTGGATTGGGACCTCAGTGACAATCCGGTGCCCTTCGGAGCTACCGTTACGATCACGACCGAAATGGGTAGCGCAGACGGAGGCGGCATCTGGTACAAAAACGTCGGCTTTCCCGGAATCTATGCGAACATCCCCGATTTTGGCATGGACGCAATCCACAATCAGCTCGGCTCTAACCCCTTTGATCCCAACGACCCGGACATGACTGGCGGATACATCTACGGCTCGATGAACATAACCGATGGCGATGGCAACAATGGCGAGTTTCGCTTCGTAAAAGGATACGATTACGACCAAGACCCCGAGTGGCACAATGTCATAGTAAGCCCGCATCCGGAAGCGACCGAAGTTTATCAAATTAGCAATCTCCGCTTTGGTCACGCTTACGGCTTGCCTGATGATACCAATTCGCTCTGGGAATTCAGCGAATGGTGGAGCTTCTTTCCAGGCCCGTATGAGCTTATTCCAACAGGACCACCCCACGAGTTCGAACTTAACTGGGCGGGGCATGGCCTGTTACCATATCCAACATCAAACAATTACAAGGGTACCTACGACCCACTGCCACGCACCTTCACCGCTACACAGAATCTGCAGGGCGTTTGGCATAGCGATTCGGCCTGGGGCGACTTCGACAACGATGGCGACCTCGACCTTGTGATTTGCGGCAAGTATCCCTATCTGAGCCCATGGACATGGGTGACACTAACGTATGAAAATCAGGCCGGTACGCTTGTCCTCAAACCCCAAGCCGACTTGACTGGAATCACCAACGAAAGTGGAGGCGGTCTCGCATGGGGCGACTACGATGGCGATGGTGACCTCGACCTCGCTATGGCAGGACTGACAGACGCTTCAACTTGCATCGCACGCATTTATGAAAATGACGGAACCGGAACGCTCACTAATGATACCAATCAGGTTCTGGTTGGCGTAAGTAACGCTGCCCTTGCATGGGGCGATTACGATAACGATGGCGACCTTGATTTGGTTGTCACCGGATATGATGGTACCGAGCCCAACGCGATCCTTTATAAGAACGACCCGCTCGGCACGCTTACCGCTGACTCAGCAACTTCTCTTACCGGCCTTTATGCCGGCTCAGCAGACTTCGCTGACATAGATAGCGATGCCGACATGGACCTTGTAATTACCGGGTACGATGGAGCGAGTCGCAGGATAATCTTTTATAAGAACGATCCGGTCGGTACCTTGACCGACAATGGCAGCCACGGCCTGCCCGGTGTTAATCTTTCAGACGTGGCGCTGGGGGATTACGACAACGATGGCGATATGGACCTGGCGATAACTGGCGATGGAAGCAACCCGACTACGCTGAGGATCGCTCGAGTTTATGAGAACGATGGGAGCGGCGCATTCACCGACACCAGTGCCGGGCTTCTGCTTTTGTATCGAAGTAGCGTAGCATGGGGCGATTACGATAACGACGGCGACCTCGACCTTGCTTTATGCGGATACGACGGCAGCTCTCTTCGCACGATGCTCTACAAGAACACAGGCTCAGGCTTCTCCGCAGAAAGCTATTCTTTTCCTGGTGTTCGCGAAGGCTCGCTCAACTTCGTGGATGTCAATGACGATGGTGACATTGATTTCTTCATGACAGGCGCCGACTGGTCCAATACCTACGCTCGCCTTTACATCAACGAAGGAGGCCTCTCCAATATCGGCCCATCTGCACCGAATTCATTGACTTGTATGCCCGACGATGTCAATGGCGGAATACTGCTCGAATGGAGCAACGCTGAAGATAACGAGACTCCAGATACCGGCCTGTATTACGCTGTGCGAGTCGGCACGGAACCCGGCGGAAATGATATCCTCTCCGGCACGTACAGCACACCGCTCATGGGTAACCGCGGCCAGAGGACCTATCTGTTCCTCGAAGTGCCCAAGGACATTTACTACTGGAGCGTTAAGACGATCGATCCAGGCTTTAAAGCGAGCGACTGGGCCCCCGACAAAGTTTGTCATTATTGTCCGGGCAGTGTCGACCTTGATTGTGACGTTGAGTTCCTCGACTTCGCCGCCATGGCTAACGCGTGGCTGACCACACTGGCAACCATGGACCCGAATTACAACGAACTCTGTGACATCAGCGATCCACAAGATGAATTGATAGACATGAAGGACCTCGGTGTCCTTGCCGAAAACTGGCTGTTGAACAAGTGAGTTGGTTGGCTTAAGATAATTTTGTCGCGAAATGTAAGGCCTTTGCTGAGTGGAGCGAGACTGGCAGCGGTGGAGATTTTACTTTGACAAGTACGGATAGGTCAGGCCTATGCAGCTTATTTAGCAGGTAGACAATACGAACTACTCAGCGGTTTCTGGGTAGGTGGTCCTTTGTGTTTTGTTAAATTCGAAGATTTTGCGAGGTTTGCCGTTGATTTGCTTGAGTTTGTCAACTGATTGCTTTGCACCCGTCCATACAATTGGCCGTTGAAGTAGCAACAGTTGCGTTTGTGTACCCGTACTAGATATGAAACATCGGTCTTGTGGAATCTACAACTGTACTACAACTGAAGAGCTCGTTATCCGTTAATTTCATAAAAATGGTCTTTTTATAAGTCTTTTTGAATCAAGCGGTTACAAAAATAAAAAAAATGTCTACTATTTTATATATCCGTGTTCAAGGCTTCTTTGCCATGCAGATTTACAAATGGCAACAAGGTATGTACAGAATGTTTCAGAACAAACTGACAGGGTTATTCAGAATAGCAGGATGTATATCTGTGAGATTAACAAGTAGTGTAAATCAAAACCTCTGTAGTTATCTATAATGTAGCAACAATATAATGTCCGGAATTGGGAGCATAGCCAATTTATATCTGACATTTGCCACTTGCCTAAGATAATCGGATTTCTTGGCTACAATCCTATGGAAACTGGCAAAAAAACCGATTAATGCACTGGTTCAGATCCCTGCTCCGTACCCTTTTTGTCATATTATTATAAATGTACCTAAACCTGTGCCAATGAGGTGTTTGAGGACTGTTCAATAAGAATTTATAGAATATTCATAGAGGGAGCACATCCCACCGCGTTAAGGTATGGTGTCTATTTTTTGCATGATAGGTGATTGCCACAAGGTCTTGATTTTTAGAGCGTTATCGCTATGATATTGTATCATCACAAGGCCCATATAAATACCTTGGCCGAATAAAATCAGGCAGGATGCCTTTGAAGAAAACCATACAGCATTTGCAGAGGCAAGGTGATACGTGGTAGGCAGACGAGCTAAGAGTCACGCTGATGCACGACCAAACGAAGAAACAGCTATAGCTCTTAATGAGCGAGTGAAAGAACTGAGCTGTCTCTACCGTATCAATCAGATATTCGAGACGTTTAGCGGCATCCCGGATGAAGTGTTCCAGCAGATTGTTGAGTTGATACCGCCGGCATGGCAATACCCCGAGATAGCGTCGGCTCGTATCGTTTTGGACGGCCGACAATACGAAACGTCCGGCTTCAGAGAAGGTCGCCAAAGGCAGTATGCAGATGTGATTTTCGGCGGGAAGTGTATAGGCAGCGTTGAAGTGGTTTATGCAGAGGGGAAGCCATCACTTAATAATGTCGCATTTTTAAAGGAAGAGCAGAGTTTATTAGACGCCATAGCAAGGCAAATAGCATTTATTGTTGAACGTCAGCAGGCAGAGCAAGAGCGGGCCCAGTTGCAAAAGCAGCTTATGCACGCCGACCGCCTTGCCACCATCGGGCAGTTGGCTGCCGGCGTTGCTCATGAACTGAATGAGCCGCTGAGCAGTATCCTCGGTTTTGCGCAGCTTGCACAGAGGAGTCCGAAATTGCCTGAGGAAACAGTGCATGACATCCAGAGGATTGTGACGGCATCCCTCCATGCCAGAGAGGTTATAAAAAAACTCCTGTTGTTTGCACGACAGACATCCACTTTCAAGGGACACACGAATATTAACAATATTGTTTCGGAAGCACTAGATCTTTTTGAGCACCGTTTTGAAAACGATGGGATAGAGCTGGCTTGCACGTTTTGTCCCCAGATGCCTGAGATTACGGCTGATGCAGGCCAACTAATCCAGGTTGTGGTCAATCTTGTCGTAAATGCGATTCAGGCAATGCCGGAAGGGGGAAAACTTAACGTGCTTACAGATGTTCAGGACCAATATGTCGTCTGCATTGTTGAGGATACGGGAGTGGGAATGACCGATGATGTTCTGGATCGACTGTTTGTGCCTTTCTTTACGACAAAGGAAGTGAATCAGGGGACGGGTTTGGGTTTGCCTGTGGTCTACGGAATAATAAAATCTCATAGCGGGACAATTGAGGTCAAAAGCAAACCCGGAAAAGGGACGAAATTCACTATTCGACTGCCCATTGAGCCAGGCGCAATCCAAGAGAACAGAGAGGAATTATGAATTCACACAGTCGAAAAGAGACCATTCTCGTTGTAGATGACACCCCCGGCACACTGGAGGTTCTCCAAAGGAATCTGACCGCTGAAGGATACATAACATATACCGCTCCAGGCGCTGAGGAAGCATTGAAACTCCTTGATGGAACACCAGTTGACCTGGTCATTACAGACTTGAAGATGCCTAAAATAAGCGGCATTGACCTGATTCGACATATCAGAGAGAACTGCAGAAACACCGAGGTGATGATGATCACCGGATATGCGACGGTGGATAATGCGATCGAAGCGATTAAGAGCGGGGCCGAGGAGTATCTGCCCAAGCCGTTCACTGATGGTGAGATTTTAGCAGCTGTTCGGCGAGTTCTTGAGAAACTAAAGCAAAGACGCGAATCATCGGCAAAACCTGCTCAGGGGCTTTCCGGTGCTCACGGCCTTATTGGTGAATCACAAGCCATGCAGAAGGTATTCTCCGCGATACAAAAGGCGTCTTTAACCTCGGCGACGGTTCTCATTACCGGTGAGAGCGGAAGCGGTAAGGAACTGGTGGCCAGAGCAATTCACTACAACAGTGCAAGAGCATCCGCTCCGTTCGTGCCGGTCAATTGTGGGGGTATCCCGGAGGGTCTTCTCGAAAGCGAACTCTTTGGGTATCTCAAGGGTGCTTTCACTGGCGCCTATGAGTCACGGGCGGGATTTTTCCAGACAGCCGACGGCGGGACGATTTTTCTCGACGAGATAGGTGAAACGAGTCTGGCAATGCAGGTGAAGCTCATGCGGGTCCTTCAGGAGAAAGAGGTTTGCATGGTTGGGGACTCTCGACCGAGGAAGGTTGATGTGAGAGTCATTGCGGCAACAAACAAGAACCTGCCTGGGCTGATTCAAAGCAGGGTGTTTCGCGAGGAGTTGTATTATCGAATCAACGTTATCACAATAGAGGTTCCGCCATTGAGGGACAGAGGCAGCGATATTCTTCTGCTGGTGGAACACTTTGCCAGGAAGTTCGCCGGAGAACTGTGCAGAGCAGTTCCACGCTTTTCTGATGAGGCCCTTGAGGCGATAAAGAACTACACCTGGCCGGGCAATGTGAGGGAGCTGGAAAACACAATCCAGCGCATCGTCGTAATGAACGATGAACTGGTTGTCGAGGTTCCGGACTTACCCGCGTTAGCCCGGTTTTCGGTTATTCGCACAAATGGCGTGAACAGGACCTTGGCGGAAGTAGAGGCGGACCATATCCGCAACGTTCTGTCAAACGTCGGCGGCAATAGGACACAAGCGGCGGAGATACTCGGAATCGATCGCAAGACCCTGCGGAAAAAGATGCGGCAAGCAAAGCTGGACAAAACTTTTCCGAGTGGTTGAGCCAGCCAATAAAAGAGTAAATCCTAAAACGCGCAATGGGGAAAAACTCCCCAATGGCCTAATTTTCCCCACCATCAATAGTTCTTTTAGCCAGCCCGGAACGTTTGTTTTTGCCTGCGAAGATTACTGTATTAAATTCTGTAACCTTATATTAATAAACCAGTTAAAACAAAAAGCTCTGCAAGTAATACTAAAATTATCGGTCGGTGGTATGTCAATTGCTAATCCTGCTGTGTTTGTCAGTGATGCAAATAGCTCAGTGCAGAAAGGCAGGTTTGACCAATGGCAATGGAAGAACAATCTTTAGGACTCTGCTTGACGTGTAACAGCAAGGATATATGTATTCAGCGAAAAAACATCAAACTTCCCGTTTTATACTGTGAAGAATTCGATGATTCAGTATCGTTGCCTTCGAAGTGGCCGACGGTTCCTTCAGCTTTACCCAAGGTCGATATAAGCATGGGATTATGCTGCAACTGTGGAAATCTTGGCTCCTGCAGATTTAGATTTCGTCACTCCCCTGGTGGTATATGGCACTGTGAGGAGTATTGTTGATAGAACTTAATCGCTGCACGAATAGATATTTTCTGTTGATAAGAGATTCCAATGGATGAGCAAGTTATTGAGAAAGTTATAGCCGAACATCACGGCTCGCTGGGAGGCATGCTTTCAATTCTTACAGAAATACAGTCAAAATACGGATATTTGTCGCAAGATGCCTTGCGCCAGGTGGCGGCAAAAACCGACTGTTCTCTGACGGATATCTATGCTGTAGCCACGTTTTATAAAGCATTCAGTCTTAAACCCAGGGGAAAGCATCTGGTATCAGTGTGCCTTGGGACGGCGTGTCATGTACGAGGCGCTCCGCGAATTGCTGATGAATTCAGCCGGCAGTTAGGCATCAAATCCGGTGAAACAACTCAGGATAAGGAGTTCTCCATCGAGACGGTGAACTGTCTCGGCGCATGTGCACTGGGCCCTACGGTTGTGGTTGATAATCATTACTTCAGGCATGTTACTACCGCCAAGGTTCCGCATATTATAGACCAGGCCCGCAAGGGATTTCAGCAATCCGACCCTCGCACCGACCAGCGGGTATTTCCGATCCAAGTCAATTGTCCCAGGTGCAATCATACATTGATGGATACCGCACACAAGATTAACAGCTGCGCCTCCATCAAGCTTGTGGCATCGTCTGACGGTAAGAAAAGCATATTGTATCTTTCCGGGCTTTACGGAAGCGCTCACGCAGATTCTGACGGAGAGTTTATGCAAGGGGCTGTGACCTTATTATCTTGTCCGCATTGCGCAAAGGAGTTGCCCGGCGTATCGGATTGCCCGGAATGCGGGGCAAAGATGGCGATGATGACCGCGGGTAAATATGCAACTTTACATGTTTGCTCAAGGTGTGGATGTAAGGGACATATGTTGGATATTACGGCACTAACGCATGACTCTTCGAAAGAAACAAATGGATAAAATTATAAAGGATAATATGAAATCAACCGCTGATTTCAGGGAATTCTGTAAAACAATCAGGGGCGAGCACAACAACGGCAAGCCGTGCCTGGTCATCTGTGCCGGAACAGGCGGACAGGCCAGTGGCTCAAACGACATTATTCGTATCATCAAAAAACATATACTCGAGAAGAATCTGGGGGATCGCATCTCCCTGAGAATCACGGGGTGCCTCGGATTTTGCGAAATGGACCCGTTCATTCTTGTGGAGCCGCAACACACGGTTTACCCAAAGCTCGAAATGAAGCACGTTCCCCGGATTATCGACGCAGTAATCAAGGGCGAAACAGTCGAGGAGCTGCTTTATCGGGAGCCGGGCACGACCAGAAAATCCAATTGCCAGGAGGAGATTCCGTTCTTCAAGGGACAAAAGCGGCTTATCCTCGGCACCAACCAGCAAATTGACCCAATCAGAATCGCCGATTACATAAAAGTCGGCGGATATGAAGCTCTTCTTAAAATACTCGACGGCCCAAAACCTGAATGGATTATTGGGGAAGTAAAAAAGTCGAGATTGCGAGGCCGGGGCGGGGCGGGCTTCCCCACGGGTAGAAAATGGGAGCTTGCCAGCAAGGCCGGTAACGGTTCTGTAAAGAAATTCGTCGTCTGCAATGCCGACGAAGGAGACCCCGGCGCCTATATGGACCGCAGTTTACTCGAAGGCAATCCGCATGTAATCATTGAGGGTATGATAATTGCAGCGATAGCCATTGGTGCAACCAATGGAATTATCTACGTACGCACCGAATATCCTCTTGCGATAAAACACTCGCTCATTGCTTTGCGCCAGGTCCGCAGTATGGGATTGCTCGGTGATAATATCCTCGGCAGCGGGTTTAAATTCGACATCGATATAGTTCGAGGTGCCGGGGCCTTTGTCTGCGGCGAAGAGACGGCGTTGATAAAATCTATTGAAGGACGAATGGGAGAACCACGCCAGCGCCCACCATATCCGATTTCAAAAGGAATCTTTGGTTGTCCCACGTGCATCAATAACGTCGAAACCCTGGCCAATGTGCCTTTTATTATTCGTCATGGCGGGGAGGAGTTTTCCAGAACAGGTATTGAGGGTAACACAGGGACCAAGATTTTTTCTCTGGTCGGAAAAATCCGCAACACCGGCCTTGTTGAAGTGCCCCTTGGAACGCCCTTAAAAGAAGTTGTCTATGAGATTGGCGGAGGATCGGTCGGAAAGACACGGATAAAGGCGGTGCAGACAGGCGGGCCTTCGGGCGGGTGCATTCCGGCATCAATGTTCGACCTTCCTATCAGCTATGACAGCCTAACCAAGGCTGGCTCGATAATGGGCTCCGGCGGCATGATTGTGATGGACGAAAACACGTGCATGGTGGATGTCGCCAGGTACTTTATGAATTTCCTGAAAGATGAGTCGTGCGGCAAGTGCTATACGTGCCGTAAAGGCACTCAGCGGATGCACGAGATTCTTGAAGATATTACCCTCGGCAAGGGAACGCCGGAGCATTTAGCGTTGCTTGAAGAATTGGCCGGCGTTGTGAAAGACACAACAATGTGCGGACTGGGCCAGTCTGCTCCGAACCCGGTGCTGAGCACTCTTAGATATTTTCGTGAGGAATACCGGCGGCATATAGAAGATAAGCGATGTGACGCGTTTGTCTGCAAAAGCCTGGTCGGCGCACCGTGCCAGGCCGCCTGCCCGGTAGATACGGAACCATGGCGTTATGTGGCTCTTATCGAAAAAGGACAATATGACCAGGCTTATAAAATTATTCGTGAGGCCAATCCGCTTCCGTCTATCTGCGCCAGGGTTTGCGACCGCAAGTGCGAGCACCGGTGCGGTCTTGGTGTCGGTGGAGGAGAATCTATCGCCATACGTCCTTTGAAACGGTTCGTAACCGACCGAGTGGATCCCTCCGTTTACCGGCCGACAATAGCAGCTAAGGGTACGGGGCACACTGCAAAGGTTGCAGTTATCGGCGCCGGCCCCGCGGGCTTGACGGCGGCTCATTGCCTTTCCCTTCTCGGCCACAAAGTCACCTTATTTGATGCGGAAGATAAACTAGGCGGCATGCTCGTATGCTCACTGCCCGCCTATCGGCTTCCCAGGCGTATTGTCGAAAAAGAAATCAAAACGTTGATGAACAAAAATATCACCCTGCGTCACGGTCTGGCGCTGGGAAAAGACATGAACATCAAAGCGCTTTTCGCGGAAGGATTCAAAGCGATATTTCTGGCTATGGGCGCCCACGAAAGCTGGCGGCTCGACCTCGAAGGTGAGGACGTTGAAGGCGTTTACCCGTCTATGCAATTCCTCAAGGCGTTCAATATGAGAGGCGAACAGCTTGCGCGAGGGCACGTCGGAATTGTCGGCGGTGGGAACTCGGCGGTTGACGCGGCACGAGTAGCTCTACGACAGAAAGAAGTTACCAGTGTTACGCTTCTATACAGGCGCACACGCGATGAGATGCCTGCCTACGAAGAAGAAGTCGAAGCGGCCCTGGAAGAAGGAGTAACGATTGAAACACTGGTATCGCCGGTAAAGATACACGTTCGCCAGGAAGAAATTGAGGCGGCAATAAGGGAAGGAGTGGAGTTGGAGACGCTTGTGTCCCCGGTAAGTATTTACTCGAAAGCGGGACATTTAACGGCCATCAGGTGCATCCGTAACCACCTTGGCGAACTGGATGTAACCGGCAGACGAAAACCCGTCCCTGTGCCGGGCACCGAGTTTACGTTAAAGCTTGATACGCTGATAGTTGCCATAGGGGAACGGCCTCAAAGTCAGTGCCTGGCCTCGATGGGCCTGGAAATAGACAAGGGCGGAAGGGTCAAGGTCAATTCACATACGCTTGAGACAAATATAAAAGGCGTTTTTGCCGGCGGCGACCTTGTGACCGGTCCGAACACCGTCATTGACGCGATAGCGGCGGGAAAGAAGATCTCACGAATCATAGACAGATACCTTCGCGGCGAACCGCTCGCGGAGGCGCCAGGCCTGAAACTGCCGACCGTATTTGTTGAGCCGGCTGTCGTCAGCGACAAGGAATTGGAAACTGCGACAAGAGCGACGCCGCCCGTGCTGCCCGTAAAAGCGAGAAAGAAGAATTTCAGCGAAGTAGAAGCATCCTTGTCCGAAGAGCAGGCCAGGGCTGAGGCACGACGGTGTCTGAGGTGCGACCTGGCATTCACACAGGAATGCAAGCAGCCGGCATTTATCGGAGGCAAACAGTTATGATAACATTAACAATCAATGGACTGGAGGTATCCGTAGAAGAGGGCACAACTGTCCTTGAGGCGGCGGAGTTTCTGGGCTTTCCCATTCCGACGCTGTGTCATATGGAAGGGCTGACGCCTTACGGGGCGTGCCGGCTGTGCGTTGTCGAGATTGGCGAAGGCCCCGGCGCAAAACTCGTATCTTCCTGCACATATCGGGCAGAGCAGGGACTTAAGGTGCGGACTGCCTCGAAGCGGGTGATGCGGGCCAGAATGATGATAATCGAGCTGCTGCTGGCGTCCTGTCCGCAGTCGAAAATCATACAGGACATAGCTTCGAAGTATGAGGTAAAACAACAGCGGTTCAGACAGGAATATGAGGATTGCATACTTTGCGGCCGGTGCGTGCGGATGTGCGAAGAACAGATGATGTCGAAAGCTATTGGTTTTAGAGGAAGAGGGCAGAAACGCAGCATTGGAACGCCTTTCGATGTGCCCTCGGACGTCTGCCGTCAATGCGGCGGCTGCATTTACGTTTGTCCGGTCTGCACGCTGCGATGCACTTATACGGAGCCGGAAAAAGCGATATGCGGCGGCTGCGCGAATCTCAGCCCGCCGTGCATTCAAAAAGACCAGTTTGATGATTTGATGTGCTATATGGACCCATGTGTTGCCTGTGAAATAAAAAAGGAATAAATGAAGGAGAACTATACTATGCCTTTTTCAAGAGTAAATACTTCAGCCGCGACCCTTACGAAAAACAGAACCGAAGGTTCGGTGACGCCCGGCTCGGGAATGTGCGTAACCTGTGTTGACGGCTGCATCGGCATGTGCGAGATAGGCAAGAGCGCCTATCGGGGCCATGAGGTTATATACCCTCAGCCGTTTGGTGTCATAACGACGGCAGCGGAGAAAACCTACCCCGTTGACTATTCTCATCTGAATATAATGGGAACATGCGTAGGGGCGCATGGAATAGAAGCCGATAGTGACAAGGCGATTTTCCCTGCTGTGAATCTTGAGGTCAGAATAGGCCGCGACAAGGGTATAAAGTTCCGATATCCCTGGCTGATATCGGGAATTGGCTCCACGGATATTGCCAAGAATAACTGGGAGGGATTGGCCATCGGCTCAGCGCTGGCGGGAACTGGACTGACAATTGGAGAAAACGTCGTTGGAATGGACGTGCAGGCCGTCATCGAGAAAGGTAGGGTGGTTGACACTGTTGACCTCAAGAGACGTGTGCAGCTTTACCGCGATCATCAGAGGGACGGTTACGGTGCAATCATAGTCCAGGCTAATGTCGAAGATACCCGCCTAGGGGTACAGGAGTACGCGATAAATGAGCTTGGTGTTGAATGTGTAGAACTTAAATGGGGACAAGGCGCCAAGAACATCGGCGGGGAAGTGAAAATACGGGACCTTAAAAAGGCGCAGCTGCTACACAAGCGAGGTTATATCGTGCTGCCCGACCCGACAAACCCGGCTGTTATAGAGTCCTTCCAAAAGGGCAACTTCAAGGAATTTGAACGCCACTCCCGTGTGGGAATGGTTACGGAAGAATCATTCGCCCAAAGGATAGAGGAACTTCGCAAGGCGGGAGCAAAGTATATCTTTCTGAAAACAGGCGCGTATCGGCCGGCAGATTTAGCACGAGCGCTGAGTTTTTGCTCCAAGTGCAACCTGGACCTTTTGACCGTTGACGGCGCCTCCGGCGGAACAGGAATGAGCCCGTGGCGGATGATGAATGAGTGGGGCGTGCCGCCGATACATCTGCATTCGCTGCTTTACAATTATGCAAAGCGGCTCGCGGACAGGAATCAATACTTGCCGGCGATTGCCGTCGGGGGAGGTTTCACTTTCGAAGATTTGATTTTCAAAGGTCTTGCGCTTGGCGCTCCGTACGTGAAACTCATTGGAATGGCTCGTTCTCCGGTTGCGGCGGCCATGGTGGGCAAAACAATCGGCCGGGCTATTGACGCAAACCAGCTTCCGGTTTACGTAGAGCGGTTTGGCTCTAAAAAGGAAGAGATTTTTGTTACCGCCAATGAGCTGCGCCATGAACTCGGCAACGGTGATTTTGATAAAATTCCAGCCGGAGCAATCGGTTTGTACACGTACTACGAACGTCTTGCCCAAGGGTTGCGGCAACTGATGGCTGGCTGCAGAAAATTCTCTCTGGAGCACATATCTCGGGATGATGTGGCGGCACTCACAAAAGAGGCCGCAGAGATTACGGGCGTCCGGTATATTATGGACGTGGACAAAGGGCGCGTAGAGGAAATTCTTGATAAATAATATAGGCCATCTGGAATTTATGTGTGGCTGTGGAGCAGGTTTATTCGTACGTTGCCAGTTAGTACACTGGTTGATTACTGCAAATCAATAGCATGCGTTATTTTTCTACTCATGGCCCATATATTTTTGACCACCGTAGCAGGAGAGATCCGAACCCCCAGAATCTTTTGGCCCCGCGGTTTTCCGAACAGATCCCAAAAGCTTGAAATTGTTTTAGCACTTACAACTTCACTACAACTGCAAGGCTCATTATCTGCCAATTTTGCAAAAATTCTTGTTCTATAAGTGTTGTAAGATCAAAGACTTAAAAAATTCTTAAAAAACGCAAACATTTTATATATCCGATTGAAACTGGATTGAATCTCCTTTATCAATCAGCAGCAACGTCCAAAAACTTCGGTCGTTATCTCATCCCCCTGCAGCTAAACCCTAATTTTCATTTCGCCGGCACTGCTGTAACATCTATCGCCGACACCAGACTTGTTAGTGCCTCAAAGCTGTGATAACCAGAGGCCGTGTCGCGTATTGTTCCATTTCTGTCGATGAAGAAGAACCTTGGTATGCCGGTCCTCTCGGAGTATGGCAACGGTAAATTCTCCGTTGACGCCATAATGTAATTAATCCCCTTTGCCTGGCGATACGTACGCAGCACGGTATTATCCTCACTTGATATTGCGATAATCGTAACGCTGTCGGCATCGAAGCTATCGCGAAGTCTAATCAGATCCGGGACTTGCATTTTGCAAAACGGGCACGTGGTCGTCGAAATAACCACGATTACGACTTTTGCTTTTTGCTGCGATAAATTGAAAGTCTTTCCGTCAATATCCGTGACGGTAAAATCCGGCGAGGCTTTTCCCATCCATTGCTCAAACGAGGTGCAGCCCGATACAAAGAGAACAGCAACAACAAGCAGCAATGCAATTGCAGTTTCTTTTTTCATGTTTTTCTCCTTACCTAGTATTTCCCATATTAAACGCCTGGCTGCGCAACCAAGCTTTCAACTTCACAATTATATCACGACTTTCTTCAAGAAGGAATAAGGATGTCGGGGGGATTCTTGAAGCGAGGCGTCCATTTTAAAAATGACGTTTTGTAAACGCGTGACCTGAGCCGGATTTTAGATACATCTCGAAATCTTCGGCCCTTTTGTCATCAGCAAAGTAAATAGCAATAACTATTCGCCATGGCTTAAACTTGGCTGTATGAGGTGATTTTCCCGAATTATGCTCCTTCAGGCGTTTCCCAATGTCGCTTGTAAGACCAATATATCTGTCGCCGGGGTGTGAAATGCTTTCTAAAAGATACACGTATTTCATTTTCTGAGCCATTATATCAAACAACAAAAAGAAAGCCCTCCTTCGCCAAGGCTGCGGAGGGCATCCTCCATAGCTCGCTTTTTGCGAGCGACGGAGGATGGAGGCGGGGGGATTCGAACCCCCGTCCCGGTATTCATCAAGTAGAGCGTACTACACACTTAGTCGTCTTTGGGTTTTATCGCCTCTGCGGCAGGCAAACGACGGCCCACCGCTTCGGCTATTTCGGGATTTGTCTTAACCCGTCGGCCCGAAAGCTCCGACGAGAGCAGCCCACTTTTTTACGCCGCAGTCAGGTCCGCAGGCGCAACCTGAAAGGACGGGTCGCCTATTAGGCGGCCATTCGC
>JBFZBL010000319.1:0-5249 GCA_041308485.1 Phycisphaerae bacterium | reverse complement strand
CGAATATCTCGACGTAGAAATTCGGGTCATTTCCGAGCAGCTCAATCTCTGCCGCCTTGGATTCGCTTATAACCGTTATCTGCGCACCGGTATCGAACATAAACTTATTTTGCTGTGAGGTCCTGATGCCGTTGGCAAGGTCGGTCCTCGTAGCAAAAAACAAACTTTGTGGGACGTCGAACAATGAGCCGAAAACCACCGACGGTGTTGACGGCTCTCCATCACCCTCGGGACAGTCTTCGCCAAGGAGCTCGAAGCAGGGCATATATTGAACCGCGTATCCGTCGGTCGGTCGCAGCTCGAGGTTTATCTTGTTGGAGTATGCCGGGATAGAGCTGTCGGTATATTCATGAAGGTGTATATTCGGGGCAGTGATTACATCGCCGTCGATATTCAGGGTTATCGGCTTGCTGTTTTCAATTACGGTGGTGAAGAAAATCGCCAGCGGCGAACCCACGATCGTCGGCAGGTCCGGCGACAGCTCCGTATCGCCCAGAATGACCGCTACATTGCTTTGTCCCTTCATATTGGAGTCATTCACGTTTAGGGTATTCGGGTCGATTGCTCCTAATCCATCTGTAAAAATTGCCAGCGGCTGGCTCACATACGCGTCGATTGTCCCCGCCGCCCCGATAATCTCCACTATTTTGGATGTTACTAACCCTGCGTCCACAATCCCCGTAACAATTGCGTCGTATGCGTTTATAATGTGTGCGCTTGCGCCGGTATCGAAGATGCCCGTAACATAATCGCTCATCCGTCCCGGCAGGTAATTGCCCGCGATTGAATTTTCCTCGTAGGCGCCCGAATCGTAAGGATCTCCGGTCCATTGATCCGTTATCGCTATGGCTACGTAAGGCGTAAATCCGTCAATCGGCGGCGAATTTATCACGTTTGCCAATATTTGTGTACCGACCCCTTCGGCTGTTGCCGACAGGGTTGTTTTTCCCTGTGCCGCATGAATTGTTTGTAGTTGGACCGGCTTGCGTTCGACTCTGGTTTCGAGCAAAGGCAGGTTCTGGTCCTTTGGGTAATATATAGCTTTAATTTGCCGCCCGCCGGTAACTCGCCAGTTGACTTCTTTGCGTTCCCAACCGGAACTCTCGGCAAAGACCGTCGCCTGCGCAATTACGACCGTCAGTAATGCGACAAGCAGGTGCGGCCAACTATATCCGTTTTTGTTTTTCATCATCCGCGTCTCTGTTCTATACGAACAATTATATCATATCGCTGCCCTTTTTTTGACAAAAATTGCACCAATGGCCAAATTCTTGACTTTCAGGCGGTTTTGCCGTATTACAATAGCGTAATTAGGTCCCCGTGGCGCAACTGGATAGCGTGTTGGCCTCCGAAGCCAAAGGTTGTGAGTTCGAATCTCACCGGGGATATTCCTATTTTTGATTTATGATTTCTGATTTTTTATTTAAACGCATCATCAAAGGATTATTGATGACTCGCAGCTTGCGGACCCTTGGTTGTGGTCTTTTGTCTGCTGTTCTTGTGTTTGCGGGATGCCGGGCGTATGAAAAGACAGCTTTTTCTCAGGGTAATGAAGTGGCAAAAGAAAAAATAACGTTGAAAGAGGCGAAGGCACAAAATGTCTGGGAGTATTTCGGGCAGGTCAGCGCAATTCCTCGATGCTCTAAAAATGAAAAGCAGATTATTGATTGGCTCAAAGGGCTTGCCAAAAAAAGGGATCTGGCCTGCCGAAGCGATGATGTCGATAACGTGATTATTGAGCTGCCCGCGACAAAGGGTTATGAAAATTCGCCGGCGGTAGTCCTTCAAAGCCACGTCGATATGGTCTGCGAAAAGACACCCGAATCAAAACACGATTTTACCAAAGACCCTATTGAATTAGTCGAACGCGATGGCTGGGTGACAGCCAATGGCACGACATTAGGCGCAGATAACGGCGTAGGTGTCGCGTTGGCTTTAGCTCTTATCGATGAGAAAATATCGCACTCAAAGCTCGAATTGCTTTTCACGGTCGATGAGGAAACGGGCCTCACCGGCGCGAATGGTTTGAAACCCGGCTTCATTACGGGCAAATACCTCATCAATCTCGATGGCGAAGATACCTCCTTCATCGTCGGCTGCGCGGGCGGCGAGCAGACCGAAATACGCCTGCCCCTTGAGTTTTCGCCCGTGCCCGATTTGCTTGCCTGCTTCGACCTGAAAATCTCCGGCCTTCACGGCGGCCATTCAGGTATCGATATCGACAAGCAATACGCAAACGCAATCCAACTATTAGGCAGAACATTGAAAGGTTTGCAGAATTTTGATTTGCGCGTTTGCGATATCGAGGGCGGCACAGTTCATAACGCCATCCCGAGAGATGCAAAAGCGGTTATCTGTTTTAATGCATCAAAACTTAGCGATGTTAAAAAAGCACTGTCAGAAATTGAAGCATCTTTCAAAAAAGAATTCGCTAAAACCGAGCCGGATCTAAAAATTGAACTAAACACAATTACATCGCAACAATCCGCAATCCGAAATCCGCAATCTGAAATCGTAAATCTACTTTCGTCTTTGCCTGCCGGTGTTTATAAAATGTCGCCTGAATTTGATGGTATTGTAGAAACATCGAGCAACCTCGCCAAAGTTGAAGTACTCGGCGATGAGAAGCAATTGAGAATTTTAACTTCTCAAAGAAGTTTGGAGAAATCGTCGCTTCCTGAAATAACCGCCAAAATTACCGGCCTGGCAAAGTCAGCAGGCGCGAAAGTTGAAACCGTAGGCGGATACCCTTCCTGGAAACCGGATATTAATTCTTCGCTGCTTAAACAAGCAAAAGAGGTATATCGCCGGCTGAACAAAAAAGAGCCGGAAGTTAAGGTTGTTCACGCGGGCCTTGAGCCGGCTGTCATTGGCGAAAAGATTGCGGGTATTGAGATGATTTCCGTCGGCCCCACGATTAAAAATCCCCATTCACCCCGTGAACGCGTCGATATCGCCTCCGTTGACGCAGTCTGGCAATTTTTGCTTGAACTGATACCCGTGTTGAAATAAGCGACAATCAATTAGAGGGTATAATATCTTCGAAACACGCTGGTGCGAGTTTTTTCAGGGCATCGAGAATCAGGTGGGCCGCTTTTTTGATTTCCCATTGTGCTCCTTTGTCGGTTCGAACGGTTAAGATGTGCCGCCATTCGCGGAAATTGGCGGAGACAACGATTTCGCTTGTGCAGGCGTTCGGCAGGACGAAGCGGGCATCCTCTTTCTTCAGCCCTTTGTCTCGCCATTTTTTATACATCTGCTTAATCGTCTGCATATCATTGTTAAATTCGTCAACCAGTTCGGCGGGCATGCTTTCAGGCACGACGTAGGTAAAGTCCTCTTCATCGCAATATCGCTGTGATTGCTGTGATACGGCCATAAGGCGATGTCTTACTAATTGATGCGTCATTGCGCGTGAGCAGTTTTTGATTCTAAAAGTCGCGTAGGCGTGTTCGAGCGGCGATTCGTGGCCCATTTTGATGAGGCGTTTAATAAACCCCGCCTGCGAATTGTCGTCCATTTTGTCGAAACTGAGGTAGCATGTCCTGCCCGCCGACTCAATCACCTTCTGCGGCTCAGGTGTTACCGCGATAAGTTCGACTTCCAGTTGTCTTGCACAAGTTTGCTGCTGCATACCGGGTCCTCAAATAAAGAACTTAGCCACAGATTATTCTGTTTTTTTACTGACGGGGATGTGGATGCAAATCGGGAGTTTTTCCTGTCCTTCGGGCGGGTATTCTTCGAAAGCCGGAGCGATGGGGCTTATTTTGTACGGCGAGCTTGGCAGCCATTTGCCGAAGATGTACTGATACGTCTGCCCGATTTTTTCTATCGGACATTCGAATACCGCATATTGGGCTGTTGGAATTGTCCGGACGACCAGCCCTTCGCTCGTCGGGGCCGTCCCATCGGGTACTGCCATTCCGACGACATAATCAATTAAATCCTGCTGTTTTGTGGCGAAACTCAGACCGTAATATTTCTGGTTAGTGCTGATTTTCTTGAGCTGCTCGTTGTATCGCTCGAATTCCGACCATATTTTTGCATACTTGTCGTTGCTATCTTCGCGAGTTGGTATTCGGGTCGATGTGCCCATTACTGTAAAAGCTTCCCGCTCGCATATAACCGGTTCCATACTCTGTTCTCCTTGATCTATAATTTCTTTTTTTCTTTAATTGCAACATACAAATCAAGAAAATTGGGATTTTCATTAAACATCTTTTCATCGGTATATTCAAATTCATATCCCATAGATTCGTATTTGGATTCCGGGAGCCATTTGGTATATATATGTTTTTTTGTTTTGCCAATGACTAGTCCCAACAGATATTTAACCCTGCACCGCATCGGAAAAACCGCATAATTACCTGCAGGTGTTTCAAAAAGAACAAATTCCTTCGGTATGCTGTCGCTTTTACTAACAACGTACCCCGTATAGTAATCCCATGTTTTGTTTTCAGCAAAATTGTTGCTCAATGAGATGTATTCCCAGGGCTGTCTCTTGTTTGGAATTTCGATTTTTTCATTTAAACTCGAAAATTGTTGTAACACATCGGGCACATCCGTGTAAACGCTATTCATACCCGTTCGAACACGCAAACCGACTACCTTATACGATTCATTCAGCGTAACTATTTTGGGTTCTGTATTACCTATTTTATTGAGCAGGGAAAACACAATCAGTCCTCCGATGGATATCAGTGTTGTAATCGATGCCGTTGCAAGTATTATCAGCTTCTTTATTTTCATATCCCGCAAATTACTTTGCCAAAGCACGCTCGAGATGTTCGATTGCCTCGGTTTCTCGTGCACAGGCTTCAAGAATTATTTCCGCTATTTGACGCCGAACGGCTGGCTCGGCAAATTTTTTCGCCTTTTCCTTTGAATGCCCGATTCCGCCGACAAGCCCCCAGTTCTTCCACATCAGCCCGTGTTCTGCCTCGTAGCATTCTATCGCCTTGCTTATCTCCTCAGCCGCATTCGGCTCATCCTCAATCACTTGCTTCAAAAACTGCGCCCCATACCACCGCCCTTCCGCAATCATCCCCACTGCATTGTCATGGGCCATATATCGCTCCTGTAGCACGTCGATGTCATCTGTTGAAAAATCATCGTCAATTAAAATCGCCTCAGACCACTCTTTGTAAGCCGATAAGCCGTTGTGTCTCTCGCCGCCGAGGTTTATCTTTGGCCTCCTCGCAAGATCAATCGCCCATTGCAGCGCATTTCGGTATATATCTCTCTTCGCG
>JBFZBL010000318.1:0-10766 GCA_041308485.1 Phycisphaerae bacterium | reverse complement strand
AGCAAACAACCATCACTGACAGAACAACAGATTTTGACCGCCTCAATACCTCTTTCATGTCAATCTCCTTTCTTATCCTGCGTTTGCTTCACATATATCTTTATAGTTCCGCTTATATTACCTCTTCACTTCAAAAACAGCAACTGTATCCCAAATCGCAATTGGGGGGCCGCCTTTTTCTCGCGAAGCGCGGTCGGCTTAAAACGAACAGAATTTTGCCGCCGTTCTGCCGTTGTTTAAATCCTTCCTCTTGACTACTATCTGCAAAAGAGTATAATGATAGTCGCCTTTGCTGGGGGGCAAAAGGTAAAGTTTACCACGGCGTAGTTAAAAACGAAGCCGGGAAGGAGATGAGTATGAAAACAAATTATAAACAGTTTCGAATTATGCTGTTCACTGTGACAATTCTGGTCTTGGCAGATTCATCCGGCAAATGCGCAACACTGATAGGACATTGGACATTCGACGAAGGGACAGGGAATACGGCGTTTGATTCCTCAGGAAATGGATTAAACGGAACGATTACCGATGCTGTTTACACAAGCGGGAGAGTCGATTCCAATGCCTTATATTTCAACGGCGTAAGCGCAAGCGTTGAGGTTCCAAACAGCGACCTTCTTGACCCCAACACTATTGGCATCTCACTTTGGTTCAAGGCCGACTACACACAAAGCGGTTATCTCGTTGACCTGCTCGATAAAGGGCACGGAGGTATGAGTACCCCATATTTTGCCGGATATGCAATTCAAAATATGAGTGGAGTATATGGGAATGGAACGTCTTTTCCTGGTGTATCTACGGATATGAATTGGACGGACAATAACTGGCACCACTTGGCGGTCAATCTCGGGGAAGATGGAATGCAATTGTATGTTGATGCGGTACTTGTAGATTCTCAATTGGGTCAAGGTCCTTTAGTCCAGAATGACTCGAACCTCTATTTCGGCAGACACAGGAACCTTGATCGTTATTACAAAGGTGTGCTTGACGATATCCGTATATATGAGGGGGCTTTGTCTGAGTCGGATGTGCAAACCTTATTTGGCTCCGGTAGTGGCCATTGTACCGCGCCATCATGGTGTGATGGAGCAGATATCAATAAGGATGGACGAGTTGATTTTAAGGATATAGCAGTTCTTGCAAACTATTGGCTTGTAGGAGCTAATCCGTAGCTAATGTAGAATCATGTCTTAAATTAATGGCACGGTCTGGATTTATTTTTTATTCTCACTTTGTAGGATGGGCTTTAGCCCATAAATATTAGTTTCCCAAAATTCCGCGTGGGCTGAATCCCACACTACAACTAAGCCGGGCTCAACGCTGATTGTTCTTGCCTGCTCAACTGCTCTACTCTCCACTATCTCGCTAAGTGCAATCGGCTTAAAACCCACAGAACTTTGCCTGCCTACCATGTCATCCTGAGCAAAGCGACGAGCCCGCTCGCTCAGAACTTATAGAAGAACTGGAAATAAAGCTGACGAGGCACATTGGTCATATCCGGCGAAGCACCCGTCCAGTCACCATAACCCCCCTCAGGATGGCTCTTGTCAAGAATATTGATAGCGCCAATTGCGATTTCGGCCGTGTCATTCCAGATACGTTTGGCCAGCCGAACATCGAGCCGCCAGAAAGGTCTTCCATCGATATATTCGAGGGACTGGGTAGCGGCATCGGTCCAATACAACTGGGTGTTTAAAGTAGTGTAACTGTCCAGATAAAAACGGTTTGTCAAACCTACGCGGTGTTTCGGCCCCAGGAATATCCCTGTTTCTCCTGTGCGCCAGTTGGTAAGCTCATTTCTGCATGTTTGATGAGAATAAACATGAAAAGCCCTTATAAGCCACCACTCCGAAGGTTCCCATTCGACCGACGTCTCAATGCCGTAAGTTGTAACATCGTACGCATTTGTCCATTGGTTGTACCAGTCGGTATCTGACCACCCCGGGGGCCATGTGTCGGATATCTGCGTCAGATTGCCGGATTTATCGACAGCCATCATATCTGTGTCTTTATCAATGTATCCCTCAACATTGACCGAAAGGTTTTTCGCCCATTGCCCGCGGTAACCGAGTTCATAAGAAACCTGGTGTTCGTTGCGCAGAGAATCGTTGCCTTCGCCCTTGAGTATAATCCCGTTAGGATATCCTGCTGTGCCTACATACTTGAGCGGCCCGCATCGAAATTCCTGCCACATCGTCGGCCTTCTGAAAGACCTTGATATCGCACCTCTTAGAAAATGCTTCGGTGTGAACTCCCAGACCAACGCTGTGCTGCCGGCCCAGTCATAATGAGTCAGCTCGTTATATTGTCCCCTGTAGCCGATGGTGTACCACAAATTATCCGCCAGAGTGATTTCGTCTTCTATAAAAGCGCTGCCCTGGTCATTAGCAAAATCCTCGGGGACGGTATTATTCTGTACATCACGCGGGGAGCTTGAGTATGAATCTCGTGTGTAGTCCGCCCCCCATACAATATTGTGCGTACCCCATTCAAAGTTGTGCTGGATTTCGAGTATATCCTCACGCGACTGTATGTCTGCCACGTTAAACATGGTACTGTTGGAGGAGGTATAATAATTTTTCATTTTATTGCGAGAAATGAAGCTTTCGGCCCACCGCGTCTGCAAGGAACTGCCGTCATTCAGGGTTTTATTCCACAACAGGTTCATATACTGGAGGGATTCTCCATTAGAATACGCATTCTGTTGTCCCCCGGTTAATAACATTTTCGAATCATCGCTTAACTTAATATCAGCCCGGCCGGTTGTTTGATAGGCCTCGTAGTCATCACTTATACTTTCACCAGTAACAGGGTCATGTGTTTTGGCGAATCCATCTTCGTTAAATGCGCCCGTAGTAACTCTCCAGGCCATGGGGCCGTTTGTGCCGCCGTATCGAATGGCTTCCTGCTGCAATTGCTGTTCACCGAAGCTTCCATAAACCAGCCCGCCCTGGGTATCGGCTGCTTTTTTGGTGATAATATTGATTACGCCGTTCATCGCATTAACGCCCCATGTGACGCCCGCGGAGCCGCGAATCACTTCAATCCGTTCGATATCCTCCAGGAATACCGGGTTCAGGTAAAACAATGTCCCGCCGAGATACGGGTCGTACAACGGTCGTCCGTCCAGCAGGACCTGCATCCTCTCATTATTCCATTTGGTATATCCCCGGCTGCCTATCGCGGATACAAGCCCCTTGGTTCGAAATACATCCATTCCGGGGACAAGACGAAACAGGTCGTCGATTCTAACCGGCCCTGCCTGCCTGATATCTTCCGCGTTTATAACATACACCGCCCTGCTTGCACGAGTTAATGACTGAGGACGACGTGCTGAAGATGTAATCTCCACATTCATCAGCTCTTCAAGAGACATGTCGGAAATATTTTTTTCACCGTTGGGGTCTTTTTCGCTCGCCGACAACTCCACGCTGAAGCATGAAATCATCGCCATTAATATCAAATATCCCAATAGCCAATTTGACTGGTTTCGTAAAAACATAATCGCTCCCTTTCGATATATTTACTGCCTGTTGGCAAATCGTCATAAATCCGACAGGGTATAAGCCTGGGATACGATTTGGAGGCAGGTTTACACATTATGGCGTTTGGTTATCGGGCCTATTTTCTTAGATTGCATGCAGGATATTTGCGGAAAAAGCTGTATTTTTCTGCAAAGTTTGTTAAGCATAGCTGAGGCAAACTGGCACAATTATAAATATCTTCCAGACAGGAGGACCGATTGTGAATGAATCTGGCAGGTTGACCGGCCATTTCACCCTTCCTGCCCAAAAGGGTATGGATAACGTCGTAAAGATGCTGTGCGAAAAATGGGGGGCCGACGCAATCCGTGACAGCGACGGAACGGTCTTGTCGGAAGAACTGCTCAAGCTTGGATATGACGTCTATTCAACCATCTGCCTCATAAGGGCCGACCAGGAATGGGCTAAAGCGCATCCTGAGCAGTGCCAGCAGAAATATCTTATCTCCTATCCCGTAACCTGTTCCAGCGAAACGGAGCTGAGGATAAATATTCAAAAAGGTTACAGCCACGAGCAGTATAAGATAGACACCGAGCACGACCCCAAAAAATACTGGGAGGTAATCGACAGAACAACCGGCAAAGTGATAAACAGGAAGAACTGGGAATATCTGGAACGCGTCGGGGAAGTCCTTATTGAGCACCCAAAGAAATGGCATATCTATACAGTTAATTTTCTTGTTTATCAGATTTGGGAAACGACCTCCATGTACAATTATATTACTAATAATTGGACAGGAGAACATCAAATGGGCGTTGACCCGCGCCAGCCTGAGACCGGCAGACGCCTGCTGAAGTATTTAGACAACTGGCTCAAGACCCACCCCAATACAGATGTTGTCCGCTTTACGTCGATGTTTTACCAGTTCCCCCTCATTCAAAACGAAAAAAGACAAAACGCGTACCTTGACTGGAGCGGATATTTAGACCCGATGAGCGCTCTGGCAATAGATGAATTTGAAAAGGAAAAAGGGTATCGTCTGCGCAGCGAAGACATCGTCGATGAGGGGTATTTTAACGCGTCCTATCGAGTGCCTAAGAAGGAATACCTCGACTGGATGGATTTCACTCAAAAATTCGTGCGAAGTTACACGAAAAAATGCGTGGACAGGGTACATAAGGCAGGTAAAAAAGCGGTGCTGTTCTTCTGCGACCACTGGATTGGAACAGAGCCCTATCTCCCCGGATTCGAGAAGCTTGGCTTCGATGGAATTGCCGGCCCTTGTTTAAGCGGCGTAGAGCTTAGGAGGATTTCCGATGTGCCGGGAAATCTATTCAAAGAGGTCCGGCTGTATCCTTATTTCTTCGCTGTCAATTTACAGAATGAGCCGGTTTTTACAGGTAATGGCGACCCGGTAAGGGAATGTAAAAGATGGTGGAAAGGAATCAGAAGAGCGTTGCTTAGACGCTGCGTTGACCGGGTTGGTTTTGGAGGATACCTGGACCTGGCGGTAAAATACCCGGCCTTTCTGGATTACGTCGCGGAGCTGGCGAATGAATTCAGGATGGTATTACACGAGACCAAAAAAACGATGCCATACTGCGTCAGTAAAAAAGTCGCCCTGTTAGACGCCTGGGGAAAGATGCGTTCCTGGATGCATAACGACAACTGGCCTCAGGGACATATCCCGGAATGCCTCAGTGGTCTGCCGGCTGAAATAGAATTCATCAGCTTCGATGATATTCGCAAAAAAGGTATCCCCGATGATATCGGCGTTATCATAAACTGGGGCACGGCCAACAGCGCCTGGAGCGGCGGCAAAAACTGGGCAGACGCGGATATCCTTGTCGAGATTCGTGAGTGGGTTTACAAGGGCGGCGGCTTCATAGGAGTCACAGAACCGTCAGCCTGTGAATACCAGGGCAGATTCTTCCAGCTCGCCGACGTCCTCGGCGTCCAGAAGGAAATCGGAAATACGCTTTCCTGGTGCAAAAACATAAGGCCCGAAATCACGCCAAAACATTTTATTCTCGACGACTTGACGGAAAGCTTAGACCTCGGAGCAAACAATTCAGGCGTCTATTTGAACAGCGAAGATGCGAAACTTCTGGCCGGAACGCCAACTAACGTCCTGATGACAACCAATACCTTCGGCAAAGGACGAGCGGTGTATATGGCGGATTACAAACACAGCGCTCAGAATATTCGTTTGCTGTATAGAACCATCCTGTGGGCGGCAAATATGGAAATCGAGTTGAAGAAATGGTTCAGCTCAAATCCGAACACTGATTGTGCCTATTATCCGCAGGTGAAGAAATTTGTTCTCATGAATAATACGGAGGAAAATCAGGATACGGCTGTTTATAATGGGGCCGGCAAAACAGCACGCTTTTCTTTGGCGCCGATGAAAATGAAATGGTTCGAACTGGAAGAAATTAACCGACTCTGTATATAACAGCGGGAATTACCGAATGCTGACACGTAAAAACACTGAAATCATATTTGGCGGGGATTACTTTCCTGAACAGTGGCCCCAAAAGACGTGGAAAGAAGACATCCGCCTGATGAAACAGGCAAATGTCAATATGGTCAGCATCGGCATTTTTTCGTGGGCGTTGATTCAGCCGGATGAAAACACGTTCACTTTCGATTGTCTGGACAAAATCATGGATATGCTGGCGGAAAACCATATCGACGTTTGTTTGGGGACCGCTACCGCAGCCCAGCCCAACTGGTTGAGCCGCAAATACGATGACATCCTGTTTGTCCGGGAAAATGGCGAGCAGGTTCCTTACGGCTCAAGGCAAACCTATTGCGTTAACAGTCCCAGTTATCGAAAGGCTATACGCCGGCTCGCTGGAGAAATGGCTAATCACTATAAGGGACATAAGGCCCTGGCCCTGTGGCACATCAACAATGAATACGCCAACAAAAACAGCATGTGCTTCTGCAAAAACTGCGAAAAAGCGTTTCGCGTCTGGCTGCAGAAAAAATACACCAACATGGAAAATCTAAACGAATCATGGGGTACCGTTTTTTGGAGTGAAAAGTATTCCAACTGGGAGGAAATCAATACCCCACGCGCAAGCGCGGGCGGACGCAACGCCACCAAGCTGCTCGATTATAAACGGTTCCTCAGCGAAAGCTTTTTTACGCTGTATCTCGAAGAGTACAATGTAATTCGCCCTATTACGCCGGATGTGCCTATTACATCTAATTTTGAAGGCGACTGGAGCAAGTTCGACCACTATCTGTTCAGAAATCATCTGGATGTTGTCTCTTTTAATATCTACCCCGACCCCGGCAATCCGGACGCCCGCAAATGGGCCGCACTGCGGCATACGATGATGCGTTCTTTGCTGGGTAAACCTTTTATGATTATGGAACAGGCGCCTTCTCAAGTAGATTGGTACCCCGTGAACATACCTAAACCCCCCGGCCTTATGCGCCTTTGGAGTTATCAGGCCCTTGCCCACGGCTCTGATTCGGTACTGTATTTTCAATGGAGGGCCTCTAAAAAAGGTGCAGAGAAATACCATAGTGGAATGGTCCCGCACTTTGGCGAAAACTCACGGGTATTCAAAGAAATCAGCACACTGGGTAACGAATTAAAAAAGGTTAAGACAATTGTCGGCTCCAATGTAGAATCGAAAGTCGCTATTCTTCTCGATAATGATTCATGGTGGGCGGTGGATAATCCTTACGGTCACGGCACCAAGTCACTGGATAATGAAGTCTTCTGGTCAGCCAACGGCCAGCCATTCCCAACTGTTTTAGTCAGTTATTTCGGCGAACTGGAATACTACTTTAACGCCTTCTATGATTTGAATGTCCCTGTCGATTTAATCCCGGTTGATTATGATTTTTCAAAATACAAAGTTATCGCCGCCCCCCTGCTGCACATGGTCAAACCCGGCTTCAAAGACGCTGTAGAGAACTTCGTCAAAAAGGGCGGCACATTTATTACCACATATTTCACCGGCGTCATCGACGAATCAGTAGGAGTCTTTTTAGATGGTTATCTCGGCCCTCTCAAAGATGTGCTGGGAGTAAAGGTTGAGGAATTCAATCCCCTGCCCCCTGGCGGCAAAAACGCGATGAAGATAACAGGGACAATCAAAGGATTCAAAAAGAAATACAGTTGCTCTATATGGTGCGATGTCGCACATACGACTACTGCCAGAACGCTCGCCGCCTTCGCGGACGGTTTCTACGCAGGCTCGCCGGCCTTTACGGAAAATAAATTCGGCGACGGAAAAGCATATTACGTTGCCACCAGGCCGGACAAAGATTTCATGCGGGATTTTTTATCTAAAATCGCAGACGCACAAGGCATAGAGACATCAACGCTGCCCCAAGGCGTTGAATTAGTAACACGCCGCGGAAACAGTCAAAATTACAGTTTTTATCTCAATCATAATGAAACCAAAAAGCAGGCTAAGCTGCCGAAAGGGAAATTCGAAGACCTGCTTAGTGGAAAGGTTCATCAGAACACTTTAATACTTCCAAAATATGGCGTTTCTATCCTGAGAAAACAAAAATGAATTGCGCCAAGGAGCCGAAATGAAATTAATACAAATATGCCTTTTATTACTCATTCCGCTTTGCAATTCGTTTGGCTGCGCAACAAAACCTGCCGGGGTTCAGAATAAGGAATTTTTAATTGGCGCAGATATCTCCGCTGCCGCGACGCTCGAAAAGGCGGGTGCTGTGTATCGTGAAAACAACGAGCCGAAAGATTTGTTCGCCATATTGAAAGATAACGGCTTTAACACCGTTCGCCTGCGCATTTTTGTAAACCCCAATATGGAAAACATAGTTACAAATGACCTGCCTTACACGCTGGCCCTTGCCAAAAGGACAAAAGCGCACAATATGAAGCTGCTGCTCAATTTTCATTATTCGGACACATGGGCCGACCCGCAAAAACAGTATAAGCCCGCGGCCTGGGCAAATATGCCTTTTGACGAGCTGAAACAAACCGTTCAAAGTTATACGGCCTCCGTCATTGAGGCCTTCAAAAAAGAAAATGTGCTGCCGGATATGGTGCAGGTCGGAAACGAAATTACCCCTGGAATGCTCTGGCCCGATGGAAGGGTCGGCGGAGATTATGAGAACGATGCCCAATGGAACAAATTCACCTCATTGCTCAAGGCAGGCATCGCAGGCGTTCGCCAGGGAGCTGGCAACACCAAGGTAACAATTATGCTGCATATCGACCAGGGAGGCAAAAAAAGCGTCACTAAGTGGTTCTTCGACAACATAAATAAGCGTAATGTCCCCTACGACATAATCGGCGTAAGCTACTATCCCTCGTGGCACGGAAAGATTGAAGACCTTAACGATAATCTCAACTACATCGCTAACGAGCTTAAGAAAGACGTCATCGTTGTAGAAACGGGATATCCGTATGCCCCAGGCAGACGCCATGGACCTCTCGAAGAGCAGCAGTTCCCGCTTACGCCGCAGGGACAGTATGATTTGCTTTATACAGTTACAAAAACCGTTCTCAACACCCCCGGCAATCACGGCTGCGGCGTATTTTACTGGTTTCCGGAATCGGTCCTGCTTCCCGGACGGGGCGGGGCTGGAAGAAGCCTCGGCCTGTTCGACCCCAATGGAAATGTTTTGCCGGGCGCAAAAGCTTTTGCAGACGCCGTTAAAAAAGAAACGAAGCAACATAAATGATAAATTGCTATCGAAAGCGACATTATGAAGACCAGCAATTCTGACCGCGTCCCGCTTTGGGAAAAAACCATTCTCGGTATCGGCGGATTTCCGTCACTTTTCGGGTACATCGGCGTCAACACGGTGGCAAGAACCGTATATATCCTGATTTTGGGGGTCAATCCCTTTCTGGTTGGTTTAGCGCTTTTTCTCCCGCGTTTTCTTGACGGCTTTCTCGACCCTTTGTTCGGCAAAATTTCAGACAACTGTCACTCAAAATGGGGACGACGCAAACCGTTTATTGTCATCGGGGCATTGTTGATGGGTATTGTTTTCGGCCTTATCTGGATGGTCCCCGAGCATTGGGGCGAATCCGCCAAAATAGCTTATTTTATCATTATGCAGTTTATCTTCTTCGCCTGCTACTCCGCCTTTTCCGTCCCTTACAACGCCCTGACGTATGAGATGACGCCTGATTACAACGAACGCAACAGCGTGATGGCCTACAACGCGTTTTTTCACAAAGTCGCCGAATTTTGTTACGAGTGGATAACCCCATTGGCTATATTGTTCAGTACGGCATACTTTGCCGCAAAACTTCCCGAGGGACAGGAAGTAGAAATTAACGGCATGCGTTGTATGGCCTGGATAGTCGGGCTTGTGATAATGGCACTCATCGGAATTATGCCCGGCCTGTTCGTCCGGGAACGCTTCGTGCACAAAACCGAGCGCCAGGAAAAAGTCAAACTCATACAAACCTGCAAAGAGGCCTTCAGCAGCAAGCCCTTTATGATTTTGTTTCTCATCGTTATTCTCAACGTGCTATCAGGCGTTCTGGCGATGAATATGGACCACATCGTAATGACCTCCTATATGGCAAATGGCAACATCGCGCTTGGCAGCATCTGGAAGGGCCTGCTTTCTTCCGGTTACGCCGTTGTCGGAATTGCCTCCATTCCGGTCATCGCCTGGCTTGCCAACCTGTTCGGAAAAAGAGGTTCGCTGTATTTCGTTTACGGCCTGATGGTCTTCGGCGGAATTATGAAATGGTTTATCTTCACGCCGGGACACCATCTTTACTACATAGGCAAAATCGCAATTGACCCCGTTATCCTCATTGACCCGCTCCTGTGCGGCCCGATGTGGGTAGCGGTTAAAATTATGCTGGCCTCGATGATGGCGGATATCTGCGATGACGATGAGCTGAAATATGGTAAACGCCGCGAAGGTATGTTCGGCGGCGCATTTTCTTTCCTCGAAAAAACCGCGTGGTCGCTCTCGGCTGTCGGCTCAGGTTTGACCCTGTGGCTTTCCGGCTATAACGCCTCCCTCGGCGGCAACCAGTCCTCGAGAACGTTCACCATAATGCGGCTCTTCCTCGCAGGCGCACCGGCGATTACAGCCGTTTTTGCCATTGTGGCCATAAGATTTTATCCCATCACCGCCGAACGCGCTGCCGAAACCCGCCGCATCCTCGAAGAAAGAAGAGGAGCCATCAGCGCCGCAGGTTAACCGCATTTTTCAGGAGAATCATCCTATGCAAAAATACGTCAATATAGCGTTGAGTATCATATTGCTGACAACTTCACTTGTATTTGCTGAGGGCGAAAAATTCGA
>JBFZBL010000317.1:0-10034 GCA_041308485.1 Phycisphaerae bacterium | reverse complement strand
CTCTTCCGATCTGAATCAATTGCATCGGCCTGTTTTTCATTATCTATTGCCTGCTGAGCATTTTCCGTCGAGACATCCACATGCTGAGCGGCTGTATCTCCGGGCTGCTGACATGTTATGTCCGGCAGCGGAGCGGCCTCAACCTGCGATTCCTCGTCCGATGTCTGGCCTTTGGCGGCGCGAATGTATTCCTTGCCAAACATAATCTCATCGACAAGCGCCAGATATTCCTGAGCGCCCTTGCTGTCCGGAGCATAAGTAATGACGCTTTGGCCCGCACTCGGGGCCTCTGCCAGCCGAACGTTCCTGTGAATTACGGTGTCAAAGACCAGTTCGCCAAAGAACTCCCGCATCTGCTGCTGTATCTGTCTGGTGAAAATCAGCCGGTCTTCCACAAACGTGAGAAGCAGGCCGGTGATTTTCACCTTGCAGGGATGAAAATGTTCCTGAATGATTTCGCAGGTCTCGAATAACTGCTTAAGACCTTCCATCGCGTAATAATGCACCTGCACCGGGACAATGAGATCGGTGCTGGCTATCAGGGCGTTGAGCGTCAGGATGCCCAATGAAGGCGGGCAATCGATAACGCAGATGTCATATCGGTCCTCAATCGTCTTGAACTGCTCGGTAAGCATAAACTCCCTGCCGGACACAGCGCTCAAGTCAAGCTCGGCGCCAGACAGCAGAATATTGCTGGGGGCTACATCAACGTTCTCGGTCTTGCTGGGAACAATGACGCTTTCAATCGGGACCTTGAGGTCAACGATTGCATTGTAAACCGTTTTGGTGAATGACTCGGGGTCGCAGCCGACGCCGAGTGTAGTGTGTCCCTGCGGGTCAAGATCCACCACAAGGACCTTTTTACCCTTGCGACCGAAAGCAGCGGCCATATTGACGGTCGTCGTCGTTTTGCCGCATCCACCCTTCTGATTTGCTATCGCGATTACTCTCATTTTTACCTAAGAACCAACTTTTGCACTCAACTGTCCTGTTTCTTTCTTACAAAATACGAAAGGGTCATATCCACCTTGTTAGGCATGCCGCTCTGGTCTCCTCGCATCACCTTGAATCTGTCAACGAAAATGACCGGATGATGCCTCTCAAGAGTATTAAGAAAACTCGCAAACCGTAAGAAATCCGATGTGAAAGCGGTTTCAACACGGTTCTCCTGCAGATTCTTGTTCGCGAGGGCATCCTGACCTTTGCTCTGTTCAGTTGTCTTAACGGTAAACTCACTCACCTGCTTGTCAGCGGCGATGCTGCTGATGGAGAAAGTCAGATTGGCGGAATCGTCATACTCCGAAACATAATCGCTCAATCTGGTCTTCAACTCCTCGAGTTCATTGGCCAGTTTCTTCTTGTTATCTTCCTGTGCTGCGCTAACGGCCGACTCAAAAAGTTGTTTCTTTTCGACAGATTCCTTGAAAACCTGGTTTTTAACCTTCATCTGCGGGGCAATAGTGACGTAATAAACCACCGCAAATAAAATCAGCGATACCGTCCAAACTATACCCATCGCAACAATATATTTTTTATAAGCACCCATATACTCTCGCTATAATCCAGGTTTGAATATACAATCGATGTCGTACGAGACGACTTCACGGCCATCCAGGGTATCGCGTCCCTGCGAGGCAATAACAACATCTTCGAGCTTGGGTCCGAGTACATTTGAAGTACGCAGACTTTCACGAAACGCCTTGACTTCGTGGTCGCAATCGTAGCCCGGGTTTCCGCTGACCCGCAGCTTCAACGTCCTGACCGCCACGCTTGTATCGGCTTTTTTGTTCTTGCTATCTTTGTCCAGGCCTGCTTTCACGACAGTCTTTCGTTTTATCGAGCTTTGCTTGACCTCCAAACTGTTCAGGACTATGGACTCCGGCAGATTTTGCACAATCGCCACAAGAACAGGTGACCATTGGGTATGCCTGCCGATGGAATTGGCTACATCCGTCAGACAGCCGTTGATGGCGGATTTTTCTTTTTCCCTTGCTTCCTTGAGCTTCAATGCATCGGCCAGACGCTCCGTTTGTGTAACGTAACCGGCTATGTTCTGCTCACAAACCGATATAACGACCTTGTTGCGGTAATAGAAGCCAGCCATAATAATCGCCACCATTATTGGAACGGCAAAGGTGGCGACAAAAATGGCGAAGCCCTGCGGCTTTGTTCTGGCCGGACGCCCCTGTCCTTTAAGTAAATCAATAGCAAACATATCAGACCGACCTCATAGCAAGCCCCGCGGCGACAACCATCGCCGGGCCTTTTGACTGAATAACATCAAGACACTGCCTGTCCACACTGCATTTCATCGTATCGAACGGATTCCACAGAACCGCCTTGATGGGCAGTTGTTTGTTGAGTATATCCACGAATCCTTTGACCAAACCAAAAGTGCCGCACACCAGCAGCTGCTCAACAGCAGACGATTTTGCCTGGGTGCTGTGGTATCTCAGCGTTTCGGCAACATCGTTGACTAATTTCCTGCACGCTTTTTCCATACTGGCCTGCAGATTCTGGGCAGGTATAGTCGGCGAGTCACAACCATATATTTCATTCCTGACGACTTCCGGACGGACATTGTTTTCCTGCGCTATCTGGGCGACAATATCGTTTCCAGCGTAAGGAACTGTGCGGATAAACGGCAGCCCAGTTTCGGTCATTACCGCCAGCGTTGTGCAGGATGACCCAATATCCAGAACTGCCGAGGTGCTTATATTTGTGTCGCTGTTTTTGCTTTCTATAAGGCAATTGAGAAGCGCAAGCCCATCGACATCCATCAGGACACAATTCAAAGCTGCTTTTTCCATGATTCGAACCTTGCGGTGTATCACATCATTTGGTGCGGCAACAAGAACGCCGGTGACAGCATCATTCGTTTCGCTCGATGGGACAATCTGATAATCGACAACGCCGTCATTAACGTTAAATGGGCAAACCTGAGATGCCTCAATCCGGACCGCGCCATCAAGCTCTTCTGTTTGCATAGGCGGGAACTTAAACGGCCTGACCGCTACTTCAGGCCCTGCGACGCTGCATACCGCCCAGCGAGCGTTTTTCCTGGCGAAAATCATGCACTTCTGGACCGCCTGGATAATATTTTCTTCTTTGATGGCACCATCTCCATCATCCCTGATATCGCTTACGCACGCCGCGACGACAGTGTAGCCGCCGTCGCTCCTGGCAAGCTGAACCATCCTGACCGAAGACGAGCCAATATCCATCCCAAGAACATCGTCCTGGTTAAAACCGAGCAACCGTTTCCACTTAAAACTCATATCGTTCTGAGCCCTTTCAGCGGCTATATGACGCAAAATTATGCCGCTTGCATAATCCGCTATGTATTTCAAACCTCTCATCGGCTTAATTGTGAGGGCCTTTTAGATAGAAACCGCGATAAGTTAATATTGTGGCGCTTTTGAGTATGAACCGATATTCCACGTCCTATAAACGGCGAAAACCGCCGCCGCCAATCCGTTTTCCGGGTCTCTTTGGACGGATTTTCGGCTGCCCTGCAAAGATGTGAAATAGTAAGTTTAGGCGTAATTATCAAAAAAAAGCCCCCCGCCGCAGTTATCGGTCTTAAAATTTACATTCCCCCGTGAATCCGCCTCCCCTAAGTAACACTGTGCATGCGGCGGACAAGCACCAAGGTTGAAATATGAAGAAACACAACTCAATTTTTGAAATGCAATCACTTCAAAATATAATAAATAAAAAGTGCTATTGCAAAAAAACAGGATGATTTGCGGTTCGGCAAAAATAATATCCAAAAGAAAAGTAAGATGCGGGGCGGAGCAGAAAAACTCAGGGGATTTCGGTAAAATTGTCGGTGCTGTCTATGGTAATTTGCCGCGGATTAGAAGACCGGTCGCCGCAAGTGAACTTTCCGGCGTTTACCGTGATAAAATCATCGTTTATGGCAGTTCGGTCAATAGCCCGTCCTGGTCCAGTGTTATCGAACCGGGAGATAGCGGCCCTTCGGCAGCGGTGCTTGGCCCCACAGTGATAATGAAAGTGGGCAAAACAGCAATATCAGCCGAATTTGTAATCGTGAAACCATAATCTTCCTCAAGGAAGTACCTGCCGTCAAGGTCGCCGGTAGCAAAGCCCAGGGCTTCAAGAGTAGTAACGTGTGAGGCGAAATCGTATGTATTGCCTTTCTCGGCAATAGCTGCGCGAATCGCCGTGCGAATGTTACCCGCAGCGGACTTGCCCTCGGTCCATTTGGAGGCATCGGTTCGGCCCCGCATATACGGAATCGCCACGGCGGATAAAATGCCAATGATGAAGATGACAACCATCAGTTCGATGAGCGTAAAACCCGTTTTTCGTTTGCTGTTATTAGATATCATAATAATACACCTCTTTGCAAACACTGAAGGTGGGGGCCCCAATAAGGCCCCCACCATTTAAACTTACACAAACAACCTCGGTCTTTTGCTTAGAAGTTTTCGGTAAACGTTCCAGTGTCGTCCAAATCTACAGATGCAGGCGATGTCGGTCCTTCAGCAGCGGTGCTTGGTCCCACAGTGATTGTATATGTGGGCTGAACAGCGCCTCCGCCATTCGTAATCGTATAAACATAATCAGCCTCAAGGAAATACTTGCCGTCAAGGTCGCCTGAGGCAAAGCCCAGGTGTTCAAGAGTGGTAACGTTTGTTGCATAATCGTAGTCGTTACCTTTCTCGGCAATAGCTGCGCGAATAGCAGTGCGAATACTGCCCGCAGCGGCTCTGCCTTCTGACCACTTGGCTGCATCGATGCGGCCACGCATAATCGGTATGGCGACCGCCGCCAGGATACCGACGATGAATATGACCACCATCAGCTCTATCAGTGTAAAACCTTTTCTGTTCATCATTTGCTTTCTCCTTTAAAAACAATAAACCGGTTTTATTACCGTTTCCGACTCGCTACTCGCAAATCGGCCAATTTACAGAGTGACTTTATAACCTCCTCCTCACGCGGCACCTCGCGGTTAGCCGCCGTTTCCGGTACCGCCCATCGTGAAGATAGGCAGATACAGGGCCAGGATAACAATCAATACAATTCCTCCGACCGTTACAATCATAATGGGTTCAAGCAGGCCAAGAACGGTGCTGATTGTGGAATCGACCTTGCGCTCGTAATACTCGCTTGTTCTGTCGAGGACCTGCGGCAAAGAACCGCTCTCTTCGCCGACCTGAATCATTTTGACGACCATATTCGGGAAAAAGCCGGCAGAGGCCAAACTCAGCGATACGTTAGAACCCTGGACAATATGCTCTCTGCTGCGAATAATCGCGTCTTTTATTACGTCGTTTTTCGTCATTGTCGAGAGGATGTCAAATACCTCAAGGACGGAAACGCCGGCCGCCAGCAATGTCCCCATCGTCTTGCAGAAACTGGCGACGAATGCCTGGCTGATAATTTTGCCCATCAGCGGAATTCGCAGCGTCATTTTGGAATAGAAATAATGTCCCTTCGGGGTTTTATTGATGAAAGTTGCAACAAAACCGAGCAAAAAGAGGGAGCCGATGATGTAAATGATATTGAAACGAATGAAGTCGTAAAAGCCCATAAAGGCGCGTGTGAAAGCCGGCAGCTCGCCGCCGAACTGGTCAAATATCGCGCGAAATCTCGGGATGATGAACGTCATAATGCCCGTGACAATCAGGATGATGAAACAAAGCACGAAAATGGGGTATGCCATCGCACCCTTGACCTTTTTGGCTAAACGGTCGCGGCTGTCGAAATGCTCCGCGACTCTCTTTAACGCGCCAGGGAGGTTACCGCTGGTCTCGCCGGCAAGAACGATTGCCTTGGAAAGCTGGTCGAAGACCTTTGGGAATTCGGCAATGCCGCCAGAGAAATTTTCGCCTTTTCGCATTTTCTCAAGAATGCGATGAAGGACTTCCTGGAGCTGGAGGTTCTCTATATCGGCGGATATAGTTTCAATCGCAGTGGTAATCGGAATACCGCCCTCGACCATCGTGGTCAACTGCCAGCAAAGCGCTGCTACTTCCGCGGACTTGATTTTCTTTCGCTTCTGTTTTTTGGGCGCCTGTTTTACCGCTTCGACTATTTCCTGAATCGATACCGGCGTCAGCCCTCTCTCGCGAAGCCATCCGATTACATCATTTGCGGAATTGGCCTGAGTAAGCCCCTCTTTCCGCGAACCCCCGGTATCACACGCACTATATTTGAAGGTCTTCATTATAAGAATCCTTAGAAATCACTCCTCGTTCGTTTTCGGGTCAGTTGAGAATCTCCGCTGCTTATGTATCGTCGCGTGAAAACCCGACCTTTAGTAAAACCCGTTTTGTCGCTTTTGAAGCCGGTGACGGCGGTTATAACGTCCGCTATTTTTCAGGCGTCTCCGGAATCACAACTGTCTGTCCCTCCTGCTCAATCCCTACATCCCCTATATCCTCGCTAAACGTTACACCCAGCACTTCCTCAGCGGTTGTAAGTCCGTTAAGCATTTTTATAATGCCGCTTTCGAGAAGCCCCCCGTAACCTTTTTTCCTCGCTGTCGCCCTAAGCTGGGATTCTGTAGTCTTAGCGGTAACAAGCTCGCGCATTTCATAGTCCATAACGAGAAATTCAAATATGGGCAATCGCCCGTGGTAACCGGTGTTGCCACATGCATTACAGCCCTTGCCGTGACAAAGCTTCGCGTTTTTCAGCCGGGCAGGTTCGATTTTAAGGCGTTTCAACACCTGCTCGCTCAGAGTTTGCGGCTCTTTACATTTATCGCATATTTTTCTGACTAATCGCTGTGCAACTACCAGGTTCAGTGATGAGGACAAAAGATAAGGTTCGATTTCCATATTAATCAAACGTGTTATTGCGCTTGGAGCGTCGTTGGTGTGGAAGGTGCTGAGCACGAGGTGTCCGGTCAATGACGCTTTTATGGCAATTTCGACCGTCTCTTTATCTCGTATTTCTCCTATGAGGACGATATCCGGGTCCTGTCTGAGAATCGAACGCAGGCAGGAAGCAAACGTAAGGTCGATTTCCGGTTTGACTTGGACCTGGTTGATGCCGCCAAGACGGTATTCAACAGGGTCTTCAACTGTGGTGATATTTACCGTGGGGTCTTTGAGGTGATTGAGGCAGGCATAAAGCGTTGTGCTTTTACCGCTTCCTGTCGGGCCTGTTACAATCATAATGCCATGCGGCTGATTCAAGGCATTCTTCAGCACCGTCAGCAATTCAGGCTCAATTCCGAGTCTATCAAGATTGTGCGATGCACCGGCGGTATCGAGAATACGCATAACAATTTTTTCGCCGTATATTGTCGGGAGTGTGGATACACGAACGTCGATATCCCTGTTGCCTGCCCTGATTTTGAGACGGCCATCCTGAGGCAGACGACGCTCGGCGATATTGAGATTCGAAAGTATCTTTATTCTTGCAAGGACCGCGCCCTGCATATTTCTGGCCGGCGGCACCATATCTCGCAGCATCCCGTCTATTCTCATTCGAATCATCATCGATTTTTCCTGCGGCTCGATATGAACGTCGCTTGCCCTGCTTTTCACCGCCTGGCTCAGCAACAGGTCCACAAAACGAATAACCGGCGCCTTTGTCGCTTCCGCTTCGTTGTCTGTTCCGGCATCCGATGTTTCCTCGAGAATAGATTCGACTTTCTCGTCTCCACTCTGGTCAAACCTGTCCCCCTCGCATTGAACCAGTTCCCTCAGTCGCTGCTCCTCGACATCGGAACCATGGTAAATTATTTCAATGGCCCTGCGAATTTCCTGGGCGGAGCCGATAACGACCTTGATGGGCCGTTTTATTTTCAGCGTTATAGTATCGATTGCAATTACATTAAGGGGGTCTGCCATAGCAACGACAATCCTGCCGTCAACCTCGCCTATACCCACCAGGCAGAACCGCTTTGAAATGGTTTCATCGAACATCCTTGCGATGTTGAGGTTTATTTTGGATATATCATCGAAATGCACATATTCCATCGAAAGGTGATCAGCCAGCATCTGGGTAACCTGCTCTTCGGTCATCATATTGAGGCGAATAAGCGCCTCGCCGAGACGTCCCCCGACCATGCGCTGTTCTTCGAGCGCCTTACTCAACTGCACACGAGTAAGAACACCCTTCAAAACCAGATACTCGCCGAAAAGATGTGTAGTTTTCGGCTTCTGTACTTCTGATGTTTCCGAAGCAGCTTTCATCCCAACACCTAAGCCCATATAATTCTTTCACGAGAAACTTCCATGCCGACTGCCTTCAAACCCGCCGTCCTGAAACCGGTACAACCGTAATAGTTTAAGAACACTACGGGAATCCTCCTCACTCGCACTATAATGATCGCAAGGCTTAACATATAAAGTATACCGAAAAAAAGCGGCATCACCAAAACGCTGGTCGAATATAGTACTTATAATAAGCGAGCTATTTTTAATATTCACTTTTTACCGGTCACCCAAAAAGGTTATAGGACCAGCTAAAGTCTAATTCCGGCGAAACAGTCCTCCGGGCGGTTTAATCAAACTCTTTGTTTACCATCGCTGGCCGATTGAAGAGTGGCCAGCGCCGCGAACTTGTCGTCAGCAAATTCAAAAACCTCATCAAGCCCCACCACGCTAAAAACACTTCTGGTTGCAGGCGACACGTTACAGAATATCAGGCGATGTCCGCAGTCAGCGAGCAGTTTTCGCAGCCGCAGCAGCCCTGAGATGCTTGTGGAGGTCATTATGTCAATATTCGAAAAATCCACTACAACATCGCAGTCGCCGCGGTCGCGAACAATTTCAATAAGGGTCTTAAGCTCGCCCCTCATCCGAGGCTCGCGTGTCAGATCAACGAGAATAATATCATCAGACCAGTTTTGAAAGCCCATTGCATTTCTCCTAAAACACCGAAACTCCGGCCTTATCGTGTTCCAATCCCATATCGGCACAGAAGACGACCGGATTAATCAAAAAGCCAAAGCAACTGGCCAAACGGCTCGGATTGAAGGGTTTATAATAACTCGATTAAATCCGCCGTTAAGCAGGAACGGAACGATAAAGGGGATTGACCAAAAAATCGTGGTTTTTCGGCATCAGCAGGCGGGAAAAACCGGCCGACACAACAGCTACCCCACAACTTCCAGACCGAGTGTGGTAATGTCGTCAACCTCAGATGGGTCGATGTTCTGATTCTGCGCCATCATATTGAACCTGTCCATCGTCTCCGAAATGGACAGTTCCTTTAGTTCGGTAAATTCTTTCATGAAATGAAACCCGGTCAAATCATCGAAATTACCAATGAACGGTTCAGCACCGTCGGAATAGAGCAGAATTTTATCGCCAGGCTGAAGCTGAATCTTTTCTTCCGAATATTCGGCATCCTTGAAAACACCCAGCAGCGACCCGCGAACTTCCAATTGCTTTGGCTCCTGGCCTCGCCTCATTAAAACTGGATATGGATGCCCTCCTCTGGCGTATGTAAGCTCGAGTGTATCGGTATTCAAAAGGCAATAACAGCAGGTAGCGAACTGATACCCGGACAATTTCTGGGTCGCCATTCGCTTGTTAAGATTCTTCATCACCTCGGCAGGGGAAAAAATACGATAGGAATTGTCAGTGGTAGTCCTCATAACCAGCGCCTGCTTGAGGAAAATGGTCAAAAGCGCGGCTGGCATACCATGACCAACTACGTCGGCTACATAGAAACCAAGATGCTTTTCATCAATTCTTACGGCATTGTAAATATCTCCCGAAACCCACTCTGCGGGCAAAAACACCGCCGCCCATTTTACTTTGTCGGTATTGGGCAACTGCGTGGGCAGAAAGTCCTGCTGCACAAGCCCCGCCAGACGGAGCTGCTCGGTCAGATTGTCAACCATCGCGCCCGTCATACTGAGCTGTTCAGCAAGCTTGTTTTTGTAAATCGTCTGTATCTGCTTGGGGGGAATGGCCGGCTTTACCGCCATCCCTTCGCTTTTCTTGCGATAAGCAAGATTCACGCTCACCCTGGTCCAAAGCTCATCGATAGAAACGGCCTCGGTTGTACCGCTCATAGTAAAACTGCTTTTGACCGGC
>JBFZBL010000316.1:0-4694 GCA_041308485.1 Phycisphaerae bacterium | reverse complement strand
TACCACATTTGGTCTTTTTTGTCAATCACCAATTCTGAAAAATTGACAAAATAAGCATTTTATTGCTATGGTCACATAATTTGTCATCGTAAGGACGGTTTAATCAGGGTTTACAAGACATCTTTTTTGAGAATAATATTGGCGTAAAATACTTTTTCGCAGTTCGGACAGCTTCAAAGGGCGCTTGGGCGCATCTTCGATTTCATAGTCTCATGTCAAATATTAACAAATCAAATTCGAGCAACTTTTCAAGCAAAAACAAAAAATTGAGATGGGAAAGGAACATCCCAAAGTTAATGAAAGCACTTGACGCCGTTCAAAAGAGATTTTATAGTCTTTTGACTTTTATAATTTTTGTTCGCTGCTCAATAAAAAGTGTAAGATGCTTATTTAATTCCATCTGGGCTCGGCGTCCAACCGAGACTAAAATGATGATTAGGGAGATTTTGTGGTTGCCTTTAAGATAGCCAGCGATGGTATCGACCCCAGTCGTGTTCCCAAAAAAGTCCTGTCTACTGGAGCTAAAATTCCAGTTATCGGTTTGGGCACTTTTGGTTCAGACCATGTTAATCCTCAAAAGGTTGCCGAAGCAGTCAGAGGTGCTGTTGCTGTAGGGTATCGTCATATTGACTGTGCATCAGTTTATGGAAATGAGCGGCATATCGGCGAAGTCTTATGCGATATTATTCGAAGCGGCGAAATCAACCGCCAGGAACTGTGGATTACATCGAAAGTCTGGAACGATATGCATGATAAAGTGATTGAATCATGCCGAAAAACGCTTAAAGACCTTCAATTAGATTATTTGGACTTATATCTGGTTCATTGGCCTTTCCCGAATTATCACCCGCCTGAGTGTGATGTTGCTTCACGCAGCAAGGATGCCAAGCCGTACATTCACACGAACTATATGAAAACATGGCATCAGATGGAACAGCTGGTGGAAATGGGGCTTGTCAAAAATATCGGGACATCAAATATGACCATTCCGAAGCTGGAACTGCTGCTGCATGATGCCAGGATTAAGCCGGTGTGTAATGAAATGGAGTTGCATCCGCATTTCCAGCAGCCGGCGTTGTTCCAGTACTGTCTGGACAACGAAATTCAGCCCATAGGATACTCTCCTGTCGGTTCACCCGGTCGTCCCCAACGTGACAGGACTGAAGATGATACTGTTGATATCGAAGACCCTGTGGTTATTAAGATAGCGAGGAAGCATGGAATGGATCCGGCGAGTGTGTGTATCAAATGGGCTATTCAGCGAGGGCAAATTCCTATTCCATTTTCGGTTAATCATTACCGGGACAATTTGGAAGCTGCGGTCAGCGAACCCTTAACCCAAAAGGATATGGCTGAACTTGCGAAGATTGACAAGGGATGCCGGTTGATAAAGGGCCAGGTATTTTTGTGGAAAGATAATCAAAGCTGGGAGGATCTCTGGGATATCAATGGAGAAATTACTCCCGCGTAAAAACAACAAGATAACAGTTGGAAGATGATAATGTCAGGAGCGCAAGAGAATATATGAAGGGCAAAATGAAAGGTGCGGTCTTACCTGGTAACAGTACGGTTGAGCTGAAGACATTTGACATCCCGACGCCGGGACACGGTGAAGTGCTGGTCAAAATGAAGTCTTCAACGATATGCGGCTCTGATATTCGATGCATTTATCACAAACATCTGGGAAAAGGTCCGGAGGGCTATCAGCCGGGCATGATTGCTGGTCACGAACCGTGCGGTCAGATTGCTGAAGTCGGGCCGGGATGTCGGCGATTCAAAGAAAATGACCGTGTGATTATTTATCACATCTCCGGCTGTGGTTTGTGTAATGATTGTCGTCGGGGTTATATGATTTCCTGCACGAGCCGGGAATACCGACGGGCATACGGCTGGCAGCGCGATGGCGGCATGGCCGAGTACATGCTTGCAGAGGAAAAGGATTTGGTTTTGCTGCCTGATGTATTGTCGTATTCTGACGGCGCCCAGGTGGCTTGTGGATTCGGGACCGTTTACGAAGGTCTGGAGAAAATAGGTATCTGCGGTAATGACTCGGTATTAGTAACGGGCCTTGGGCCGGTTGGCCTGGCAACAGCAATGCTGTGTAAAGCGATGGGAGCTCAAAAGATTATAGGCATCGAGGCCATAGAAGAACGCATCAGGATAGCCCGGGATTTGGGATTGTTTTATGAAGTGCTCGAGAGCGGGGCGGATAATGTCAGGCAGGTTAAAGATTTGACGGGCGGTATGGGGGTCGAGCGTTCGGTGGATTGTTCAGCCAACAGCAAGGCACGTCTGGTTTGTATCCAGGCCACCCGCAAATGGGGCAGAATAGTTTTTCTTGGTGAAGGCGGCACGTGTGAATTCCAGCCGTCGCCAGATATCATCCATGACCAGAAGACAATATACGGTTCATGGGTAACCAATATCTGGCGGATGGAAGAACTGGTAGAGAGGCTTGTACGCTGGAATATTCATCCGGATAAACTGATTACTCATCGTTTTCCGCTGGACAAGGTTAGTGAAGCTTATTCGCTCATGGCCAGCGGCAAATGCGGTAAAGTTGCCGTTGTTTTTGATGAAGAATTGAAGTGAGGATTTTTCAACCTTTCCGGCTTATTTTTTTACCATTAAATGCCGGCTTTTTTCGTCCGGCTCTGCGCAAACCGGTCAACTACTCCGCCGATGTCGTAATCTGTCAAGCGCAACCGCCACGACTATAATAGCGCCGGTTATTATCTCCTGCACCCAGTTGGGCATTCCCATTTGTGTGCAGCCCGACGCTATGACTGTCATAATCAATGCACCGACCATTGTCCCCAGCACCGAACCTTCACCGCCGCTCAAGCTGCCTCCGCCGATTACAACCGCTGCTATAACGTCCAATTCAAGACCCACTGCCACAGTCGGGTCGCCAACCGTCAGTCGTGAAAATTGCATAAGCCCAGCCAGCCCCGCGAATAAACCACCGAGCGTATATACTGTAAGCTTCACCCGCTCGACCGCGACCCCGCAAAGCCGTGCTGTCTGCTCATTGCTTCCTATGGCGAATATGTGCCTTCCCAGCCGTGTGTAACGAAGAAGCCCCGCGGTAACTACGGCGAGAATTATTAATATCCATACACCAACAGGTACCAGCATCCAGCTATGCTCTTTCGGAACAGATGCCAATAATTCGTCGAGCCACATCAAAAGTCCCGGTTCAATGTCGATTTTCTGCTCGTGCCCGATACCCTTGGCTGCGCCGCGCACGACCAGCATCATTCCCAAAGTCACAATAAACGGCAACACCTTCAGTCGCGTTATTAATGCCCCGCTGATGAATCCGCAAAATGCCCCCGCGCCAACGCCCATCATCGCTGCAATCCACGGCAGCAATTTGTCTAAGCCCATATTCGCCAGCGGCCCGGATATTCCGCTTCGCTGTAAAAGCCATGCAGTCACAACAGTGCTAAGCGCAACAACCGATCCAACCGAAAGGTCGATACCGCCTGCTATGATGACAAGCGTCATTCCCAGTGCCGCAATGGCTACAATCGTTGTTTGTCTGCCTATCATTTCGAGGTTCCGTGTCGTGCGGAAGCTCGCCGGTGCTATCGCCACAAATAACAGATACACAAGCAGCAATGCCAGTAACGGCCCAAGCGTGTTCAGCCATCGTCGCCAGTTCGAGTCTGTTTCTCCGGCGGTTTTTGCCTTAAATTGTTCTTCGCTCATGTGCTTGTCTCCTGTCCTGTTGCTTCAAGCATAAGTTTATGCTCGTTGGTTTCCCCGATTTGGCGTGTCGGACCGAGTTTGCCCCGGCACATTACCGCAATCCTGTCGCAGACGCCTAATAATTCAGGAAGATAACTCGATACTATTAAAATCGCCTTGTCTTTGCAGGCAAGCTCGTCGATTACCTTGTAAATTTGTGCCTTGGAGCCGACGTCGATTCCTCGTGTCGGCTCGTCAAGCAGGAGCACATCTACCTTATGATGAAGAAGCCTCGCCAGCGCAACCTTCTGCTGATTACCGCCTGACAAATCAATTACCCTTTGTCTCGGATTTCGGCATCGTACACTTAGTTGCCGTATCAATACCTCACAATCCCTATCCTGTCTGGCCGGTCTTACTATAAAGGGCATCGTCGACAGCGTCATATTGTCAGCGATACTCAGGCCCAGCGCAAGCCCCTCGACCTTACGGTCCTCGCTGACCATTCCTGTTCCCTGTCCCCATCGTCTCATGGGCGAAGCGGGACCAGCGTAAACGCCGATGCGAATTTTTCCCTCTTGTACCGGGTCGAGTCCGAATATGCTCCGTAACAGTTCTGTCCTGCCCGCGCCGACAAGCCCCGCTATTCCAAGGACCTCTCCTCGCCGAAGTGCCATGCTTGCCGATTGAAGCTTGTCGGCGCCGCTGAGGTTCTGGACTTCCAAAACCGTCTCGCCAGCCTTGCGTGACGAACGCGGGTAAAGCTGTTCAACCTGTCTGCCGACCATCATCGCTATAATTTTTTCTGTGCTAATATCTGCTGTATCGCTGCTGCCTGCAACTTTTCCGTCTCGCAGCACCGTGACTCTGTCCGATATTTTTTTTACCTCCTCGATAAAGTGCGAAATATAAATGATGGCTTTGCCCTGTTTTTTCAGCCGGCCGATTATATCAAACAGCCGCATCACGTCCTCACGTGTCAGGCAGATCGGAAGAGCGTC
>JBFZBL010000315.1:0-6295 GCA_041308485.1 Phycisphaerae bacterium | reverse complement strand
GGCGCTAATTTGAGGTCAACCTTTGGCACTTCGCCCTGAGATTTGTTATCGAGCGATGAGTAATGTGAGCCGCCAAGCTCATTTTTCGTTTCGCCGACGATGAACAGCAGATTGCCCGATTTTTTGACGTCCATTGTTACGCACTTGCTGACGTCGTCGACTAAAGATATCGCGCTAATCAGTAGCGTCGCTGGGATGGAGATTCGTGTGCCGTCGTCGCGCCGAAATTCGTTGTTGAGTGAGTCCTTGCCCGAAATGAACGGCGCATCGTATGCGATTGCCCCGTCGTAGCAGGCCTGGGCTGCGCGCACTAATGTACCTAATGTTTCCGGTTTTGTGCAGTCGCCCCAGCAGAAATTATCCAATAGCGCGATGCGGTCGGTCTTTGCGCCGACGCAGACGAGATTTCTGATTGCTTCGTCTATTCCGGAAAGAGCCATCCAGTACGGGTCGATGTCCCCATAGCAGGGATTCATTCCGCAGCTTATAACCACTCCGCGGTCGGAATTATATTTTGGTCTTATGACTGCCGCGTCGCCCGGCCCGTCGTTGGTGATGCCGGTCAACGGCTTGATTACCGACGCGCCCTGCACCTCGTGGTCATACTGACGAATTACCCACTCCTTGCTTGCGACATTATATGAACCGAGAATCGAAAGCAGCTCGTCATTGTAATTACTTTTTTCGATACTCAATACTCGACGCTCGATGCTCGGTGATGAACGAGAAGCCCAGACAGCTTTTCTGGAATACTTCGGAACGCCATCGTGGAGGAATTCCATATCGAGTTCGCCGACGACAGTGCCCTTGTAGCGAAGCTTGAGTTTTTTATCGCCCGTGAATTTGCCGATGACGGTGGCCTCGACGTTTTCGCCCGCGAAGATTTTCATTATCGCGTCAAGATTCTCCGGTTTTACGGCAATGACCATTCGCTCCTGCGCTTCGCTGATCCAGATTTCGGTGTAATTTAATCCAGCGTATTTGAGCGGGACTTTGTCGAGGTCAACTTCCGCGCCTAAATCGGCGCCCATTTCGCCAACCGCGCTGGATAACCCCCCTGCACCGCAATCAGTGATTGCTTCATATAAACCGAGTTGGTTGGCCTGCACAAGCACATCCAGCATTTTCTTTTCTGTGATGGCGTTGCCGATTTGCACTGCGTGCGAAAAAATCGTTTCGTGCTCGTGGGTCATTTCACCCGAGGAGAACGTCGCACCGTGGATACCGTCCCTGCCTGTTCTGCCGCCGACGACGATAACGAGGTTGCCTGCCTGCTGATGTTTGAAGCATTTATTTTTATCCATTATGCCGATATTGCCGCAGAAGACCAGCGGATTGGCGATGTATCTGTCGTCGAAATAAATTGCTCCATTGACGGTGGGAATTCCCATCCTGTTGCCGTAGTCGCGGACGCCCGATACGACGCCCTTCATAATTCGTCTCGGGTGCAGGACGCCCTTAGGGACATCTTCGAGCTTCATATTCGGGTCGCCGAAACAGAATATATCTGTGTTGGCGATTGGCCTTGCGCCCATTCCTGTGCCCATCGGGTCGCGTATGACGCCGCCGATGCCTGTGGCCGCCCCGCCGTAAGGGTCAAGCGCTGAGGGGTGATTGTGCGTTTCGACCTTGAAGCAAACCGCGTATTCGTCGTCGAAATCAATGACGCCCGCGTTATCGGCGAAGACGCTTATGCACCAGGATTTGTTCAAATCCTTCGTGGCTTTGAAAACGGTTTCTTTGAGCAGGTTATTGAACACAACGTGCTGCCCGTCGATTTCCATATCGACTTTGCTTTTGAGTGTCTTGTGGACGCAGTGCTCGCTCCAGGTCTGCGCGATCGACTCAAGCTCGATATCGGTAGGCTCTCTGCCGATTTGCTTGAAGTAATCCTGAATCGTTTTCATTTCCACGGCGTTGAGGAACAGGTCTTTTTGCTTGCTCAAGTTTACAAGGCCCTGCTCATCAAGGTCGCGTATTGGCAGGTGGACTAAATTCAGCTCATAAGGTTTTATATGAGGGCTTGGCGGCTCGGCATCGATGCCGACAACGCAGACCTCGATGCAGTCATTGGCCAGGATTTTTCTGGCGATTGTGTCGATTTGTCTGCCGTTCAATTCTCCGAGGAGGACGTATTTTCTGGCGGTGCGGACGCTGGCAGGTTTCGCCCCCATATCGTTCATTGCGCTGGTTACGGATTGGGCGACGGGGTCTGTAACGCCGCTTTTGAGATGCACTTCAACAAGCGTTACTTTTGCCAGTCCTGCCGGCGCGCCGCTTCTGCCGATGTAATACTCTTCGCAGACGGGGTCCGCCAGAAGTTCTTTTGCCAGCCGGTCGGCGAAATCCTTTTCGAAATCCGCCTCGATGAGATAGACGCGTGCGAACTGCACTGCCTCGACCGCGTTTATGCCGAACTCTTTTATATCCGTAAGAACGCTGGCTCCCTGCACATCGGGTAAACCAGCCTTGTTGCATACCTCAATTCGCCATTGTTTCATAGATAACCTCAAAAGCCACAGAGTTATTAGCCACAGAGAACACAGAGGGCACAGAGAAAAATAGTTTTACGGTTTCTGCGGCGAATCGTTCAGCGGATTATAGGGCAAGATGATTGAGTCGTCAAGAAATGCGGGATGAGAGGATTTTTTTAAAATTTTTGAATGGGTAAAAATTGCGCATTTTTAGGAATTACTGGTTTTGATGGTAAAGTCGACAGGTGGAAATAGGTTATAAGCGGTTTATACGGCCTGTGGATAGATTATAAGCAAAAGTTACGAAGAGTTGTGAAAAGTATAAATTTTCGTAAATTTTAGTAAAAAGCGTGGGAAAGTTAGTCAAAGTGAATGGAAACGGAGTGCAAACGGAAGGAAATTTGTGTGTTTTTTATGACACTGTTTTAAATCACGGATTACGCGGATTACACTGATTTTGTTTTAGCTACAATAAGGCACAAAAGTTTTTTAGACGCTGATTGCGCGGATTACGCTGTTTTATCTGGCCACAGATGAACACTGCTTTTTTAGCCACAGAGTTCACAGGGCACACAGAGTACAGTCAGCTTTGCGTGCTCGATGCAACCAATTCTCCAAATATGATTTGTGCGATTGGTAAGCATCTACGCCCGCAAGGGCTTATTGCCCTTTTATAAAGCTGACTGTTTTTGTTTAGGCCTTAATTAACGAGTCGAACAAACCAAGCGAATCGCAGGAGCCCACTCCCGTAAGGGATGGCCAAGCCCATTCGGAAATAACACCCTCCTTCGTCCCTAAGGGGCTACGGAGGGCAGGCCGATTACACGGAATTTTGCCGTTGGAATTTATCTGCCGGGAGTTTGGCGGATTGGGAAGAAGTAAAAAGTTAAAAATCAAAATAGACAAACGGTTGCTGTCTTCCGGTTATTTCCCCGGTTATTTTCATGATGCTAAAGGAGAACACTCAAAATTTCATTGTTTTCGAGAGTTTGCGACGCTTTTTTAATTTTGTTTTGCCAGCGTGCAGGCAGCGACAGGAATACTTTTTTAATTGTGTCCTGTTCACCCTTGCTTATAAGGGCGTCAAGAATCCGGACGGCTGCATCCCTGTCTTTTTCTTCCTTTTGCCTGTTTGGCCTTCTCTGCGATATTAACAGCTTGTGAAGTGCGAAATTGGCCGGATGAGGCAGCGTTACCGAAAAATCCTCGACCTTTGCTGTAATGGTATCACGGGCGAGAATCTCTAAAAACCGCAGGGGCTGTGCATTGACACCCAGTTGCGGAAGAGGATACGGTTTGTCAGAAGGTCTGCCCTTTTCGATAGTAAGAAATTCGACAATCAAACCAGGATGCACCAGCCGGATATATCCCTGAGGGGCGTCGAAACCAACAACAAATCCGAGGTCTTTCAATAATTCCGCAACATTGGCCTTAACGCGGACTGCAGACGGATGCGGCACAAGTAAATCGATGTCTCTGGTTTTCAGTACCGGCGCATATTTTATGTGTCCGAAATATGATTTGTAAAACAACGTGCACCAACTGCCGATGAGGACAATGTGTTTCAGGGCACCCGATTTATCCAGCCGACGCAGGACTTCGACACATAAATCATACTGGCTCTTTTCCACGTAACGCACTCCGAAGAAATCTTATTTGTTTTTTCACTTCAGATAATTGTTTCCGGTATTTTGCCCTGTAGTGTTTTACCTGCCTGTATTTTTCAATTTCCTTTGCTGAGCCTTTGCCCTTATAGATGAATTTTACTTTCCCATGATTTCTGGAGACAAGATAATAATACTCGTGGCCTTTGATTGGCTTTTTGACTAAACTGCCTTTCGGAAGGCGGGCAAGCTCTCTTTCGTAGCTTTTTTTCATTCGAAGAGAATTGGCAAGCTCTTCTTTTAAAACGCCCTTTATCACTTTCATTTTATGCCCTTTATTTAGAAACAGGTTTAGCCACAGAGCACACAGAGGCCACAGAGAATTTTCATTATATCAGACGCTCTTAGTTACCATACTAATATCGGCTGATTCTATTGTGTATGGTAACTAATTTCAAGCGGTTACCATACAATATGCGGAATTAGTTGGTTTGTATGGTAACTCAATTTGGCGGAATTTAGCCACAGATAACCATGGAGATTTTCTTTTATATTTTTCTTAATGCTCCTTCGAGGCGAAAAATATTTTGCCGTTGAAAGTTGTCCGCCTCTGGCGGATTGGGAAGAAGTAAAAAGTTAAAAATCAAAAGGGGGAAAACGGCTGTCCCTGATTATTGATCATTTAAATGCCAGCGCTTGTGGAGGCATTGCATCCCATGTGCGTCCATCAAGTGATCGTCCATTTTTCTTTTTATTTACGCCGCCCCACTGCTTAAAGAAGAAAGGTACACCCGCTACAAAACACTGGTCGCGGATATCGATAACCCATTTCGGATCCATTGGTCTTGCGCCGGGGCCCGATTCGCCGCCGACGATGACCAAGTCGATATGTTCGAGGTTTATATCGGGAATGGGGCCCAGAAGCGGTTCGAGTGATAAGAATTTTACAGCCGCAGGAGTTTGCCTCAGATGGTCGATTCGCTCCAGATAATCAGCGGTTTCCACAGTAACGCCAGCCCACAGATTTTGAGGCCAAGGCAGGTCGCAAGCCATCTGCTGAAGACGCGATGACCGTTTGGTGAGCAACTGAAATTGATGCTGCGCCGCTTTTTTCATTATGCCAAAGCACTCGGCCACAAAACTATCCGGGACGAGCCGATGAAACATATCACCCATTGAATTGACAAAAATCTTCCTGGGGCTGCGCCATTTGAGCGGCAACTCAAGCATATGTTGATGGGTGGTTACATTGAAGCCGTTGCGATAGTTGGATTGTCCCATGGCTTGTAATCGCAACGCCATTCGTTCGGCGTAGCAATGCTTACAGCCGGGACTGATTTTTGAGCAGCCGGTGACCGGATTCCAAGTACATTCAGTCCATTCTATTTTTGAGTTTTGAGCCATAGCTTCACGTAGGTTATTATATTGGGATTAGCTTGTCTTTGGGATAAAAAAATGGCATTCCGCAGGGTAAAATTCGGACCTGTCCCCCTTTTTCCCCATGGCTTGTAATCGCAACGCCATTCGTTCGGCATAGCAATGCTTGCAGCCGGGACTGATTTTTGAGCAGCCGGTGACCGGATTCCAAGTACATTCAGTCCATTCTATTTTTGAGTTTTGAGCCATAGCTTCACGTAGGTTATGGTTATTATATTGGGATTAGCTTGTCTTTGTGAGCCATAGCTTCACGTAGGTTATTATATTGGGATTAGCTTGTCTTTGGGATAAAAAAATAAAAAATGGCATTCCGCAGGGTAAAATTCGGACCTGTCCCCCTTTTTCCCCGTGGTTTTGTATGGTAACTGCTATTTCGATTCGGCGGGGCAAGCCCCGTCCTACGACTACCTTATGTCTTCAATGTCTGGAAGAATTCCTTCTCCATCTTCAAGAGTGCCTCCGGTTTTCCATGTTTGAAATCCTTAAATGGTTCGTAGAAGCGAAACACTTTCGCCCGACAAAACGGTCGAAAAATCACGGCCATCGGATTGTACTCCTGATAACCGCCGCCGAAATGATAGAACGCTATTTTGGCGAGACTCAGCTTTTTCCATTGTTTTCTCTCGGACCAGTTTAGAACGATTTTTCTTTCAGGGAGATTGGGAAGAATTTCTTTTTCAATATATTCCTGCCAATTCGGGCTATTTGAATATACATACAGGAGATGGATGTCACGGCTATTCCAAAATACCCAGACTGATAAATAAATCAGAATCGTTG
>JBFZBL010000314.1:0-3759 GCA_041308485.1 Phycisphaerae bacterium | reverse complement strand
ACAGGTATTTCAATTGTAACGGCCATTCGGGCAGCGAATTTAGCGGCTAATGCTTCACTGCCCTGCGCATCGCGGGTAACGACAACGGTCTTGCCGAACAGAGGCAACTCGGAGAGCCATTCAAGACGGTTGTCGCCGGCAGCAGTCGGGCCGATGAAAACAAGGGCAGGCGGCGTGATTTTATTTTTGGCGCAGCTATCGGCTATTTTCGCCAGCGTCGCTTTGACGAATTTCTGCGTGGGCAGCGTCGCATCGGCAACAACGGCTGACGGCGTTTCAGGAGACATACCGTTTTCGATAAGCCGACGAACAATATCGTTAAGGTTTTCCATCCCCATATAAAAGACAATTGTGCCGGTGAACTTCGCGAGCAATTGCCAGTCGATACCTGTCTGCTTTTTGCCTTCGGCTTCATGACCCGTGACAAATATCACTTCGGAGGCGAAATTCCTGTCGGTTATCGCTATACCAGAATAGCAGCTTGCGGCAAGCGCAGCGGTAACGCCCGGGACGATCTCGAAGTCAATTCCGGCTTCAGCGAGAACCGCCGCCTCTTCAGTCCCCCTGCCAAAAATATACGGGTCGCCCCCTTTGAGGCGAACTATCGATTTACCCTCGCCTGCCTTTTGGATGAGCAGATTATTAATCTGCTCCTGCCTTACGGACTCAGGGCCGACGCGTTTGGGGACAGCAAGCAGCTCGGCATCGGGACGGGCGTAATTCAAAAGGGCAGAATTGGCAAGCTTGTCATAAATAATGCAATCAGCGCATTTGATTAATTCGAGCCCGCGGACCGTAATAAGGTCCGGCCGACCGGGGCCGGCGCCAACCAGATAAACCTTGCCTTTTTTATTCGTCGCTTCCATAAGTTCAAAACACCACCATTATAAAGCTTTGCGGGCAAAAGAAAACCCCTGAACCGCGAGGCGAACGGTTCAGGGGTCAAAATATCACTCTAAATAAACCAACCTTGAATTACAGTACTCTGCGTCTGCGAAGCCAGCCGACAGATGCCACGCCAAGCCCGACAAGCAGCATTGCTGGCGGAGCCGGAACGATAGCAGAAGATATATTAACATTACGTAATTCCACCGTAGTGTTATAAACAGCGAAGTAGGTATCATCATCTAATAACGAGAATTTAAGCTCAATATTCGGGCTGGCGAACGACGACACATCTATTAACTTCGTTTCTGAAATTGTTCCACCATCCGGCGCCAAACTATCGTTGTTTATGGAGAAGATTTCGGTCCCGCCCAGATATACGTAAAACGTATCTGAACCAGGATCCCCGCCAAGAACCCGTTTCGAGCTCAGCTTATAGTCAAACGAAAGCTGTGCCCCGTCAGAAATTGTAACCATCTGTGTCAGCCAAGCAATCTTGTCGCCGTTTTCGTTTTCTGTGAACAGTGCGTAACCTCCCCCATTGCTCACGTATTCGTTGTGCGTCCAGCCATCCAGACCGTTGCTGAAATCGCCATTGGCGGGCATTGCCTGTGAGAGGCCCGTTAAAACCAATACAAATATCAACAATACAACAACCAGCTTACTGTTCATTTTCTCCACTCTCCATGAAAAATAAAATAGCCCGCTTAATATAACGAGACCACTTCCTGCCATTCACTTCGCAGTATTTTGCCTCCGTGCCGATATTCCTGCTCGTCAAACACCTCCGGCGTTTGACCAGATGCTAATAGCTAACACAAGGCGACTTACCGTGTCAAGAACAAACAAGCAATTTTGTCCAAAAGGTTAAGATAGGAAAGTAAATGATTGCCAAAAGCGAGGAATTTTTGTAGGGTAATACAGCGATAGAGTGAAAAATCAGGATTTAAAACAATAAAAGCCCCTGCAATTTGAAAGGGGTAACGATGGAGGTTGAACGTGGGAGAAGTAGATATATCTGTTGAATTCGCGGGCCTGAAAACAGCCAACCCGGTGTGGACAGCATCGGGAACGTGCGGCTACGCCGACGAGCTGGGCGATTTTCTGGACGTCAGCAAACTCGGCGGGTTCATAACCAAAAGCGTCACGATAAAACCCCGGCAGGGAAATCCGACGCCAAGGATAGTCGAAACCGACAGCGGGATGCTCAACGCCATCGGGCTGGCAAATGTCGGCGTCGATGAATTTATCGCGGAAAAGCTGCCCGCGATTGAAAAAATGTCCTGCGCGGTATTTGTGAATATCGCCGGCGAGACAATCGAGGATTACGTGGCGGTCGCACAACGGCTTTGCGAACAGAAAGCGATAGCGGGTTTCGAACTGAATATCAGTTGTCCCAATGTCAAACAAGGTGGAATTACCTTTGGGACTCAGCCTGCTTTGGTCAAAGAAATTACCTCAGCGGCAAAATCCGCCTGCGGAAATAAAATACTGATGGTAAAGCTCACACCGAGCGTCACAGATATCGCCGTTACCGCAAAGGCGGCAATCGAGGGCGGAGCGGATGCGCTCAGTTTAATCAACACCTTTACCGCGATGGTCATAGACATTGAAACAAGAAAACCGGTATTGGCAAATCGCACGGGCGGATTGTCTGGCCCGGCGATAAAGCCGATAGCCGTCTATATGGTAAACAAGGTCTTTAACGAAGTAACAAAAGGGACGCAGATACCGATTCTGGGTATGGGCGGGATAAGGACCGCCTCGGACGCTATTGAATTTATCCTCGCGGGCGCAACTGCCGTCGCTGTTGGAACGTCGAATTTTGTTGAGCCGAACTGTGCCGTGAAAATTATCGACGGAATCAACAAGTATTGCGACAGTCACGGAGTCACCGCCGTAAGAGACCTGGTTGGGAAAGTTGAATGAGAAAGATTATTAAAATCAGTGTTGCGACAGCAATATGGTTTGCCCTTGCTTGCGGCACGGCTGCGGGAACTGATAAAATCAAGCTAACGGGAACAGACCTTTCAGCGTGGCGGTTAAATCCCGAATGGAGCGTCGTGGGGGACGCATTCGAGCACCCGCGCAATGAAAATCTGCTGTCTGTAAGAGAAGGCACAGGAATCATATACAACGGACGAAAAGCCAAAAGCCCGCCGTTAGTGAGCAAGGAAGAGTTCGGCGACGCACGCATACACGTTGAATTTTTAATACCGAAAAACTCAAATTCAGGCGTGTATCTTCAGGGGCAATATGAGATTCAGATATTAGACAGCTTCACTGACGCGAACGTTCCGTATCCCGGAGGTGAATGCGGAGGGATATATCCACGATGGGATGAAAATCGGCCCGGAAAATCATACGACGGCCATTCGGCTATGGTCAACGCTTCGCGGCCACCCGGACAATGGCAAACCTTCGATATTATCTTTTACTCAGTCAGGTTCGACAGTGAAGGGAAAAAAATCGCCAACGCCAGAATCGCAAAACTATGGCACAACGGGACGCTGATACACAAAGACGTGGAACTGACCGGCCCCACCAGGGGCAGTTTCAAGCCCAATGACCTCGCCAGGGGACCACTGGTGCTGCAGGGAGACCATGGGCCTGTAGCGTTTCGAAATATATGGGTAATTCCTCTTGATTCGGGCAAAATGGGCCTGACCAATCCTTTTTTCGCGATGGATACGGGCACGATTGACGAAACGCACAAGTCGGCAAAATCGCAGGTGGATATGCTCAAAGAGCTTGGATATGCCGGCATAGGATACTGGGAAAGAAATCAGGCCAAAGGCACTGCCGGCCTTGCTGAAATGCTCGGCGAACTCGATAGAGCAAATCTCAGGGCGTTCGAGATCGGAAGAGCGTCGT
>JBFZBL010000313.1:0-10726 GCA_041308485.1 Phycisphaerae bacterium | reverse complement strand
GGCTGATTGCCGGGATAGTCGCCGGCACTTTGTTCCAGCTTGTTCAGTGGGGATATGTGAATTTCCAGGTTCAGATGACAACTAAATATGCCATTTACGGCAGTTTCGCGGCGCTTCCTTTGTTCCTGCTGTGGCTTCAGGTGAGCTGGTTTATAATTTTGTTCGGTGCGGAGGTTTCTTTTGCGCATCAGAACGCCGAGACATACGAGTTTGAGCCGGATTGCCTTTCGGCGAGCCGTTCGTTCAAGACACTGCTTTCTATTCTTATTACTCAGCGCCTTGTGCACAGATTTTGTGCCGGCGAAAAACCCAGCGATGCAGCCGGTCTTTCACATGAGCTGGAGATTCCCATCCGCCTGGTCAGGCAGCTTTTGTATGACCTTTCAGAATCTGGGATTATCTCGGAGGTCAGAAGGGGAGAAGACAAGGAGCTTGCGTATCAGCCCGCTATTGACGTAGATAAGCTGACCATTAAATTTGTCATAGACCGGCTTGAACAGCGAGGCACTTCCAGCATACCGGTGCTTCGGTCTGCCGAAATGGACAAGCTTTCCGATTCTCTGCGACAGCTGGGTGAGGTTGTCGAAAAATCGCCGGCAAACGTTCTTTTGAAGAACTTGTAATTTACCGTAATCTGTTTGCCTCAACCAGCCAATATCGGAACAAGGCTATTTTTTCGGGGCCTCTTCTTTTTTGCCGCCGAAAATCCCTTTGATGCCTTCAACAACGCCTTTGCCGGCTTCAGCAGTTTTGTCGAATGTTGAGCCCATGCCTTTGACCATATCGTCAGGCAATACTCCCCCAGCCTGTTTGGCGACGCCGGTAGCCAGTGCGCTTATAACTTTTCCTACCAACGACGCTACGCTGAGTTTACTATCGGTACCGAGGTTTTCCATTATTATCGGGTCGAGCTTCAAGCTGATGGTATCGCTTTTTCCCGGGACGGGCAGCAGTTTTGCCTGGACATTTGTGCCTGTTATTTCCAGCTTGGTTATAACGAGGTTTTTGCCCGGTTTTTCGGTTGTCGGTGCTGGTGCTTTTTGGTCTTCTTTTGGAAGCTTGTCCAGTATTTCCTTGAGGTTGTTGGTCAGTCCTTTTTGCTCGATTGTAAGCTTTGTGTTGTCGAGCTTTATGAGATGTATTTTTATTGTGTCGCTCATCAGTGAGCCGACATCGAGGCTTACCACGCCTTCGCCAAGCTCCAGCAGCGTCGGATTGGCATATCCCGGCGGGTTATTAACAACCAATCCTTGAATTTCGACTTTTCCTCGCAGAAGAGCCAGGCTGAGGCTCTTGACCGTTACCGGAACCCCGAGGGTGGAGCTCGCTGCTTTTTCAACGACTGTTTTAATCATGCCGGCACCGAAAATATTAAAACCAATAATCAGGACCAGCAGGATTACAAGAATTGCCCCAGCTATCCAGGTGATGATTTTTTTTGCTGACTTCATTTTTTTGCCCTCCAAAAGTCATTATTTAATTTCCACCAATAAGCTGTCTTTGTTCGGTTATTTCAAAATATACCAGATGTTTTCCGGAAGATTCGGAACTGTAACGGTTTTTATGTTGCTCTTTTATTTTCCTGATTACTTCGGCATCGGTTTCTTCGCCTGTTTTTACGAGATATAATCTTTTGCCTTTATGGCCCTCTGCCTGCTCAACGAACATATAAGCGGCTTTTGGATTTGATTGAATGTTTTTATAACTGCGGCGTTCGAGCATACTAAAAGCGATTTTATTTTCACCAATTACATAAGGCCTGGAGTAGATGGCGAGATTTACTTTGCCGTCAGCATCGCTTGTGGCAAGAATCCCTAATCCGGTAATGTTATTAAAGTACTCAGCCAATGTCATAGTTTCCCCTTTTGCCGAAAATATACTCCAATGCTTCGGCTATTGTCGGATGAGCGAATTTAAAGCCTGCCTCTAAAAGTCGATTCGGCAAAACTCGCTGGCCGGACAACAGCATTTCGTCGGCCATTTTACCAAGGACCGGCCGCAATGCAAGAGCGTGGATCGGCAGCCAGCATGGTTTTTGAACTATTCGGCCTATAGTCTTACATAGCTGCTTCATTATTACGGGATTAGGTGATGTGAGGTTGAATGCTCCTGAAAGTTGGGAATTTTCAACAAGGAATCGGATTGCCGCAACTTCGTCATCGATTGTTATCCATGAAACCCATTGTGTCCCGTTTCCAGGATAACCGCCGAGGAAGAATTTAAAAGGCGTCACAAGACGGGGCAAAGCCCCCCCATGACAACTCAGAACCAGACCGGAACGTATAATGACACATCTTACCTCAGATTGTTCAATTGATTGTGCTGTCTCTTCCCATTTTTTACAGACATCCGCAAGAAATCCGCTGCCGGGCTGCGTGTGTTCATCTACGAGTTCCCGGTGCCCGAATCCGTAATAGCCAATTGCTGAGGCTTGTATAAGAACATTTGGTTTGTTTTGAATCGACGCAATTGCATCAATGATTGCCTTTGTGGCGTTGATACGGCTTTGCAAAATATTTTGTCTTTTTGACGAGGTCCATCTGCCGGAGGCAATTGGGTCGCCGGCGAGGTTGATGACGGCAAATGCGCCTTCTATATACTGTGTCCATTGGCCGCAGGAGCAGCCGTCCCATTGAACGATTTTGGCATTTGAGCCGAGAGATAATTGTGCTTTTTCGGGATTTCGGGATAGCGCGACGATTTCGTAGGCACAGTTAAGCTGTTTGCACACCGCTTTGCCGATAAGACCCGTTGCGCCGGCAATGACGATTCGCATCAGCTTTCTCCTATGATTTTTCAAGTATTAAAATTTATACATCGCCCCCGCGAGAACGGAAATCACGAAATTGTCGCTAACTATAGGGCTGTTGTGAATTTTACTGTCAAGAAATTGATATGTAATGCCTGCCAGCAGGGTCCACCTTTCGTCTGTCTGGTATTGGGCCTTGAGGCCGACGAACCAGTTAGTCGAATCACCGACCTGAAAACTCGGTCGACCGGGCCTGGCCTCATCGCGGCGAACACCGTAATAGTAGTCCGCCAGGTTGCTGTTTTGCCAGATCAGTCCGCCTGCAGGCGACAGTGTCAGCTTATCGAAAACAAAGGGCTTTGTGTAACCGACTTTGATTTCCTGGCCGTCGTGCTGGCCGAGTGTGTCTGTGACAGTGCTTATCCATGCTTCTCCCCAGTCGCTGGTCAGCGTAAACTCTCCGCCGGCGTCGAAGGTCATATGCCGGTTGTGCATTCCTGCGAGCCGGTCGCTGTCATCCGCGTCGTAACCGTCGAACCGAACTTTGCCGATGGCATCGAGCGACCACCCATCGTCGGCTAATAATCTGTAGCCGGTGGTAGCCCCCGAAATGTAAAAGCGCCCGCTGATGAACTTCACCATCGGTATCGGCAACACACTCGTATCGACGCCCTTGTAGGGCTTGTCTGTAATCACCAGGCCCGGCCCTAACAAAAACGTTGAGTTGTTGTCCTCCCCGCCCTGTGCAAAAAGAGTCGAACAAAAAATCATCAAACAGAATATCGTCAACTTTTTACCTGCCATCAGCAGCGTCCCTTTCCAATCCGTCTATTTTCAGCGCATAAGCGTCCGCGTCGAATTTCCTTTTTAGCCCTGCTGCGTTCATATAACGGATTTTGCCGAAAATCGGTCTTTCCGACCAGGCGCGGTCGTGTTTGCCGAAGCACCAGGCAACGCCAGTAAACCCGTTCGGGTCGCGCCCGTCAAGCTCGTATTTGTTATTAAGATGCAGTGCGGCTTTGAATGCCTGCTGCGGATTTTTACTCCACTCGATAATTTTCTTGCCCCAGTACATTCTCATATACCCGTGCATTTTGCCGGTTAGCCGCATTTCCTTTTGTGCGGCATTCCAATATGGGTCGTGGGTTTTTGCCTGTTCCAAATCGTCGAGCGAGTAGAGATATTGCCTTTTGTCCCTTTTGTGAAAATTCAGCGTGCGTTTGGCCCAGGGCGGCAGGGCGTTGAAACTGTCGTAATCTCGGTTAAACCACACAAAGTTATGACTTAGTTCTCTGCGGACGATTAATTCTTCGAGAAACACAGCTTTGCCTGGGCTTTTGGTTTTCATAACCTCAAGAGCGACATATAGCGGTGATATCTGGCCGAAGTGCAGATAGGGACTCAGATGCGAAACGCAATCGAGATTGGGGTCGTTTCGGTCATCGGCGAAACGGTCGAGCTTTTGCTCAATAAACTCAGACAGGAGTTTTTTAGCGTAATTTGTTCCGCCCTTGAATTTTTCTGCTGTTTTTACCGAATGGTCGATTTTCAGGTTAACAATCGCCTTGTTAATATCACCTATATCGAAACAGTCAAAGTCAAAACGCAGGGAATTAAACTTTGGTTTTAGCGGATTAAGTTTCTTCAGGTAATAGCCGATTTTCGCGGTAATTCTCGGTCTGAATGTTCCTGCGGAAAACTCCTCTTTTAATGATGCCTGTCTGACGGGGACAATTAAATTTGTCGTAACCTCGTACAGTGGGCAATCGATTTTCTTGGCAGCAGTATTTCGCCATTTTCGCTGGATCCGCAGATAGCCGTCATCCGTGATTACCATTGATGCCTGTTTCGCTAATTTAATAGCTGCCGAATCGGGAGAATCGTGGCGGATTACAAACTTTATGCTTCTATCTTCGAGTTGTGATTGGGTCTGTCGCAAACCTTCAAGCATAAAAGTGTAATGGCGGAGGTTGGCTTCGGGGTAATTATCGGTCAGACCAAATACGCATACGACAGGCAGTTTAAGTTTGTTGGCCTTTTCAATCGCGAGCTCGAGAGCGTGATTGTATTCGGTTCGCTGCGCAGCCTGCATCCAATAAATGACATATCTGCCCCGGCTGCGCACCGGACAATTATTGAGCTGCGATATTCTTTCCGGCTCAATCAAATCACACACCTCGCGGCCAGATCGGCCGTTTGGTTTATACATATTGCCTGTTATCTGTCTTAGGCGGTTTTGTTTTTTATATGCACATCTCTTTGCGGGAACGGTATTGTAATGCCGTTGCTTTCAAGCGCAAGTTTGACTTTGGCGGTAGTTTCAAAGTAAACGTCCCAATAATCCGCTGGTTTTACCCAGGGTCTGCATACAAAATTAACGCTGCTGTCGGCCAGTGCTGAAACGGCAACCGTGGGGGCCGGGCTCTTGAGTATTCTTGAATCTGCGGCGAGAACGGACTCGATTACCTGCTTTGCCTTGTTAATGTCATCACCGTAAGAAATGCCAAAGACCAGGTCGACTCTTCTTGTAGGGTTGGCGGTGTAATTGCTGATGGTGCCGCCTGTTACCTGGGCATTGGGGACAATGATACGAACATTGTCGAGGGAGTTAAGTACCGTGTTGAGAATCTGGATTTCCTGCACCGTTCCCAGCGTTCCCGCCACGCTGACCAAGTCGCCGACTTTGAAGGGTTTGAAGATCACCATAAGTATGCCGGCGGCAAAATTCGACAGGGAACCCTGAAGGGCAAAGGCGACGGCCAATGCCGCGGCGCCCAGTACAGCTATCGCGGCTGTCAACTTAATACCAACCCGGTCGAGAGCTGCGATAATCACGAACGCAAGCAGGCCGAAGTAGCACATATGCTGGACAAAGGTAACAAGGATTTGCTCAGCCTTGGCTTTTGTCATTGCCCGGCCGATAAGTATGGAAATCCACTTTGCCAGCCAGCGGCCGACTACGAAGATGAGAATCGCGGCCAGCAGGTCTATCGCAAAAGCGGCGCCTTTGGTAATCAGGAAATTTTTTATGGTTTCAACGATGTTTTGCGGGCCCGCTGCCTGTGCCGAACCAGAGTTCGGGTCCGCGTTGACATCCTGAGCAAAAGAAGGAACAGCGGCAGCTAATAAAAGTCCCAATGTAGCAAGACAGTAAACGCATATTCTTTTGGTTTTCATTTGGCACCCTCAAAACATATCAAAAAACACTTTTCTCACAAAGAGCGATTGACGGAACTCTTGTGAGAACGGTTAATCAGCAATTTACCAGTCAGCACTGTTATAACTGGAGGCCGGAAACATCGCCGCCCATTATTTTGAGTTTGTTGTAGTAAATCTGGAAACGTTCGGTAAGGGCGGACACTGATTTATTCAGGGCCGCGATGTCGGTTTGCAGCCCCTTGGCTTCGGTGCCCATCTGCTCGGTAAGTGGAATTGCCTTTAACTTGGCAACCAGTGGTTCAATCATTGCTTTTTTGGCAACAATGAGGTTTTTGTATTCCATCGCCTTGGCCTTGAGCTGCTCGACAGTCATCTTGTCGGCTTCGACCTGAACATCAGCTATGGGCACGGTATCGCTAACCGCGGTTTTAATTTGCTCGGCGGCTGTCTTGGCTGCTTCGGCCTTAACTTCGGCGGCTGTCTTGGCGGCTTCGGCCTTAACTTCGACGGCTGTCTTGGCTGCTTCGGTCTTAACTTCGGCAGCTGTCTTGGCGGCTTCGGCCTTAACTTCGGCGGCGGGTTTGGCCTCATCGGCCTTTTTTTTGCACCCTGTAAAATTCAGCAGGCAGCCGGCAATTACCAGGCACAATCCAATTTTTAATGCAGTTTTCATTTTTTCCCCTTTCCCAAAATCATTTATAAAGTTCAAAAATACAAGATACAGTTTTTAGTTCATAGCGGTAACTATTCATTAGCCCTTGCGAAGCAGGTCGCGTATATCGGTCAGCAGCGTAACCTCAGGCGATGGAAGAGGCGGCTCTGATGGTTTGGCGGCCTCTTTTCTTTTCAGGGCGTTAATCCCTTTGACCAGCAGAAAAATCGCGAAGGCAATAATCGTGAAGTCAATGACGGTCTGAATGAAATTGCCGTAATTGAGAGTTACCGCAGGTTTAGCGGCGACCGCGACCTTATCGGCGGTAGCTTCTATTGCAGGTACTGCCGCCTTCAGTGTTATCGCAAGCTTGCTAAAAGCGACGCCGCCTAAAAGCACCCCTATGGGGGGCATAATCACATCGGCCACAATAGATGTCACGATTTTGCCGAACGCCGCACCGATTACGATACCGACTGCCATATCCACCACATTACCCCTGACCGCGAACGTCTTGAATTCCTGCAACCATTTCATAGCCATCTCCTTTTAATTAATTTGTCTGATGTTAAACCTGCCGCCAGCCGTTGCGAGGTTGAAGTGCCACGAAGAAATCATACAACTATAGGGGGGATTGTCAATATACATATTTCCCGAATTGCAGATGAGGTCTGTAAAATTGAGAATACTGCCGGATGTGAACAATCACCTCTTGTTTTCGATGGCGTTGAGGAGGGTTTGGTCGATTTTTTTGCCGAGTTTTTCGGCGGTCTTTATGTGTTCCATAGCCAAGCCGTAATTTTTCAGCTTGTAGTAGGCAAAAGCAAGGCCATAGTGCGCATCAGCCATTTTAGGGTCAAGCTCCACGGCTTTGAGATATGCTTTGGCGGCGTTTTCGTAGTCGCTCTTGTTGGAATACGCGGCGCCGAGCTGATAATATAATTCGGCGCTGGACGGGTTTACGCGGGCGGCCTTGTTGTATTGTTCGATGGCGGCATCGTAATCGCCTTTGTTGAAATAGACGCCTCCGAGATTCGCCAGCGCCTCGAACATATTCGGATTAATCGCCAGCGCCTTGCGGTACGCGTCGATTTCGTTGTCCGGCTGATTGAGTTTGTTGTAGCAGAGACCTAAGCCGAGATATGCTTCTGCCATGCTGCGGTCAAGTTTTATTGCGGCGGTGTATTCATTTATCGCGTCGTTGAACCATTCGCGTTTCTGGTAGGCGTTGGCAAGGTTGCTGTGGGCCTTGGCGTTGTCCGGATTGAGTTTAACTGCGGCCTGATACTCAGTTATCGCGTCATCCACGCGGTTCTTCAGCATGTAGTTATTGCCGAGGTTTATTCGTGATTCGGCCAGTGACGGGTTGATATAAACGGCCCATTGCAGCGAGGCAATCGCCTGGTCAACATTGTTGATAGCTCCATAGACGTTGCCGAGGTTATTGAAGAAGCAGCCGAGCGTCTGGCGTTTGTTGAGACTGGTCATATAAATGGTGTTGTTGTTTTTGGGGACTTTGAATTCCCGGATATAGTATTCGTCGGTGGCAGTGTTGCCCCTGGCGGTCGTTTCGATATTAAAACGCACGCGGCCGTCGTCGTACCTGACGAAAAAATGTCCCGGCACAACTACGCCGTAGAGCGGCAAACCCAGCCGCTCACCGACGGCCAGGTATAGAACGGACAGGCTCAGGCAATAACCCTGATGTCTGTCCATAACGGAGTGCAGGAACAGGTCGTATGGGTCGGTGGCTTTATCGATTGCTTTGAATTTCAATTCATTGAACAGGTAATTATTGATAACGGGTATTGCTGCAGCGCCCAGTGGTGTGTCCTTCGCTTTGAGCCGGCTGATGATTTCAGTCGCGATGTCGTCGAGCTGTTGCTGATAACGCCTGCCCGCGACCATATCACTCCATGCCTCGGAAACAATCAAAGCGGCCGTGCCCGTGTCAATCTGCTCCGGGGGCAGCCGCAATACCTGCTCAATTGACCGGGCGTACAGACCTTCGAGATTAGCGTTTGCCAGCGGCTCCTCTGAGAAACATGGAGTTGCGACTAGAGCAACGGCGGCATAAATTATCAGATGGAACACCTTTTTCATAAAATCATACTTCCTGAATTATTCTTCAGTCATTTCCAGCTCGACCGGTCTGCGGCTGAACAGGTCTATTTGTTTCCACTTGCCGCTCTTGAATCTTATACGATTACTCAATCCTGCCGCGATGATGCTCATTGTTGCCGCGGCCCAGGGGCCAAGCGACCCGTAATTCGGGAACACCTTTATTATAACAAATCCGCCCGCCGCGAGAATAGCCGCCGCACCAAGTGCGAAGATTGCCAGCCAGACTGTGTCGCCTGCCCCGCGCAACGCACCGCTGTAAACGGTCCTCGAAGCGTAGAAGAGCTGGTATATAGCCGCGAAAACAAGCACTTCGGCTCCTATCTGTATCACCATATCGTCGGATGACCACATCCGCATAAATATCCTGCCGAACAACAAAAAGCCCAGTCCTACAATTCCCATATATATAAGTGCGATACGCAGGCACAGGCGGGTTTGTTTGATTGCTATGTGGTCCTTATCCGCGCCGATGGATTTGCCGACAGCGACGGATATCGCGGTCTTGAGCCCTTCGATGGGCATCGTAGAAAGATTTGTGCATGCCAGAGCGGCGCTCGTCGCCGCCTGCGCCTCTTTGCCGAACCTGCCGACTAACCAGAATAATATCGCTCCCCAGACGCCCGCGCTGAATGCTAATTCAATACCCGCGGGCAGTCCGATTTTCAGCAGATCCGCCATTTTTCGCAAATCAGGTTTGAGCATGCTCATACTGGCGTATTCGGTCCTGAAGCCGCTGCTCAGGAATGTTATCATTCTTATCCCGCCGCCGACTGCTATGCCGATTACCGTTCCCCAGGCTGAGCCCGCGATTCCCATCTCCGGGAAACCGAACTTGCCGAAAATCAGGGCGTAATTCATAAAGAGATTTACGACCTGCGCAATCAGCGAGGCATACATCGAAAGCACGGGCCTGTGGATGCCCATAAAAAACTGCACACCCGCCCAGACGAACACTACGGCTATATTGCCGATGAGTGTGATACGAAAATAGATGACCTCCAGCTCGACGACCTGGGGCTCGTGGCCGAATGAGCGGAATATTGCTGGCGCAAGCGGCCAGCATATCGCAAGAATCAAAAGAGAAAACGCCATGCCCATATAGATGGCCTGCCAGAAGTAGCTGGTGCATTCCTTTTTCTCGCCTCGCCCGTAACACTGGCTGACAAACGTGCCAAGTCCTGCGAAAACGCCCATCACGCACGCCGCCGGTATCGAGGCGGTAAACCCCGCTGGCAGCACCGCAGCTAATGCCGCTGTTCCTAAGCGAGAGACCATTATCCGGTCAACGAATTGCAGAAGCGTAAAAGAAACGGTCGTAATGACAATCGGCCCCGCAAGCTTGAGCATAAATCCAAGTGTGGCCTCGCTTACCTCACCCTTTTCCACTAAAACGTTATCATCAGCCATACTTTAACCACAGATTACACAGATAACACAGAGATTTGAATTATACAGTGTAAATCCGTGTTAATCCTATGAAGCAGAGCCGTGTCAACGGTTATAATAATTTTCATTTTTAAAGAGCAAGCATTTTTGCCTGCAGGCCCCCTCGCAAGCAACTGGGGGGCCGAGGACAAAAATGCGGCGGGATTTTTATCGGGCCGGCTGCCTACACTCCTATTCGTGCTCACCAATTACTGACGGCACATCAAACTTCATACAGCCGAAAGCTCCTATTCTCAGTGACGTGGTGCCAAAAGGCCCACCTTTACACTTGGCCAGGATACTTTCGTTGTCCCGCCGCCTGAATAATCCTTAAGCCGACTTTTTCAACTTTTCAATTCTCCCGTATTCCACGCTACTGACGTATTCTTCGTTGAACATCTCGCCAGTCAAAAGCATCGCACGCATTATGCTCAATAACTTCCTTGCCACCGCAACTATCGCTATCTTCTTGCGGTCTCTTTTACCCGCATGTATCCTGTCATAAAATGCCCGCATAGCAGGACTGTAACGAATCACCTTCCAACTGCTCTCGCACAAAACCCACCGCACGACACTCGGCCCTTTCTTGCTTATATGCCAGATCGGAAGAGCGTCGT